>JAEDLW010000002.1:0-61560 GCA_016295035.1 Paludibacteraceae bacterium
TGAGCGTCGAACTCGGGTCCGTCAACGCACACGAAACGCGTCTTGCCGCCAACGGTCACGCGACATGCACCGCACATACCCGTTCCGTCAACCATAATGGTATTCAGACTGGCTTCTGTCGGGATATTGTATTTGGCGGTCGTCAGTGCCACGAACTTCATCATGATTGCCGGTCCAATAGTCACGCATTTATCCACTTTCTCGCGGTTAATGACTTGCTCTACGCCAACCGTAACTACGCCTTGTTGTCCCATTGAACCGTCATCGGTCATGACGATGAGCTCATCGGAATACTTGGCCAGTTGCTCCTTCAGGATAATCAGGTCTTTATTACGTGCAGCCAGTACCGTTATGACGCGGTTGCCTGCCTCTTTCATAGCCTGTGCGATAGGCAACGTAGGCGCAGCACCTACACCGCCGCATGCCAGCACAACCGTTCCGTACAGACGGATATCGGTCGCCTTACCTAGCGGACCTACCAAATCCGCCAATTCATCACCCGTATTGAGGGCGCAGAGTTTGGAGGTGGAGACGCCTATACGTTGAACTACCAGGTTGATAGTACCTTTCTCAACATCAGCGTCGCTGATAGTCAGAGGCATACGTTCGGAATCCTTGTCCACACGCACAATAACGAAATGGCCTGCTTTGCGGCTCTTGGCAATCAGCGGAGCCTCGACTACCAGCTCTGCAACATTCTCCGAGAAGAAACGTTTACTTATGATTTTATTCATATCTTTTGTAGGTATTTACACATTAAGCCTGCAAAAGTACAACAAAAAAAGTAATTGTGCAAATAAAAAGTGCAGAATGTGATATTTTCTGCACTTTTTTCCACACTGCCGTTAGGCAATGTACTCGTTCTATGCATTAACGTCCGCCGCAGGACATATACCCTTTAAATCGTATCCTTTAATAGTAAATCTCAATGTACTTCCATGCCTCGTGCGTCGTACATCCGTTCTTCGTATATCAGATAGAGTTGACCGTTCTTGATTTGCTTGCGTGAGGGAGCAGCAGCCGGCTTATGCCGGTTAGCTACACTGCTTTGCGGCAGATCGTCAAATGCCGTAGGGCATGTATAGAAACTATTGCCGCTATTGTCAGTTATGAGCACATAGTATTTGCCGGAAGGCGCTGCGTTCTCATACTCGGGCAGAGTGGTGCGAATCCACTGCTTGGTTGCTCCGGCGATAGCGTTTCCGTCTTTATACCACTGGTATGCGACATAACTGCCGTTACCTCCTCCTTCTCCGTTGTCGACGAACATGAAATCATTCCATTTGGCATACACCAGCCCCGCGGTGCATGAGGAAGCCTTGACGGTAACGTTATAAACGTCGCGCCACTGTATCTCATTGTACTGATTAAGGATATAGATGGCGAATATATTCATACCGATAGGCAGGTCACGCTCCTCCGCTACCTTTGCAGGGTCGTCTTGGGTAGGTTGCAGACCGTTTGTAAAGTCATAGGGTTTCGGATCGTTCTGTTCGTCTATAAGTTTGTAATAGCTGTCCATTCCGCAGAATGTCTTTCCTGTTTTTTCGTCCGTTGTGCCGGCTGTGGTGCTGAAGGAGAAATGTGCCAAGTTCGTAAAGACGTCCGCATTAACCGTTGAGTCGTGATACTCGGTATGATAGTTCACCGTGACCGTATAGACATCATATTGACCGATTGTGTAACCCGGTACATCCGGCAGCTCGCCGGCTGCCACAGCCTGCTCCGCTTGCGGCATACGGGGCGGCATAGTGATTTTTACTGTTCCCGAGGCTACAACATAGGTATGCGTTCCTACGGTAGGAGATACCTCATAGGTTCCTGTACCGGGACCGTCATATATTTTGGAATATTCACCGCTTCGCTCTAACTCGAAATAGAAGTTCTTATCCGGAATCCCAACTCCGACGGTATTAGCGAGCGTGACCGGCTCTTTTGACCGACAGGTATAGGGGTCGGAGTCCACCGTAATGGTATGGTTGACTTTATCAGCTGCCTGAAGGTAAGAGAACGTCATCCACATTCCCAATACCAATACAATATACTTTTTCATACTTTGATATTCTTTAACATGGTTCATTATTCGTTGATTCTGTCTTTCTCGACTACCGGGATAATCTCCACACGGCGGTCCAGAGCGATATCATGATAGGGATTCTCGGAGTCGTCGTATTGCTGGGTATAGCTGAATCCCTTGCTGACAATCTGGTCGGATGGGACACCTTTCAGTTTGAGCAGACGCACTATTGATCTGGCTCGACGCTCGGAGAGGTTCTGGTTGTACTCCATGGTGCCTTCCTTGGAGGCATGCCCATAGACGAGCACCAGCTGCTCGGGGTGGTCTAACAGGACCCGAGCAATCTTATCCACTACATCCGCCGGCTGGAGCTTTGGCTTGTCGCTGTCGAAATCAAACCATATGACGGACTTCCTCATAATCTCATTGATTTTTCTTGCTGCTACAGGAATCTGGATATTCTCTCCCTCCTCCCGCTGGGTCAGTGTATAGGTTGTATCGCGGATGACGAGCGTCTCATAACTCTTCTTAGGTTTGCGTCTGGTGTTCCATGAGATACCTATCTTCACGCCTACGTCCCAGGGACGTACGTACTTGACATAATCCGTAGCCAGTACACCCTCGTAAGGTTCCATGAAAGCGTGCTGGCGGTAACCCTCTTCTGCATCATTGCGCCAACCGATCTCTTTCTCTTTGTCGTTGAGGTTATTGAACGTATAATTGGCATACAAGCCTACCATTAGGTCCAAGTGCTCTTTCAAGGGGATCATGAATCCGAGGTCAGCCATTCCGTCCACGGAAAGGTTCTTGAGGGAGAGGTTCTTTTTATCAGTCGCCCACCCCTTGCTCTCGCCGATAGTCTCCGTATAATAGTCGCGGTCGGCGCCCATGGACTCGTCCAATGTCAGATTCCACTTGTCGTAACTACCGCTGTGCTCGATAGAACCGCTCTTGAGATTATATTTCTGAGCGACGAGATAGTTGACTTTCGCCCCGAGGTCAAAATAGAGACGAAGCTGGTTGTTCCGATGGGTCACTTTCGGCATCTTCGCAATCGGGAACTGGAACTGGAATCCTACCGGTAAACCGAGCAGGAAAGAAGTCTGGTTCTCTTTCCAGTCCTTCATTGTGACGGTGTGGCTGTACTCCTCTCCGTTGTCCGAGTCGCCGTTGGAGGTCCATGTCTTCGTGCCGTTCAGCACCGCCGTACTGCTCATTTGTTCCGCCTGCAGACCAACCATGAATCCTACGTTCTCATGGAAGTAATAGACATAGTTGAACTGCAAGAGCCAGTTGAAGCCGCCATTGTTGCGTGCGTCGGTCAGTCCCTCTTGAATGTCTTTCAGTCCGTAACCCAACGAGCCGTATCCGGCTCCAAACAGGGCTTGGATATAATGTCCCTTGCGCGTCCAGGTAGTGTCAACCGGCTCCACTTTCTCGCGACGGGTTGTCGTGGTGGAGTAAGTGTAGGTCGTATCCATGTAAACACGGATGATTTCCTTCTCCTTTTTGATTTCCTCTGAAGGAGTAGTAGCTTGAACTTGTCGGGTCGTCCTTTCTACTTTGTCTTCCGCAAAAGCAACTAACGCCAGACTGCTCATGACTGCTAATAAGAATAAAGTCTTTCTCATCTGTATTAAATATTTGGTTATTGGATCTGTTGTCCTTGCATAGTATATGTTTTGCCGTTACGCTCGATGAGGAGCATACCGTTGCGGAGCACCTTGGTACTGGGTACTTGGTCCCCTTGTACCTTTTCCACGCCTTGCTCATCATGGATGGCCTCTATGTCAAACTCTTTCCACTGAGTTGCCTCCTTGTATAAGTTCACACTCTCTGCCGGCACGTAGAGTTTGCAGTTAGCCTGATCTACCCCGAAAAACACCCATTCCCCTAAATTCTGCGGAGTAGCAGAATAATCGGTGATTTCCTCCAAATAACCGCAATCCCCGAATGCACCTTCATCAATCGTTGTAACACTTTCAGGGATTGTCACAGAGGTTAATGTTAAGCAACCTTCAAAAGCATATGCTATAATATCTGTTACGGTATTGGGGATGGTATAAGTTGTTCTTGGATTGCCGATAGGATATTGGATTAAGTTCGTTTTATCCTTATTGAAGAGCACCCCGTCCTCCGAACTATAATTAGGATTATCGGTATCTACATTAATGGCAGTCAGCAATCCGCATATATTGAAGACAAAATTTTCGATTGATGTAACACTTTTAGGAATGGTTACAGAGCTTAGAGATATGCATGATTGGAAAGCCATTTTTTCAATTGTTGTAACACCCTCAGGAATGGTTACTGAGGTTAAGTCTACAGTACTATTAAAAGAGAATTGCCCAATCTTTTTTACTGTGTTAGGGATGGTATAACTCGTTCTTGGATTGCCGATAGGATATTGGATTAAGTTCGTTTTATCCTTATTGAAGAGCACCCCGTCCTACGAACAATAATTCGGATTAGCGGCATCTACATCAATAGCGGTCATCGATATGCACCCCAAAAAAGTCCAATGTCCAATGCTTGTGACGCTACTAGGAATGGTTATAGAGCTTAGAGTCGCACATGCTTGGAAAGCATAATCTCCAATTGTTGTAACACCCTCAGGAATAGTTATAGATTTTAGAGTCCGGCATTCACAAAAAGCATTTTCTCCAATTGTTGTTAATCCGGTCGGTAATGCCACTTGTTTAATATCCTTGCGAATGTTATACCATGGTACTTTGCTTTCTACATAATCATACATTGCGCCTACACCATCTATAATAAGAACACCAGTTCCCTCCAAGAAGGCCCACGTGAGGTTATATCCGCATGTAGGCATTGCTTCAAGCGGAGCATTTTTCCAATACGCTGCGCTACTGTATGCTGATAGAGATTGTTCCGGCACAAACACTTTATAATTCTCCGTATTCACGTCATAGAAAATATCATCCTTCAGCGTTTGAGGGGTAGTAGCAAAATTATAGACTGATTCTAACTTATAGCAGAAGTTAAAAGCTCCAACCCCGATGGTCTTTACGGAAGAAGGTATCCGTACAGCGTACAGAGAAGAACATGCGTTGAAAGCCGATTCGCCTATAGCTGTCACGGAAGTAGGAAGGGTAACATTTTTAACGCCTGAGCCAGAGAAAGCATATTTTCCAATAGAGCTCACCGTATTAGGAAGGTCTATAGAAGTCACATTTACGAGCTGACCGAATGCATAAGCTCCGACATATGTGATAGAGCTGCCGGAGGCAAACTTGATTGTTTTGACATCACTTCTGTACTGATACCAGTCCCAATCAGAAGGTTTAGCTTTGTCGTACATGGCTCCCGAGCCAGAGATAGTCAGAACACCGGTTGACGTGTCCAGCGTCCAGTTGGCTTTGCTGCCGCAGGTACCGTTGTAGGTTGCGGCATTCATCGTTACTGCGACTATCGCAGCAAACAAAAGAGTAAAGTTTTTCTTCATACTTACAGAGATTTAAATGGTTATTAATTTAAATTATATAGTCTGTAAACAGACCTATTTCAAAATCCGCTGCAAAGATACTACTTTTTTTTGATATATGCAAAATTATAGCATAATTTTTGCTGTAAATCTTGTCCATTTCACAAATTTGTAGTACTTTTGCGCGGTGAAAGCTTAAAGGATGATATTTTAAAGTGATATGGAAAAAGGACAGGTATTTGGAATCGGTGAAACAGTTTACGACATTATCTTCAAGGATAATCAGCCTCAGCGTGGCGTTCCCGGCGGTTCAACATTCAATGCTTTGGTATCGCTCGGGCGAGTAGGTGTGCCATGCAGTATGGTGACCGAAGCGGGTGATGACCACGTAGCAGATATGATTTATAGTTATCTGACGGCGAACGGTGTAAACAGTCGTTATGTTTATCGTCATGCGCACACCAAATCGCATATCTCTTTAGCCTTTTTAGATGAGCACAACGACGCTCACTACACCTTTTATAAGGACTATGCGCACGTACGCGTAGAGAGTCCTGATTTAGATGTTACGGGGGACGACTTTGTGCTATTCGGTTCATTCTTTGCAATCAATCCGGCTATTCGTCCGTACGTCAAGCGTATGTTGGAACAATCCCGCCTTGCAGGTGCTTTTCTGTACTACGATTTGAATTTCCGCGCTTCCCATATACATGAGATACCAGATATTCTACCAACTATTGAGGAAAACATGCGTATGTCCAGTCTTGTTCGCGGTTCTTTGGAGGACTTTGTGAACCTATACGGCATAGATGATGTTTCTACTATTTACCGCGAACATATTCAATCGTTTTGCCCATATTTTATATGTACGAATGGCGGTCGTGAGATCCGTTTATATACTCCTTCTCTTGAGTTGAGTTTTCCTGTCCGTTCGGTAGAGACCGTGAGCACGATTGGTGCTGGCGATAATTTCAATGCCGGCTTTATCTATGCTTTACGTCAGCTGAATATCCAACGAATATCTAACGAATATCCAACGAGTAACGGGAAGCTACAAGCCCTATCCATTGAAGATTGGACAGGGCTTATAGATACCGGTCAGCTTTTTGCACAAGACGTGTGCCGCCAGTTTGGTAATTCCATTTCCGAAGAATTGGCAGTTCGTATTAAGAACTCCTCTTCTTTACGTGGTTGATTAGAAGTATTTTACTTCTTTGCCAACGATGCTTGAGAGGAGGTTGTTGGCAAGACGGCTTGCGCCGAAGCGGAAGGACTCGTTGTTGAGCCAGTCCTCTCCGAGTATTTCTTTAACGAGCGTGAAGTGCTGTACGGCTTCTTCGGTAGTACTAACTCCTCCGGCCGGTTTGTAGCATATCTTAGCGCCTGTTTTCTCTTTCCAAGCTTTGATAGCATGGCACATGACATAAGTAGCTTCGGGTGTTGCATTAACGGCGATCTTACCGGTAGATGTTTTGATGAAGTCAGCCCCTGCAGCGATAGCAAGTATAGAAGCTTTCCATATATTCTCAGCGGATTTGAGCATACCCGTTTCAAGAATCACTTTGAGGTGGTGTTCTCGACACACGGCTTTGAGTTCGGCAATCTCGTCGAAGCACTCTTGGAGACGTCCCTCAAGGAATTTACCTACAGAAAGAACGATATCAATTTCCGTAGCACCGGCTTTGAGTGCCATAGCAGTTTCTGCTACTTTAACCTCCAGGAAGCTCTGTGAAGAAGGGAAAACTCCTGTTACGCACGCGATATTGAATTTTGGGTCTTTGAGGGCCTTGCGCACATACTCGACCATAGCGGGATAGACGCAGATAGCAGCTACGTTCGGTACGCCGGGATAGTTTTTGTCCAGTTCGTTGACAGCCTTAGCCATACCTTCGACTTTAGCGATAGTATCGTCTGCACTGAGGGTAGTGAGGTCAATCTGATGCAGGCACTCTTTCCATACTTCAACATTATTGTTCTCTGCAAAGTGATTTTTGAGGATGTTGTCAACGCCCTCCTTAACTTGTTCGTCGGTAAAGGGGCACGGATACTGTGCAAATAGTTCTTGGAATTTGTCCATAGTAGTAATATTTTAAGGTTAAACTTTTGCTTTTTTAGTTGTGGTTTTGCGTTTGGGCTTTTCTTCTGCATTAGCAAGACGACCGAGAATGGTTTCGTTGCCACGAACAAGATCGCCAACTTGAACGAACATTTCGGTATTAAGTGGGAGATACATATCCACGCGCGAACCGAATTTAATAAATCCCATATGATGGTTACGTTGGGATTGATTGCCCGCTTTGGCATACGTAACGATGCGTCGTGCCATCGCGCCGGCTATCTGTCTGACAGCAATTTGCACTTTGGAAGGAGTCTCTATCACAACCAGAGAACGTTCGTTTTCCGTTGATGATTTAGGCAGCCATGCGCCTTTGTGACGACCTTTCTGGTGCTGGCTGACCAAGATATTACCCTCAATAGGATACCAATTGGCATGCACGTTGAAAGGCGACATGAAGATTGAAACTTGCAGTTTCTCCTCATGAAAATACTCGTTCTCTTTCGTTGGTTCAATAACGACAACTCGTCCGTCTGCAGGAGCAATGAGGAAGTTCGGGTCATCGACTTCCAGCACGCGAATAGGGTTGCGGAAGAAGTAGGTGACAAACACAAGCAGAGTCGCTGTAATGAACAGTGTTACTGCAAACACCCAATGAGGCCAATAAATGAAGACCGGGATGTTGATTGCAAACAAGATGAGCACTAATCCAATAATGATATTTCTACCCTCTCGGTGAATACGTGGTTTTTTCATGACCAATTAGTATATGGGAATTGAGTTAACATTACAGCGGCATCGTCGATGCCTTGTTGTAGCTTTTTTTCTATCATCATACGGAAGAACATCGGGATATCGGCTTTAACGGTTAGTTTTACGCGTGTGTCGTTAGGCGCTACTTCTTTGAGTTGAATCCAAAAATTGGCTGATATCGGCATGTTGTCCAAGCCGAACTTGATGGTGTCATTTTCCACCTTGTCCACGATGCGAATGGCAATCTTTTGCGCCAAACCATCCACCTTGAACTTAACCATATCTTCCGTAATTTCCATTTCCTGCACTTTGTCGGCGGGAATATGTTCACGCACTCGTTCCAAGTTCTTCAGGTTACTGAGTACTGGGAACACTTTGTCAACCGGAGCAGGTATGGATTGTATTTTACTTTCGTATTTCTGTTCGGACATTTTATTTCTTCCATTTAGCGGGATTCTTGTGCCAGTCATTGAGCATCTGCAAATCCTTTTCCGAGATATATTTCATTTCTGCTGCGGTCTCAATCACGGATGAGAAATTAGTCAGTGGAACTAAAGGCACACCGGCTTTTTTCAGCCCTTTATGGCCTATTTCCAATTCGTAATCAAGAATAGTCACAAGGCCCAAAACATTACACCCGTTATTGCGCAGCGCCTCAATCACTTTGAGCGAAACGTCTGCGATTGCAACTTGATTTTCAATCACTACAACGTTCTGTTTTGGACGCAAATCACCTTCTATCTGATTTTCCAGGCCGTGATCTTTCGGGGATGGATAGACATACACAAAAGGCAAACTTAGTTGGTGCGCTACGAGTACACCATGTGCTATGGCGTTCGTCGCAATACCTGCAATAACGTCTGTTTCTGGGAACTGCTCGGCAACGATGCGGGATAGTTCTAATTTGAGAAAGTCGCGCTCTTTCGGGTACGACAAACTACGACGATCATCGCAGTAAATAGGAGAATTCCAACCGTTGCCCCACTTAAAAGGACTAATCGGCTGCAACTTAATCGCTTTGAGGCCTACAAGACGCTCTGCGACTATTTTTTCAAGCGTTTTCATAACTCAGGATCGGTTTTTATCCATATTAAGCGCGCAAAATTACTGCTTTTTTTCGAATTGTGCAAGTTTTTTCTCACTTTTCGAGTCTTTTTTTGTATTTTTCTACCTGTAATGACGCCTGATGATGCTGGGATTCCAGTTTTTTAATGTCTGACATCACCGTTTGCAAACGCAATGTCTCAATCAAAGCCGCTTTGTCTTTATCCTTTATAATATAGGTGAATTTCCCCTTTCCGGATAGCGTCACTTTGATTTTTGAATCGGCATAGGCCGCTACAAATTTCAGCAGATTAACAGCATCTTCGTCGTTAAGCGTCATAATCTCATGATTGCCCTCAGCATTATACGAATGACACTTCCCAGAAAACATATTCTCTACTTCGTCGGCAGAGAGAAGAATGGTCTCATGTTCCAGTTTCCGTTCGCCAAAATAAAAACTCCGAACCACAGTTTTCATGTTGTCTGTCACATAAGCTTGAAGGTAAATCCGTTGGCCGAGTCCACTTGATTCCAAATCGCGGCAAATATAATGGCCATGATCCTCATACCGTTCATTCTTCACATACTTAAATCGCGCAAGTAGTGAATCGGCAACTGGCATTTGAAGTTGCAAAAGTGAGTCCGTATAAACCAACGATTGTTCTTGCTGAGCCAAATTAATGCTGTCTTGCACTCTTTTTGCAGCACGCAACTCTGCTACGGTCGGTTTGTGTGGCCCGCACGATGCACATGCTACCAAAATTACTCCTAAAATAATGATTTTTCGCATTTTGTTGTCCATTTTCGACTGCAAAGGTACAAAAAAAATACGAAAATGCAAAAAAAATCGCAAGAAAGTTGCACGAATACATTTTTTTTTATAATTTTGCACGCTGAAAGGTATGTATATCCCTTTTTAAACAAAAATAAATAACTAATCATGAAGAAAAATTTATTTCTTGTGTCTGTCATTGCAATGGCAATGTTGACATCCTGCGGCACTGTGCCACAACCAGAACAAATCACAGTTAACCCGAGTCCACTCGCAGTGGTTGGTAACAAGGTAAATGCCGACATCACAGGTACTTTCCCTGTAAAGAAATTTGCCAAAAAAGGTATCCTTACTGTTACTCCGGTCCTCAAATTCGATGGAAAAGAAATCGAAGGCGAAACTGTTACTTATGTAGGTGAAAAAGTGAAAGAGAACGGTACCGTAGTTAACTACAAGGCTGGTGGCCAATACACCCAATCTTGCAGTTTCGACTATGATCCTGCTATGGAAAAAAGCGAACTCTATCTCCGCTTTACTGCTAAAAACGGTAAAAAAGAAGTGGAAGTTCCTGAAATCAAAATCGCTGATGGTCTCATAGTTACCGCTAAACTCGCTACCGCTGAAGACAATGAGTCTGTTGTTACTACCGACAAATTCCAACGCATCATTCAAGACACTCTGGAAGCTGACATTAAGTTCTTGATCCAACAAGCTCAACTCCGTAGCTCGGAGACTGGCAGCAAACAAGTTAAAGACCTCCAAGCTGCTATCAAGGACGCTAACAATGACGAGAAGAAAGCCATCAACAACATCGAAGTTCGCGGTTACGCTAGCCCGGATGGCGGAATGGACCTCAATACCAAACTGGCTGACAATCGCCAAGCTAATGCGCAAAAGTTCCTGCAAAAACAAATGAAAAAGGACAAAGTGGAGGCTGAAATCGAAGCTAACACCACAGCTGAAGACTGGGAAGGCTTCCAGAAAGCTATGGAGAACTCCAATATCCAAGACAAACAAGTCGTTCTCAACGTGTTGAAAATGTACAGCGATCCTGAAGAGCGCGAAACTCAAATCAAGAATCTGAGCAACGTGTACAAAACTATTGCTGACGATATCCTCCCGCAACTCCGTCGTAGCCGCCTCATCCTCACTCGCGACCTCATCGGCCGTTCTGACGAGGAAATCCTGGCTGAGCTCAAGAGCGATTCTTGCCAACTCAATGTCGAGGAAATGCTCTATGCTGCTAATCTCGTAGAGGGCCAAGACGAGAAACTCGCTATCTACCAAAAGGCTGCTGACACTTTCGGTGACTATCGCGCATACAACAATATGGGTATGATTTACTTCGAGCAAGGTAACATCGCTGAAGCACGCCGTGCTTACAACAAAGCTATCGAAATCGAACCGAATGATCCAGACGTACACTATAACGCTGCGCTCGCTGCTATGGCTGACAACGACCTCGCTAAGGCTGAAGAACACCTCGGTAAAGCTGCCGGAACAAAGGGCGACCTCAAAGCTGCTCAAGGTACTTACTACACCATGAAGGGTGACTATAAAGCTGCTAAAGAAGCTTATGGAAGTGCAGCTACCAACAATGCCGCTGTTCAACAAATCCTCAACGAGGACTACGCTGGAGCGCTCAAAACGCTTAACGCTGTTAAAGAACCAAACGCTACAACCGCTTACCTCCTCGCAGTCGTAGGTGCACGCACCAATGATCGTGACGCCGTTTATGCTAACCTTCCGGTTGCTATCGAGCGTGATGCTAACATGAAAACTAAAGCTGCTAACGATATCGAATTCGCTAAGTTCGCTGAGGACGAGCAATTCCTCGCTATCGTTAAATAACGGAATAAATAAGTCTAACAACTTTAAGACAATATACTTTGTCGGTTTTATTCCCAAAAGTAAATAAACCACGGGAGTGGGACTATCGCCCCATTTACTATGACCCGGAAAAGGAGGCGCGCAAGGATAAACTTGCGCGTCTTCATCGTGGGTCTTTCCGTGAAGAGCACGAAAAAAACATGCAAACACAGAAGTCTAAAAACAACTCTCGACTCATCTTCTGGATTGCACTCCTCGTGCTCGCGCTCGCGCTCTACTTATTCCTCCGATAATTTCCCACTAATTACCCGCTAACAAAGGGTGATTAAAGGGTGATTAAAAGGTGATTAAAGGGTGATTAAGCAGTTAAACAGCATATTATAAGCAAATTACGTGGATATAATTCATTTATTACCGGATAGTGTAGCTAACCAAATCGCGGCAGGAGAGGTCATTCAACGCCCCGCCTCATGCCTCAAAGAGTTAGTCGAGAACAGCTTGGATGCGGGTGCCACCAACATTCAGATTATCGTTCGTGATGCCGGCAGAACAATACTGCAGGTCATCGATAACGGTTCCGGTATGAGTGAAACCGATGCCCGCATGGCCTTTGAACGGCATGCAACTAGCAAAATCGCCTCTGCACAAGACCTTTTTGCCCTACGTACAATGGGCTTCCGCGGAGAAGCACTCGCAAGTATATGCGCCGTAGCACAAGTTGAAGTGCAGACACGTAGACAGGAAGATGAGGTCGGAACACTTATCCGCATATCCGGTAGTCATATCGATAGCCAGGAACCATGCCAATGTCCAGTCGGCACGAATATAAAGGTCAAGAACCTCTTTTTTAATGTGCCCGTACGCCGTAAGTTCCTCAAAACAGATCAAACCGAACTGCGAAATCTACTCAACGAGTTCTATCACATCGTGCTCGTTTATCCGAACGTGCAATTCACTTTTGTTAGCAATGATGAGATAGTGCTTGAATTACCTGTCGGAACGGAAAAACAACGAATCGAAGCGGTCTTTGGCAAAGGTAATAAATCCTATACTTCGCAATTTGTTGATATCGCTACCGACACCGAGATTATCTCTATTCGCGGTTTTATTGGTAAACCGGAGGCTGCCAATAAAAATCCGCAGCAGTATTTCTTCGTTAACGGACGATTCATGCGCCATCCTTATTTCCACAAGGCTATTCTAACTGCCTATGCGGGAATGTTGCCGGGCGAACTCAATCCATCCTACTTCGTCTATTTTGACATAAATCCTGAGTTGATAGATGTCAATATTCACCCGACCAAGACTGAGATTAAGTTCCAAGATGAACAAACAATCTTCCAAATCCTCTTGGCAACTGTGAGAGAGTCTTTAGGTAAGTTCAATATCACACCTTCTCTCGATTTCAATCGTGAAGGTGAAATAGAAATGCCTCCAGTTGCGCAGAAAACCTCAGAAGCAATATCTTTCCCAACTCCGCATGTCGTTTTCGACCCAAACTACAATCCGTTCTCTCGGGCACCTAAAACCAATATAAAAGGTTGGGAACAGATGTATCAACAACCGGTTGAAGAATTAACAGCTCACTTGTTTGATATTCCACTATCAGATATCGTGCCTTACCAGTATAAGAATAAATATCTTATCCTGCCATCTACTGCTGGCTTGATGATTATCAATCAACATCGCGCGCACGCGTGCGTTCTTTATAATCAATATATGGCGCAGATAAATCTGGGCAAAGGCGTTTCACAGCAACTCCTTTTCCCTGAGGTGATTGACTTAGCACCAGATGAGATGGTCCTCATGACCACTATCATAGATGACATGCGTTTTGTAGGCTTTGAAGTGGAGCAATTTAGTAAGAATGCTTACAGCATAACCGGTATTCCTGCAACGCTTAATGCGCAGGATATACAGTCTGCCTTGCATAATATGTTACACCTCATTCGAGAAACAGGAGCAAATGCCAAAGAAGAATGGCGAAAGCAGATTGCTCTCTCTTTGGCACAAGATACCGCCATTCCTTATGGCAAGAAACTTACTTCAGAAGAAGCGCAACATCTTTTGGAACAACTCTTTGATTTGCCGTCTTACCGCCATACACCTGATGGCAAAACAATAGTCACTATCCTTTCTGACGATGACCTGCAAAAAAGGTTTAATTAATTCTGTTTGTTGCGATTCGTTAGAAAAACGGAACATGTATCATGACTAAGAGAGAAAGATATGAGATGGTGGCTAATATGGCACATTTGATGAAATAGATATAAAGTATTTAGAGGACGTAGTTAAAACAATGATATAAAAAAGTGCAGGATTTAAGTCCTGCACTTTTTTGTGAATTTGAACTATCCGTTTTAGTTTATCTCAGATAGTTTTCCCACTTGGTATTACGCATGTCACCGGATTTGAGGAATTCCTCATGCATAGCGAGTGCACAACTAAGCACGTGCGGCGTGTGAGCAACCTTTGCCATTGCGAGGTACTCGTTAAGCAATGGGCGATATTGTGGATCCACACAGTTATCAATAATCTCATGAGCACGTTGAATCGGGCTCTTGCCACGCAAGTCTGCAATACCATGCTCGGTGATAATAATCTTAACCGAGTGCTCGGAATGATCAAGGTGACTAACCATAGGTACGAAAGCAGAAATCGCGCCACCCTTAGCTGTGGAGGGCGTGGTGTAAATGGAAATATAGGCGTTGCGGGTGAAGTCACCTGAGCCGCCGATACCGTTCATCATCTTCGTGCCGCATACATGGGTTGAATTGATGTTGCCGAAGATATCTGCCTCAAGGGCGGTATTGATGGTTATCAAGCCCATGCGACGTGCCAGTTCGGGGTTGTTGCTTATCTCTTGCGGACGAAGCACAATCTTATCGCGGAAGAAATCAATATTATCCATGATGTGTTGTAACTTGTCTGCACCAATTGTAAGTGAGCAACCGGAAGCAAATTTAATACGTCCTTCGTCCATGAGACCTACAACGGAGTCTTGAATAACTTCCGTGTACATCTCAAAAGGCGGAATATGCTTGTTCTCACCAAGTGCACCTAATACTGCATTAGCCACGTTTCCTACGCCGGATTGAATTGGCAGAAAAGTGGACGGGATGCGTCCGGCTTTCATCTCAGCCTCAAGAAAAGCAGCCACGTTTGCGCCTATCTTCTCTGTTGTTTCGTCCAATGGAGTGAACTTACCGACTTCATTCGGACGGTTAGTCTTTACAACAGCCACAAGTTTCTCGCGCGGAATAACGATACAATCGGTACCGATGCGGTCAGATGGTTTATAAACAGGAATTTCACGGCGTTGTGGAGGATCTGCAGGCTCGTAGATATCATGCACGCCACGCATAGTAGCCGGCATCGCCTCGTTAAGCTCGACAATAACCTTGTCGGCGAGTCTGCAGAAAGTAGGCATATTACCTACGCCAGCCGTGGGAACGATTTCTATTTCATTACCTTTTTCTACTACGTCGCATGCTTCGATGATAGCGAAGTTAGGCTTAGGCATAAAACCATAGCGCAGATCTTGCGCCAATTCGCTCAAGTGCATATCGAAATAGTGTGCTCCTTGTGCATTGAGTTCAGTACGCAGATCTTTGTTGCCTTGATAAGGTGTGCGGAACTCAATAGCATGTGCGCGAGCTAACTCACCATCACAACTGTCGCCTGTAGAAGCGCCGGTGTACAAACCAATCTTAAAAGGTTTACCCTCTGAATGGAAAATAGCTGCACGGTGCGCGATAGCTGTGGGCACGTCCTTCGGCGCACCTGCGGGGGTGAAACCACCCATACCGCAGATGTCACCATGATTGACTAATTGAGCCGCTTGGTCGGCGGTCATAAATGGTAATGCCATGATTAAGCCTTTCCGTCAGAACCGAGAACGTTAATGATTTTGTGTTTGTAAAGTTCCTCCATAAGATCGCGAGCAGGACCACAGTATTTACGCGGGTCGAATTCAGCCGGTTTCTCAGTGAGAACTTTACGAACAGCAGCTGTGAAAGCAAGACGAGAGTCGGAGTCAATATTGATTTTGCAGACAGCGCTCTTGGCAGCCTTACGAAGTTGCTCCTCAGGAATACCTACAGCGTCAGGCAATTTACCACCATATTGGTTAATCATGTCAACGTACTCTTGTGGAACGGACGATGAACCGTGGAGAACAATTGGGAAGCCAGGCAATTTCTCCATAACGGCATCGAGAACGTCGAATGCTAATGGAGGAGGAACAAGGCGACCTGTTTTCGGGTCACGGGTGCATTGTTCAGGTTTGAACTTGTAAGCACCATGGCTGGTACCGATTGAAATGGCGAGAGAGTCGCAACCTGTGCGGGTCGAGAAATCAATCACTTCTTCGGGTTTGGTGTAGTGGCTTTCTTCTGCAACCACTTCGTCTTCAACGCCAGCAAGTACGCCAAGCTCAGCCTCAACGGTTACGTCGAACTGGTGTGCGTAATCAACCACTTTCTTGGTAAGAGCGATATTCTCTTCATACGGAAGGGCAGAACCGTCAATCATTACGCTTGAGAATCCACTGTCTATGCAGGATTTGCAAGTTTCGAAGCTGTCACCATGGTCAAGGTGAAGAACAATTTGAGGTTTCTCCCAACCAAGCTCTTTAGCATAGGCTACAGCACCTTCTGCTAAGTAACGTAGAAGAGTACCGTTAGCGTAGTTCCGAGCACCTTTGGATACTTGGAGAATAACCGGCGATTTAGTTTCGGCAGAAGCTTTAACGATAGCCTGTAATTGCTCCATGTTGTTGAAGTTGAAAGCAGGGATAGCATAACCACCCTTGATTGCCTTAGCAAACATTTCGCGCGTGTTCACAAGGCCTAAGTCTTTGTAGTTTACCATAACGATAGATTTTGATTTGTTATTAGTTATTTTGTTGTTTTTTTGCTTGCAATAACGAAATATGTGATGAGTGCAATATACGCTATAATTGCCGTTATCTCTGCACCGGTACTTGCGGCCCAATTGGTGAGATAGCATTCTGCTCCGCAGAATTTAACGAGAGCAGAAACAACGCCCATCAAAGCACCACCAGCAATGAAACCGCTGGCGATAAGGGTACCTTTCTGATTAGCCTCTTCGCTCTTCTTGCTCACGTACCATGATATTGCACCACCAATGAGCAACGGGGTGTTAAGATGTAGAGGAATAAACATGCCGAGTGCGAAAGGCAGAACGGGCACACCCATGAAATTAAGTATAAGTGCCAATATAGCACCTGCAAAATATAGCATCCACGGAGCGCCCTGTCCAGACATAAGCGGTTCAATAACAGCTGCCATAGCGTTGGCTTGCGGTGCTACAAGCGCATTGTCTCCTACGAAGCCGTAGGTCTTATTGAGGATAATCATGACTCCGCCTACTGTAGCCGCGGAGACGAGCGTTCCGAGGAATTTCCACGTCTCCTGCTTTGCCGGTGTCGTACCAATCCAATATCCTATTTTGAGGTCCGTAATGAATCCACCAGCCATAGCCAGAGCGGTACAAACAACACCGCCGATGACCATCGATCCAACCATTCCGCTTGCGCCTTTCATACCGATAGCAACAAAGACAACAGATGCGATGATAAGCGTCATAAGTGTCATACCCGACACGGGGTTACTGCCAACGATGGCAATTGCGTTGGCAGCTACGGTAGTGAAGAGGAAGGAGATAACCGTCACGACAATAAATGCGACTAACGCCTGTACGAAGTTATGCAGCACGCCCACCCAGAAGAAAATGAGCGTTACAACTAAGGCGACTGCGATAGCGAGCAGAAGGAATTTCATGCTCAAGTCGCGTTCTGTACGGATGGACGCTTTCGCAACCGCCTTACCCTTACCGCCTAACTCTTTGCCCGCCAGTCCGACAGCGGACTTGATAACTTCCCAGGACTTGACGATACCGATAAGCCCCGCCATAGCGATGGCACCAATACCGACATTCCGTCCGTAGTTAGCATAGATGAGTTGCGGGTCGACAGTCTCCATTCCGGGCATTGAACCTACAAGTGGTAGAATTACCCACCATGTAAAGAATGAACCGGCGCAGATAATAGCTGCGTATTTAAGACCGATGATATATCCAAGGCCAAGAACTGCCGCAGAGGTATTGATCGAGAAAACGAGTTTTAGTTTGGTGGCAATGAGTTCTCCCCAACCAGTCATACGAGTTGAAAGACTTTCCGTCCACAGACCAAAGGTAGAAACTACAAAATCATACAATCCACCAATTCCTGCGGCCCAAAGAAGTGGTTTTGCTTGAGAACCACCTTGTTCTCCTGAAACAAGTACTTGTGTCGTAGCTGTAGCTTCTGGGAAAGGATATTCACCATGCTTCTCTTGAACGAAATACTTACGGAAAGGAATGAGAAAGAGTATACCCAAACAACCACCCAAGAGACTAGACATGAACACTTGCATAAAGTTAACCGTTATTTCCGGATATTTGGCTTGTAAGATATATAGTGCAGGAAGTGTGAAAATAGCACCTGCTACAATAACGCCCGAAGACGCACCAATAGATTGGATGATGACATTCTCGCCCAACGCGTTTCTGCGTCGTAATGCTGTTGAAAGGCCTACGGCGATGATAGCAATAGGAATAGCCGCTTCAAAAACTTGGCCTACCTTAAGACCCAGGTAAGCTGCTGCAGCAGAAAAGATAACTGCCATTACAATACCTAAAGTGACGCTGTAAGGTGTTACTTCCGGAAACGCTTTATTGCCAGGTAAAATAGGTTCATACTTTTCTCCCGGTTTGAGAGGACGAGAAGCATTCTCCGGTAATTTAATGTTCTCTTGTGCCATATTATTATGTTTTACTGTTGAGCGTGCAAAAGTACAATATTTTTTTTATTTATGCAAATAAAAAATGCTTTTTGCTATTTGGATATATCTGCCGATAATTTCATGTGTAATTTCCTATGTGACGCAAGGAGTACTATAATAGCTGTGATGGCTGCCAACACATCGCTAATGGGAATAGACCACCATACTCCATCCAAAGGTTCTGCAAAAGCCATCGGCAGTAATAATGTCAGTGGAATGAGATAAATAACTTGTCGTGTGAGACTTAGGAAAATAGCACTTCCTGCTTTGCCGATAGAAGTAAAGAGGTTGCCGGTAACCATTTGGAAGCCGATAATAAGCATGGTGCTACAAATGATACGCATCGGTTTGATTGTCTGTGCAATAAGTATAGGATCGTGGGTAAACATCTTTGTTACCACTATCGGACAGAATTCTCCTAATAAGAAAACTATACCTACTACGCCTGTTGCATAAGCGCAAGTGAGGTAGAATGATTTTAGCATTCTGTCATATTGTTTGGCACCGTAATTAAAACCTGCAATAGGTTGCATTCCTTGGTTTAGTCCCATAACCATCATAGCAAAGACAAAGGTCAAACGGTTGATAACGCCATATGATGCGATAGCCATATCTCCACCAAATGTCTTCAGCTGGTTGTTGATAATGATGACTACGAAACAATGTGCGATATTATATAGGAAAGGCGACATTCCTATAGCCAAGGCACGGCTGGTGATATGACGATTGAGACGCCAAATTCCCCGGTGGAATCGAACTAATTCGTTCTTGTCCATAAATTTGGTAAACTGCCAAATTACTGAAACGGCTTGTGAAATGACGGTTGCTAATGCGGCTCCTCGAACACCCATCTCCATCCCGAAAATGAATAGCGGGTCGAGAATAATATTGACTATGACAGCCACAATGGTAGCCGTCATAGAAAAACGTGGATGTCCAGCAGAACGTAGCAAGGCATTCAAACCAAAATAGATATGGGTGAGGATGTTGCCATACAAGATAATCTCCATATAGTCATGTGCATATGCCAATGTATCCTCGCTAGCACCGAATGCCATCAGAATAGGGTCTAACCAGATAAGTCCTACAGCCATGACAATAGCTGAGAGGATGATGTTCATGACAATGACGTTTCCTAAGACGCGATTAGCTCTATCATAGTCTTTTTCGCCCAAGTAGATAGCGAGTAAAGAAGATGCTCCAACACCGACCAAACTGCCAAAAGCTGCACATATATCCATGAATGGTTTGGCAACGGTTAATGCACCCAAGGCCAGTGCGCCACATCCATGGCCGATATAGATACTATCGACAATGTTGTATATGGAAGTAGCCGTCATAGCTATGATGGCGGGCATCGCGTACTTAAAAAGTAGTTTATGTATCGGCGCTGAGCCTAATTCTGTAGTGCTTGACATATGTTATCAAAGAGAGCTGCTGCGGGATGGCCGTCTTGCAACGCAATTGGCATGCCGTTATCTCCTGCTTCACGAACGGATTGCACTAAAGGAATTTGTCCCAATAAAGGTACTCCTAATTCCTCTGCAAGTTTTTTACCTCCGTCCTGTCCGAATATATAATATCGGTTATTTGGCAACTCTGCTGGTGTGAACCATGCCATATTTTCTATAATGCCTAAAACGGGAACGTTTATTTTCTCGTTGCGGAACATATCAACGCCTTTTCGTGCGTCCACTAAAGCGACGGGTTGCGGAGTAGTGACGACGATAGCACCTGTGAGTTGCAGTTCGGCGACGAGTGTGAGGTGGATATCACTTGTTCCGGGAGGCAAGTCGATGAGGAAATAATCCAGTTCTCCCCAGTGTGCATCTTCGATGAGTTGTTTTATAGCATTAGACGCGAGTCCTCCTCGCCATACGACGGCATTAGTTGGGTCTACGAAGAAACCAATACTCAACATTTTAACACCATATTGTTCGATTGGTTCTATCAAATCGCGACCATCTACGTTGACGGAAACCGGTCGGCAATCTTCGGTGTGAAACATTTTTGGCATGCTAGGACCATGAATATCTGCATCCAATAACCCAACTTTATATCCGTGCTTAGCTAATGCAACGGCGAGATTGGCTGAAACAGTTGATTTGCCAACACCTCCTTTGCCACTATGGATGGCTATAATATGTTTGGCATTAATGGATGGCTTACGTGTTTCGACCTGTGTGTTCTTGTGTGCAAATTTAGTATGGATGGTAACAGTAGCATTCTCATTTACATAGGTTTTGATTGCTGTTTCAGCAGCTTTGATGATAGATTTTAGGAAAGGGTCTGTGTCTTTCTCGAAGATTAGTGAGAATGAAATGGCTAATCCGCTGATGCGGATATCATCTTCTAACATGCCGGATTCAACGAGATCTTTTCCTGTTCCGGGATAGCGCACAAAGCGCAAAGCATCAATTATTTGTTGTGGATACATAATTGCGACCGTATGAACGGTAGTTATCTTTTTCTATTTCTATATCAGGTTCTTCAAATGTTTTTTTATGAACTAATTGCCAACTGAGGTATTTGATGCTCATTCCTCGGTCCAGCCATTGTTGTTCATAATGCGTGCGGAGTGCTTTCGCATCATTGTATTGTCCTTCAACAGCATATAAATCATCGGTATCAGCAAGAAGAGGATAATTGTTGATGCGTATCATCTCGCGTGTATAGGTATAGAGAAATGGGCTATCAGTTTTTAGATGGATAGTACCTCCATCCTCCATGATTTGCTGGTAGCGTGCCATGAAAAAAGTGGAAGTAAGTCTTTTGGTTGCTTTTTTCATCTGCGGATCACAGAAAGTGAGCCATATTTCTTCGATTTCACCGGAGGAGAAGAATGAAATGATGTTCTCTATATTGGTACGAAGAAATGCAACATTTTGGAGGTTCTCTAACTCGGCTTGTTTGGCTCCGGCCCACATGCGTGCGCCTTTGATATCGATGCCGATAAAGTTCTTCTCGGAATAGCGTTTTGCTAATCCGACTGTATATTCACCTCTCCCGCAGCCAAGTTCCAAGACAATAGGGTTGTTATTTTTGAAATAGCGTTCGTGCCAATGACCCGCCATTTGAACTACGGGATTATCGTCATTCAATTCGCAAGCCGCACACTGGAAAACATTGTGAAATGTCTCCATCTCCGCAAACTTTTTAAGTTTATTTTTGCTCATCTTTATTTGGATTGTCTGATGATTATTCCGACATCACTTACGCCTCGCAACTCTTCATCTCGCATGCCGTGTTGGATGGTAAAGATGTATTGTCCGGTATCAGGGAATTGATAGTTTTGCTCGTAAAGTACGGGCATTTCTATCCATTTATTTCCTCCGTTTCCGAGCCATCTTCCGCGATCGTCGGCAAGAAAGAACTCAATTGTGTCATGTTTGAGTCTTTCTGCTCCAAAACCGCAGAATAACCACATGTTTTGGTATGGATATGTTTCTATGTGACGCACGCAAAGGATGATGTCATAAAGATTGGTTGTGTCGTTTACTGGAATGGAATAGGATAAGATAGAATCTTCCTGCCAACCTGTTAAAGGCACGGACTGAAAGTCTGAATACATTGTTTTTGTGCAAGCACAAAAGAGCAGACTAATCGTTATGATTATCAGTAGGTTTTTGCCGGTCATAATTTTTATTTCTGTTGTTTCGGTGGTCGTTCCGTCGGGTATTGTGATGATTTTTTTTGCGGTCAAATCGGTTCAAATCGCCTTGTCCCACATCGTTTTTGAATCCTAAGTCCGGAGTTTCTTCTTCCATGACGGGTGATCCGATTGTTTCTCCGCGGCGAAGAGCATCTTCGTAAATGGGCACTTCGTAATTGAGGCAGCATTTAAGTTTAGCGCATTGTCCTGCGAGTTTCTGTGGATTGGGCGAAATGTGCTGTAGTCGTGCAGCACCGGTTCCGACGGAGGTGAAGTTAGTCATCCACGTGGAGCAGCATAATTCTCGTCCGCAAGGTCCGGTACCTCCGATCCGTCCGGCTTCTTGTCTTGCGCCAATTTGTTTCATTTCGATACGTACACGGAAGGCTTCTGCATAGAGTTTGATGAGTTGTCTAAAATCGACGCGGCCATCAGCGATATAATAGAAAATAGCTTTGGTTCCATCTCCTTGATATTCGACATCGCCAATCTTCATTTCCAAGCCGAGTGATTTAGCAAGTTGCCGTGCTTTAATCATTGTTTCTTGCTCTTTTTCATGAGCAGTAGCGGCTTTGTCATGGTCTGCTTGTTCAGCAAGTCGAAGGACATTTCGTATTTCGTATCGATTGAGATCAATGTGGTTTTTCTTCATTTGGAGTTTGACAAGTTGTCCAGTAAGCACCACTTCTCCTAAGTCGTAACCTGGATTAGCTTCGACAATGACACTAACGCCTTTCTCCAGAGGAAGGTGATTGATATTGCGGAAGAACACTTTGCGTGTGTTCTTAAATTGGACTTCGACGAGATCATTTTCTTCGATTTCATCGGGTAAATCCGAAAGCCAATCGGTTACTGGCAGCATATGTGCCGAATTGCGGCGACATGCTTTAGATGTAAATTCGCAGGCTTCGTTATTGAGTGTAAATTTTGGTTTCATATATTATTTTTTTAGTAGCACGATAAATTGCAGGCAGAGGTCGAAGAATATGATTTTGGCATTACCGTTTTGTCCTATTTGTTTTTCGGCTTTATCGAGTTCCGCCATAATCTGTTCTACATTACTTTCGTTGATATATGGAGAGAAACGTTGTGAGAAGTTCCGTTCGTCCGCAGTTTGGTAGTTTAGTTCTGGATGCTGCAGGTTGAAGATGTAGTTTTCCCGCACTTGTTTCTGGGCGTATTGAAGGAAGGCTTTTTGCTTTTCTCTGCCTTTTTTTGCTATCTCCAAACTCCAGTTGCGTATATGTTGCAGAGCAGCTGATTTTTTTGCCTTATCGTTGATGTGGCCGATGGTATAAGCGTCGCGCATAAGTTCGATGAAATCGGATAAATATTGCTTATTATCTCTGCTTTCATCAGCTAATTTGAGCGCTGCCAAGTAACTTCCGTTTGCTATGTGTGCCCAATCGGTAGCAGCCTGTTCGTCGTATCCTTTAGCAATAAGGGCTTCTTTTATTTCGTCTTTGCTCAACTGCGGCACACGTACTTGTTGCACGCGGCTTATAATGGTGGAAAGAAGCTGTTCTGGTTGTTCAGAAACCAAGAGGAAGATGGTTTTTTGTGGTGGTTCTTCCAGTATCTTGAGTAGTTTGTTTGCACAGGTGGCATTCATTTTTTGTGGTTGCCAGATAATCATCACTTTATATCCGTCGCCGAAGGATTTGAGACTTAGTTTGCGGAGGATTTCGGAACTTTCTTTTTCGTATATAAGTCCTTGCTTGGTTTCGACGCCTAAAGCAGTATACCAATCATTAAGATCAAAGTATTTTTTTGTGAGGATTATTTCGCGGAAATTGTCGATGAAATCGTCACAAACATCAGCTGTGTCGGTTTTGACAATGGGAAAAACGAAGTGCAAATCCGGATGTTGCAGTTTGCTGTATTGTAAACAAGCGGGACATGTTCCGCAAGCATCTTCGGCGGTTCTGTTTGGGCATGCGAGAAATTGTGCATACGCAATGGCGAGTTGAAGTTTCCCCACGCCTTCCGGTCCGACGAAGAGTTGTGCGTGCGGGATAAGTCCTTCCGACACAGCTTTACGCAGTTGTTGTTTGGTGCGTTCCTGTCCTATGATGTCACGAAAAAGCATTTTGTACCAAAATTAGCGTGCAAAGGTACGACAAAAATCGGACATATGCAAATATTTTGTCAAAATTTTATGAATTTTGGCGGAACTGCCGTTGTAGCATGGCCCTGATGAACATATCAAGTCGAGTGTAGATTCGCGGTTTTCGTGTTTCCGGATTGATGGGTGCTTCAGGATCTCCGGCATTGAGTTGTGCGTGGAAGCGTTTTTTCCAGTAATCCATCCGCTCTGGATTATGTTTGTCCAAATTGAATTGTGCGATGGCCTGTCGGAAGGCTTCGATAGTTTTCAATTCTCCCGATTTCATCGGCTTTTTTTCATAGTTTCGCGGATGTTTGAGTAAGTAGGATTCGTTAGCAGCCTCGCCAATAATGTTTCCGTTTTCGTCGCGGAAGATTTTGTGTCTAGAGATAACTGGTCTACGTCCTTTTTGCGAGATACGTCCGGTCATGTAATCAATCGGATCGAGGTATTTGGTTTTTGCCATAGGATTTTGCCGCGATATGATCCCTCACGTCATGGGGTTTTATCTTGTTAATAACCTTTTAATCACCTTATAATAACCCTTTAATCACCTTATAATCACCTTTAGTTAAATCGAGTGCAAAGGTACAGTTTTTTGTGGAGATGTGCAAATATTTTCGTAGAAAAATGCATTTTTTTGCAGAAAAATTTGAGTATGTCGTGAAAAAGCAGTACTTTTGCCGCCGTATTCCATTCCACACTGCGTGGGAACGGAAGTTTTTCAGCTCACGCCGAGGGTATGTCCCTTGTTGTGGGAGGGATACAGGACATAATAAAAGGCGTCTTACGCGCTTTGTTTTGGCATTCCGGAATCTGGTAAATTCATCACCCAAAACATTGCAGCACAAGATGCCCATAGGTATGTAAATAATGTACGCGCAAGTTGCGCGCATTTGTACATACGGCGTGGGCTTCAGTGTTGTTGTTTGGGTGAAAAGGCAATACCAGAGCCTCTACTAGCGGAACAGCAAGATTGCAGTCCCGCTTTTATTCTATATAAGCGGAACACTGACGCAGGTTACCGCTTTTTTTTTGTTATGTCCATTAGCAATAGAGAACCGACACTCTCCAAATGGGGCAAGACCTGCGAAGCCGTCAGAGCAGGGAAATAATTAAATATTTTAACAAAATGAAAAAGAAATTCTTTTTAGTGGGCGCACTTGTAGTTATGTCTATGAGCGCCATGTTTGTTGCTTGCAGCAAGGACGACAAAAATGGAGCATCAGACTCTACCAGATGCATTTGTACTGTAGTTGATTCCTATGAAAATTCAACGACAGAAAGTTTCTCTATGAGTGACGCAAAAGCAAAGTGGGGAGAGGATATAGGTTCTTGTAGTGCAATTGAACCATTTGTAAGAGATCAAAATCCCTATGCATCTTCGGTATCTTGCAGTACTTTCTAATGTTTAGTTGCCCTGCTTCGGCGGGGCAACATTTTTCTTAATCTCAATTCCTTATGCCGCAACAATTATACAAAATCCTCCGCTTCTTAGTAGGGCTTGTTTTTCTTCTTTCAGGGCTTCTCAAGGCCATAGACACTGCCGCTTTTGCGGATCTCATGAGCGAATATGGCGCCACATGGTTTGGCTTTGCAGCCCCGCTTATCATCTTCGCTGAAATCTTCTTGGGCATAATGCTTGTGTTTGATTTCTATGTAAAGCCTATTTCATGGGGAACGGCTATATTTCTTTTGGTTGTTTCGTCAATTTATTTATACGGAGTGACTGCTCGCGGGATAACTAATTGCGGCTGTTTCGGTCCGATAAGTTGGCTCAACTCCAAACCTTGGCTGACCTTTACGCGTAACGGCATTCTGCTTGGCATGTTAGTGCCAACTCTTGTCCACCCGCAAGAAAAAAGTACCGCAATAACTATTCCTTCAGTCATTTTTATGGCGGCTATAGCGGTAATCGTTATGTTCATGTGTGGTTTCTCTATGCGGGGAGCCAAATGCTTGCAAAAGCAAAACACCTTCCAAACTATAGCATTGGCGGAAAGTCCGCTATCCGAATATGTAACTGTTCATCCGGACTCCACCTATCTGGTATTTGCCTTTTCGTATAGTTGTCCGCATTGCCAGAACTCCATCGGCAATGTGAATCAGTATGTGCCGATGGGCGTGGCGGATCGTGTTATAGGTTTTGCAGTAGAAGACAGTATTGCCAGAGAGCGCTTTAACAGGCTCTTTGATTCCACTTTTGAGATTCATGAAGTATCTCAATTTGCGATGTCTCGTCTTACCCACACTTTGCCGATGACGTATATGATTCGTCATGACTCTATCATATATCAATATTCGGGTCAGGTAATTTCCGCAGCGATATTGCTTCCGTAAATAGCACCAGCCCGCTGATAGCGTTACCATTTTACATAGAAAAAATCAATTTGCTACATTTTTTTGTCGAAAAATTTGTGTATATGGAATAATTGTAGTACTTTTGCGGGCTTTTTCGAGTAAGAAGCAAGCCAATTAGAAGTACTGAGGACAGAAGTGCGAAGTACGATTTTATTAACCCGGGCAGAATTCGAGTAATTCAGGGCCCATAAACCAACAAAACAGAATGGCAACAAAAATTCGTTTGGCTCGTCATGGTCACAAAGACTACGCTTACTACCACATTGTAGTAGCAGACAGCCGTTCGCCGCGTGACGGCAAGATTATTGAGCGTATTGGCTCTTACAACCCCAACACCAATCCTGCAACTATCAATCTCAATTTTGAGCGTGCTCTTTATTGGGTAGGTGTAGGAGCGCAACCGACCGACACAGCACGTCATCTTCTTTCTGTAGAGGGTGTTATGTTGATGAAACACTTGAATGGTGGTGTTGCGAAAGGTGCTTTTACAGCTGAAGAGGCTCAGAAGCGTTTTGATGCATGGAAGTCTCAACAACAGGCTAAAGATGCTAAGGTTGTGAAGGCTGAGGCTGACAAGAAAGTAGCTGCTGCTAAAGCTGCTCATGCTCAGGAAGTTGAGGCTAACAAGGCTAAGGCTGCTGAAGTATTGAAGAAGCGCCAGGAGGCAAGTGCTGCTCTTGCGGCTGCTGCTCAAGAAGCTGCCGCAGAGGCTGCAGAGGCAGAAGCACCTGCAGAAGGTGCAGCTGAAGAAGCTGCCGCTGAGGCTTAATTTGTCACAGTTGACAAGCCAAAAGCCCCGAAACGCAAGTTAGGGGCTTTTTTGTCTAAAATTAAAGCAAGCGACGTATGTTGAAAGTAACGTTTTTAGTGCCTCCGGTTGTAGATGGTACGCATCCTGCAGAACGCAGTTCAGGTTGTACGCGAGTTGTTTATCCGACTCCGAACATATATGAATTGCAGGTCGCGGCGTGCGTTGAAACGTTATATGAAACGGCTTATGTTGATTGCATCAATAATCCGCAGTCGATAGATGCTTTTCTTGAGGGTGAGCGTCGCGCGCCTGCGGACGTATATATGATTTGGACAGTCAATCTGTCTGTTCAAAACGATATCGAAATAACTCGTCGTTTGCATGCTGTTTTGGCTGATTCTTGGGTTGTGCTTTTAGGTCCCGGAGCCAGTTATTTTCATGAGCGTTGCCATGTGGATGAACGTACTATTGTCGTTCATGGAGAGCCGGAAATGACTGTTATGGATTTGTTGGGAAAGCTTGATAATCAGGCAGATTGGTCTGAGATAGATGGTATTTCCTACATGCGAGATGGCCATCATCATCGTAACAAGATGCGTGCTTTGATGAAGGATTTGGACTCTTTACCATTTCCTGCACGGCATTTTATAGCGAATGTGACTTACCGCAATCCGAAACTCAAGTGCACTCCTTATACGACGATGGTTACATCGCGCAACTGTCCGTTCCAATGTATTTATTGTGTGCCGAGCTCGCTTACTTTTGCCCGTGAGATAGAGTACAAGGAATATAATCATCGCAAGCCGCCAATTTCGTATCGTTCGCCGGAGAAAGTTGCCGAAGAAGTGCGTGCGTTGCATGCAGAAGGTTATCGTGCAATCGGCTTTATGGATGATAACTTTATCTGGAACGAAAGTCGTACGGCAGCGATATGCGATGTGATGAAAGAGACTGGTATAGTATGGGGTTGTCAAGCTCGTGCGAGTGCGATAACAGAGCCGATTGCAAAGATGCTTGGCGAATCCGGATGTCTGTATGTAGATCTGGGTGTAGAGTCCTTTAATAGCGATATTTTGGCCTATGTTCACAAAGGAATGACTGTTGAACAGATATATTCTGCGATTGCATTACTGCAGAAATATCATGTTCCTGTTAAGTTGAATCTTTTGATTGGCACCAGTCCGCTTGAGACCAAACAGACGATAAAAGATACGATTCGCAAGGCGAAGAAACTGCGTGTGGATCAACTGATGATTAATATTGTTTCGCCATTTCCAGGCACTCAATTCTATCAATTGGCGATTGAAAATGGCTGGATAAAAGGTGGTGAATATATTCCGACAGATGTACAACGGGAGTCGATTTTGAATTATCCGCATTTGAGTTCGAAGGAGATGGAACATTTGTTGTTTGTGTCGAACTTGAGTTATTTCCTATCACCACGATTTGTGTGGACTCAGATACGTCGTTTCCGTTCGTGGTCGGACTTTACTCACGCTTTACGGACATTAAAAGTTAAACTTTTCGGATGAAAGGAATAAAGGTTTCATATATCATCATCACTTGGAACGGGATAGATTATCTGCGTCAATTACTTGAATCGATGCGTCAGCAACTTAGTCGCCCAGATGTGGAGGTGATAATAACTGATAACCATTCGACAGACGGAACAATTGCGTTTTTACAAGAGAATTATCCGTCTGTACGATTACTTTGTCTTCCTGAAAACAAAGGTGTGGCTTTTGCTCGCAATACCGCTTTACGCGAAGCACATGGCAAGTATCTACTGATTTTGGATAATGATATTCAAATAACAGATGAGGCAGTCATGGCGATGGAGGATTTTATGGATGGGCATGAGGAAGTGGGCATTTGCGGTTGTAAGTTGCTTTATCCTGATGGTTCGGAACAAGTTAGTTGTAAGCCGTATCCCGGTTTATGGACGAAAATGCAGAGCCTTTGTTCATCGTCAGTGAAGAACGAATATGCGTTGGAAATGCGTGGAAAAGAGCCGTTTGAGCCGACGTATATTATCGGAGCCTGTCAAATGATTCGTCGTGAAGTATATCAAAAGATAGGCGAGTTGGACGAAAAGATATTTTACGGCCCGGAAGATTGCGATTATTGTTTACGTGCGCGTTCGGCGGGTTGGCGTGTGTTGTACATTCCGACGGTTCATATGTACCACCATTGTCAACGTCGCACCCACGCAAATCCATTCTCTCGTTTGGGCTGGCGTCACGTCAAGGCACTAATGTATTTTTACAGGAAATATAAGCGGATTTTATAATTCGAGATACTGCGTAGATGTCTGAGTCAAGAGTAAATACGGCTATAGTGCGGAACATCACTTCGTTAGGAGTGCTGCAGATTGCAAATTACCTGATTCCGCTGATTGTCATACCGTTTATTACTCGTATTTTCGGAACAGAAGTGTTTGGTCGCGTGAGTTATGCTCAAAATATTGTGGTGTATTTGACGTTGATTGTGAACTACGGATTTGAGTATTCTGCGACTCGTCAGATTGCGTTGGCGAAGGATGATTTGAATAAGTCTCGTCGTTTATTTTGGTCGGTTGTTACGCTGAAATGTCTGCTTTTGGCAGTATCCTTTGTGCTGTTAGGAGTTTTGTCGTTAACAGTTGACCGAATTGCCTCGGATCCGATGCTTTATTGGTGTGCGGCTCTGGTGAATATTGGTGTTGTATTTTTCCCGACGTGGTATCTGCAGGGAATTCAAAGCATGACTAAGATGGCAGTTTTCAATCTAACTATCAAGTTGTTAGGTGCTGTTCTTATTTTATCCATTATCCGTAACTCGGGCCAGTATCACTTGTATCCGTTGCTTCTGTCAGCTGCAAGTATGCTGGTTGGTATTGTAGCGTTTATATATGTTGTCAAGCACTATGATATGGGTAGTTGGCAATGGGATAAGGCTGTATTTGCGGAAGTTGCTCGGGCAGGTTTCCCGATATTTTTGAATAATGTGTTTGTGAGTTTGTATACGACAATCAATTTGACGATATTAGGTGGTTTTGCGGATGATGTGCAGATTGGTTATTTCTCAGGAGCTCAGCGCCTTATTATTGCTGCGAATATGTGTGTTGTGATGCCGATAAGTACGGCTGTTTTTCCTGAGATGAGTCGTCGTTTTGCGGAATCATATGCGGAGTGGTGTCGGTTCTTTTGCCGGACATTGTTGATTGGTGGTGCTGTGGCATTGTTTGTTTCGGCAGTAGTGTATGTGCTGTCGCCGTTTATAGTTCATGTGATGTTGGGTTCGGCTTTTGCAGAGTCGGTTCCTTTATTGCGCATTTTGTCTCCATTGCCGTTCTTGGTGATGACTGCGACGCTATTAACGGTTCAAGGATTGTACGGGCAAGGTTTGCAACGCTTCGCACCATTCGTAGGTATTGTTTTGGCAGTTATTTGTATGAGTTCGAACCTGCTGTTAATACCTCGAGTAGGCGTTAGCGGTGCGGCATGGAGTTGGGTTATTGCTGAAATGGCGGAGTGTTTGATAGTAGGAACGATATTGCTATGTCATAGACGGAAATGTTCTATTTGATTATATTTATCATATTGACGTTGTTGGCTGTTCTGAATATTCAATTCAGGGACAAGTTGACGAATCAGGTTTTGGTTCCGTTTGCGTCGTTGATACTGATTTCAGTTGCGGGTTTGCGCTATGAAACGGGCGGCGATTGGGATTCCTATACGATACTATTTGACATGTTGCCTCGGTGGGATCAGATGATAGCTCATCCGCGGGTATTATTTGCTGAAAATGTGGAAGAAGGTTTCGTGCTTTTGTGCGCAGGAATCAAGGCTTTAGGTGGCAATGTGCAACATCTATTCTTTGTAGTGACGACGATAAATATCACGTTGATAGCGATTGCATCGTATCGTTACACGAAGTATCCGCTGGTGGCACTGATGTGCTATTTTGGCATTTTGTACATGCAGTTGGAAATGATTTATATACGTCAGGCTACTGCTGTAGCACTATGCTTCTTTGCATTGCAGTATATAGAGGAAAAGAAAGTATGGAAGTATATGACCTTTATCGTTCTGGCGTGTCTCTTCCACCGTGTGGCGATTTTGATGGTTCCGTTGTATTTTGTGCTCGGCCGCAAGTTCCCGACATGGATGTATTTAGCGGTTATTGGAGTAGGTGCGGCGATGATGCTGATAGGTATTCCTTGGATTAAAACTATATTTCTGACAGTTGCCGGCTGGTTGGGCGAGAACTATGCGCAGAAAGCAGATATGTATACGGAGGAGTCCCTGTTTGCTGTGAGTCGTAAGCTGAGTATAGGTTTTGTGCTGAATATTTTGATATTGATAATAATGATGTATTTCCACGACAAGATAGATGCTATGCCGAACGGGACAGTTATGCTGAATATGTTTTTCCTGAGTTTGGTGTTGTATTACTACTGCTATGAGTTAGTCGAAGTCAGCAACCGTACGCGTTTCTTTTTCTTTATTGGTATCATTATTTTGCTACCGATGGTATTGGAGTTGTTCCCGTTGTTTATGCAGCGTTTTGCGGCGTTGGTAGTGATAGCTTTGTACTGTTTCAGTTTCTCCCGTGCCGTCTTTTTGGAGAAGCCTTGGGCTGCAGCATATAATCCATATCAAAACTATATAGAATTTAAGATGCATCCTCGTCCGAGTACTGGAAAACAACGTGCGCAACAATCGCATGAGTTCTTTAGAGGAAGCCGTAAGAACTAATGAGCCATATTCTGTTTGTCAATCACACTCGCGAATTGCATGGGGCAGAACAAGTCCTTCTTCAGAGTCTTCAAGCGGCTCGTGAAGCGGGTCATCGTGTGACAGTTTTACTTCCGTCACATGTGCCAGACAGCGGGTTAGATGCAGAAGTAAAAAAGTTGGCAGATGCATTATTGTACTTGCCATATCGTCCTGTTGGTGATAGTTGGCTGCGCACGATGTTGGTAAGGTTGTATAATACGTATGCTTGCCATCGATTGTCCCTATATATTCGGCGCGAAAAAGTGGATGTGGTTTATTCGAATACAATTGTGACGACGGTAGGTGTAATCTCTGCGCGCTGTTGTCAGATAAAGCATGTTTGGCACTTGCACGAATTGCCCCATGAGATGTTTGGTTGGAAGAAATCTTTGACCCATATGTATCGTAGGTTGATGGGGTATCGCAGAAATAAGGTTATATGCATTTCCAAATATCAGCATTCCGTATGGATTGAGGCTTTAGGTATGCGTCTTCCGGTTGAGATTATTTATAACCCTATTCGTCGTTTGGAAGTTAATCGAGAGCAGCATGATGGCGTTCGGATTGGGTATTTGGGAGCCTTCGCGCGCCGTAAGAATATTCCGATGTTAGTGGAAGTATTTAACCGGCTTCATGTGCGTTTCAAAGAAATTGAGTTGTGGTTATGTGGTGCGAAAAACCCCGGTGAAATCGAAGAAATGTGCGCGTTGAGTTCCCAGTGTGGATCGTCCGTAAAGGTACAGCCGGCTACTGATGATGTTGCATCGTTCTTTGCTCAGATAGATATTTTTGTTTTGCCATCATGTGTCGAAACAATGCCGTTGGTAGTGCTTGAGGCTTTGCAAGCGCACGTATGTGTGCTTCAAACGACTCAGAGCGGGATGTCTGAGCTATTGCGTCATAAAAAAGATTGTCTTTTCTTTCCACCGACTCGTACTGATATATTGGAAGAACAGTTGCTTTCATGCATGGACAAAGATTACCGAGAAGAGTTGGCTGCGAACGGGCAAAAACGTGTTGCTGAATTACTTTCCTGTTCGTCATATAATGAACAAATACAAGGAGTGCTGTGATAGATATTTTACTATCGACATATAACGGAGAACGATGGCTACGCGAACAATTGGATTCGATACTGGCGCAGAGTTATGGCGGTTGGCGTTTGCTGATTCGTGACGATGGTTCCACCGATGCGACTGTTGCTATTATTGATGAATATGTGCGTTTGTATCCCAGTCGGATTGTACGTTTGGAGGAAAGTCGCAATATGGGATGTGTGCGGTCGTATGAGTATTTGCTCTATACTTCAACAGCAGAGTATATTTGTTTTGCGGATCAAGATGATATATGGTTGCCGGAAAAACTTGAGCACATGCTGAAACTGTCGATGGAATCGGAGAAAAATGCATCTGTTGACACTCCAATAGTTGTTTGTTCCGATTTGCGTGTGGTTGATTCTGATTTGGAAGTGATTGATGAATCGTTTTGGCATATGGTGCGTTTACGTCCCGATTTATTACAAACTCCTAAGCAGTTAGGGACATGCAATTATGTAACTGGCTGTGCGATGATGTTTAATCGAGTGGCGAAGGAATTGGCCTTACCTTTTACAGCTAATGCCTATATGCATGATGCAGCTGTAGCTTTGACAACATTATATCGCGGCGGGCAGATTATTATATCACCGGATAAGGATATTTTGTATCGTCAACATGAAGGCAATGTGATTGGTGCTATCCGTGTGGCAAAAGGCTTGCCATATATTTTGTCTAAGTTAATCTCTATACGAAGTGTATGGAAACGAAATCGTCGCAACTATTTGCAGGCTAAGGATATAATTCATTGTAGTGCGATGTCATTTATGTATAACAGGATAAAATATTTGCTTCGTCGATGATTTCTGTTTGTGTTACGACATATAATGGTGCTGACTATATAGAATCTCAGTTACGCAGTATTTTGGTTCAGTTGTCTGCGCATGATGAAGTGATAGTTTCCGATGACGGTTCGGCAGATGAGACGATGCAAGTTATTCGTGGAATAGGGGATAAAAGAATTCGTGTCTTAGAGCATCCACATGTTGGTGTAACGCGTAATTTTTATGCTGCTTTGGATGAGGCAAAGGGTGAATATATTTTTCTTGCAGATCAGGATGATGTGTGGTTGGAAAACAAAGTGTCGCGTTGCGTGGAATGTTTGCAGAAATATGATCTGGTGGTAACTGACGCGAAAGTGACCGATGAATCTTTGTGCGTTGTAGAAAAGTCATTGTTTGAGTTGTTGAACAGCAGAGAGGGCTTATGGAAGAACTGGTTTGCCTGCACGTTTTACGGATCAATGATGGCATTCAGACGCAGTGTATTAGATGCGGCTCACCCTTATCCTTCCTCTCCAATGATTGCGCATGATTGGTGGATTGGCATGGTGGCAGAAATGAAAGGCAAAGTATGCTTTTTAAAGGAGCCGTTAGTATTGTATAGACGTCATGCAGGCACGATGACTCAGGTCAATAAGAAGCCTTTTTTAACACGTAGCCCTCGTCCGTTGCATATCAAAATCGTCGCGCGCGTGTATATGCTGTATTATATTATAAGGTATCGTCTGAGTCATTAGTTTTTATGTCAAAGAAGCGCATTTTACATATTTCAAAGTTTTACCATCCCTATTATGGCGGGATAGAGGATGTAGTATATACTATTGTCAATGAGTTGAAAGGTGACTATGAACAACGGGTAATCTGTTTTAATCATGAGCGTGGTTTTGTTCGGTCTATGGATAATGGCATTGAGATTATTCGTGTGAATGCGCCCGTCAGTATTGCTTCGCAACCCTGTTCGGTATCATTTTTATGGAAGTTACAACACGAGATCAATAGTTTTCGTCCGGATATTATACATATTCATTTCCCTAATCCATTAGTTGCGGCATATTTGCTGATGGTTAACACGCATGGAGCAAAGATTGTGGTTCATTGGCATGCAGATATTATTGGCAAGAAGGCAATGTATACATTTGTTAAACCGATAGAGCACAAGGTTTTGAAGCGTGCGTATCGTATAGTTGCAACCAGTAAGCAATATATTGCTAAGTCTATGCCACTTCAGCCGTTCCTAGACAAAATAGTCATTATTCCTAATACGATTAACGAAAGCAAGTTGCAGTTTTTTAAGGGTGAGGAAAAAAAGATAAATGCGATTCGTGAGAGGTATATCGGGAAGAAAATAGTATTTTTTGTTGGTCGTCACGTCAATTATAAAGGTGTGAATTATTTGATAGCTGCGGCTTCGCAGCTTCCGGATGATTGTGTTGTTTTAATTGGGGGCACAGGAGTTGAGACTGAGAACTTGCGTCATTTAGCAAAACCATTGGGAGATAAGGTTCGTTTTCTGGGCCGCTTGCCGAACAATGAGATGAAGTATTATCTGCGCGCTGCTACAGTCTTTGCGTTTCCGTCTATTGATCGTCGTGAAGCATTCGGAGTGGCATTAGCTGAGGCTCTGTATTGTGGAACGCCTGCTGTTTCATTTTATATCGATGGTTCAGGAACGACATGGGTTAATCAACATGAAAAGACGGGTCTTGTTGTTCAAGACAAGGATGCTAACCATTATGCACAAGCTATTAAGCAATTACTCTGTGATGATGAGTTGTGTAAGCAATATGGCGATAACGCGGCAGAGTGGGTACGTGCTCATTTCTTAAAAAATCAAATAAGTCAATTAACGACTATCTATCAGTAATGCTTAATATTTCGATTGTACTATATAAAACCTCTGTGGCAAAATTGATGCCTATATTGGAAGAGTTATATAGTATTCCGCTGTTAAATCGAATATATTTGGTGGATAATTCTCCGAAGTTTTCGGACGAATTAGCCTTGCTGCCATTACCTGTGGTTTATATTTTTAATAACGCTAACTTGGGTTTTGGTCGTGCTCATAATATTGCAATTCGTGAGTCAGTCTATGATGAGATTGCCTATCATTTGGTGATTCATCCTGATGTAGAAGTTAAGGCAGAGGATGTTGTTATGTTGGTAAATTTTATGGACCAACATCACGAGGTCGGACAATTGATACCTCGGGTGGTCGATGAGAATGGTGAGTTGCAATATGTGGCACAGAATCTTCCAACTCCACTGGATATTATTTGGAAGAGGGAAAATGTAACATCTGATTATGATCGGCCAATGAATATGCCGAATCTAAGTGGGTGCTTTATGTTGCTTAGGATGGAGGCTGTTTTGCAAGCGCGCTTGTTTGATGAGCGATATTTTATGTGTTTTGATGATATAGACTTGACACGTACGATACACCGAGAATGGTTGACTCTATATTTGCCAAGCGTAACAATAATACAACATCGCGCAAAGAAATCAAGACGATCTTTGCGCGATTGGTGGGTACATATTGTTGATATGTGCCGCTATTTCAATAAATGGGGTTGGTTCGTTAACCGAGGTATGATTTGAGGACTTTGTTTCGTTTCCCCTCACCCAGTTTTTTAATAGCCTTTTCTTTAATTTGGCGAACGCGTTCGCGAGTTAATCCGAGTTCTTCTCCAATCTCCTCAAGCGTTTTTTCTGGTACGCCAATACCGAAGAACTTGCGCAGAATTTCAGCTTCACGAGGAACGAGTAACGCAAGAGCTCTATCTATTTCGGTTTTGAGCGATTCGTTAATAAGTCCACGGTCAGCATTGGGAGAGTCTTCGTTAATCATCACATCGATGAGGCTATTGTCTTCACCTTCTACGAATGGCGCATCTACAGAGACGTGACGTCCTGACATCTTGAGAGTATCAGCAATCTTATCTACCGAAATATCAAGCAGTTCAGCTAATTCTTCAGCAGAAGGCTTGCGTTCGTGCTCTTGCTCAAAGCGTTGGAATGCTTTGTTGATCTTATTTAATGAGCCTACTTGGTTTAGCGGTAGACGTACAATACGTGATTGTTCAGCCAGGGCTTGCAGGATTGATTGGCGAATCCACCAAACGGCATATGAGATAAACTTAAAGCCGCGTGTTTCGTCGAATTTCTCCGCAGCTTTGATGAGCCCGAGGTTACCCTCATTGATAAGGTCAGGTAAGCTAAGTCCTTGGTTTTGGTATTGCTTAGCTACAGAAACGACAAAGCGCAGGTTGGACTTGGTGAGCTTTTCAAGCGCTGCACGATCTCCTTGACGGATACGCGCGGCCAACTCTACCTCTTCCTCCACGGTAACGAGACTTTCTCGACCGATTTCCTGCAAATACTTGTCCAATGAAGCCGATTCACGGTTAGTAATCGACTTTGTAATTTTTAGTTGACGCATTTGTTTATTATGCTTTAAAAACGTGATTCGGGCGGGAGTCGAACCCGCGACCCACAGCTTAGAAGGCTGTTGCTCTATCCAACTGAGCTACCGAACCGTAGCGTTCGGCAAATGTATCGCAAAGACCAACGAACCTGTCGTTATTGGAGCGATTATTGCCTCCGCTCTTCCCATACGAAACACTTTGTCGGTTTCTATGGGAGCCCTTTGAGGGAAAGTACACAAAAAAGCGCGCAAAAGTACTGCTTTTTTTTGAAATAACCAAATTTTTATTCAAAAATATGTATTTTTGTGCCTTTTTATGCTTCTTACAGCAGACCGTCGATGATTTTCTCAAGGTCAGGTTTGCGGCAAGCACCTACGTGGCGATTTACTAATTCTCCTTTTTTGAAGAATAGCATTGTCGGGATATTCATAATGCCATATTGCTCGCAAGTGTCAGCATTATCATCCACATTCAGTTTGCCGATTACGACTTTTCCTTCGTATTGTTTAGCGAGTTCGTCTACGATAGGGAGCATCATTTTACAAGGGCCGCACCAAGGTGCCCAAAAATCGATTACAACGGGTTGTGCCGAGGCCAACAATTCTTGGATGTTGGAATCCGTTACTTCATACGTCATATTGATTCAATTTTAATTGTTTTTTTCTTAGGTTGGTTGAGCATGGATTCAGTTATCTTGTCTTCAAGATATGTTTGAATCGCACGTTTTATAGGTCTTGCGCCATATTGTTTGATATCGGATTTGTCAAGCATGGCTATTTTCACTCCGTCCGAGATTTGCAGGGTATAACCCTGTGATTTTAAACGTTGACGCAGTTTGTCGAGTTCATTATCTAATATGATTTGCATGGTTTCGCGTGATAGCGAATCAAATGTGATGACATTGTCAATACGATTGACGAACTCTGGCGGGAAAGTCTTATTAAGTGCTTTGAGTAAGGTCTGCCTTTGTGCCTTTTCGTCTGCGTCTATTGCAGCAAAGCCCACGCCGCTGCCAAAATCTTTGAGTTGGCGTGTTCCTACATTGGACGTAAGGATGATAATCGTATTTTTAAAATCCACGACATGACCTTGCCGGTCAGTTAGCCGTCCTTCGTCCAATACTTGGAGCAGGACATTAAATATGTCAGGATGGGCTTTTTCTATTTCGTCAAATAGCACGATTGAGTAAGGTTTGCGTCGGACAGCTTCGGTCAGTTTTCCTCCATCTTCATGTGCTACATATCCGGGAGGAGCTCCAACAAGAAGCGAAACGGTATGCTTCTCCATATATTCCGACATGTCAAAACGGACAATGGCATCTTTGGAGCCGAACATCTCTTCTGCTAGGCATTGTGCAAGGAATGTTTTGCCTACACCAGTCGGACCAAGAAAGAAAAATGTGCCAATAGGGCGTCTCGGGTCTCGTAGTCCGAGTCGTGAGCGTTGGATGGCCCGTACAACTGTTTGCACAGCTTCGTCTTGTCCGATAACGCGCTTTTTGAGCGTATCCGCCATGGTGCGAAGTCTTTCCGTTTCTGCTTTGCGTACGCGCTGAACGGGCACTCCTGACATCATCGCTACCACATTAGCTACATCGTCCTTAGTGACGGTTGGGCGGATGCCTGCCTCGTTTTCCGTAGCTTGTTTCTTGGCACCAGCTTCATCCAATACATCAATGGCCTTATCAGGGAAGGCGCGATCCGTGATATATCGGTCAGCCAGCGTAACACAAGCATTTAGTGCTTCGTCCAAATATGTTACATGGTGATAATCGGCATAACGTCTGGATAATCTCTGGATAATCTCTAACGTTTCATCAACGTTTGTCTGACGCACCATTATTTTCTGGAAACGCCGCTCCAAAGCTCCATCTTTTTCAATAGAAGTGCGGTATTCATTGGTGGTAGTTGCGCCGATGCATTGTACCTCTCCGCGTGCTAAAGCCGGCTTGAGAATATTGGCAGCATCCAATGACCCTTGTGCATTTCCCGCACCGATGATGGTGTGTATCTCATCAATAAAGAGTATGATTTCTGGATGGGATTGTAACTCTTGGATAACGGATTTCATCCTTTCCTCAAACTGTCCGCGATATGTTGTTCCGGCGACCATAGAGGCTATGTCCAACGTGATGATACGTTTCTCTTTGAGAGTTTCTACCTCGTTGTTCACAATGCGGAGAGCCAGTCCTTCCACAATGGCAGATTTGCCCACACCAGGTTCGCCGATAAGAATCGGATTGTTCTTTTTACGACGCGAAAGGATTTGTACAACGCGCTCTATCTCTACTTCGCGACCTACTACAGGGTCCAATCTCCCTTCAGCAGCCTGTGTGGTTAAATCGCGTCCGTATTTGTCAAGCGAAGGTGTGCCATTGGGTGATTTGCGTTCTTTCTTCAGACGCGTTGTGTCTGTTTTTCGCGGTTCGTCTTCCACATCGGAAGATTGGCCTGTTCCTGCTTGCGGCGCTACATGGCGTTTAGGGTAGAGTTCGGCAATGCGATCGTATGTAATGCCCCACGTTGCCTCCAAATAGATGGCAGCATGATTGATACGCTCGTGTAAGATAGCCAAAAGTAAGTGGATAGAACCAGTAGCCTCATCGTTATAACTCTTAGCCTCGTTGTCCGCAATACGGAGTATGCGTTCCACCTGGGTTGAACGCGTAATAGGTTGCACCATATCCGTTGAGCTTTCCTGTAGAACCTCGTCAAGATTGAGTTTCGCATCTTCAGGCGACCAACCAGTACGTAAAAGCAAATCATAAGCCGTTCCTTCTTGCAAACGAATGATGCCGAGCAAGAGGTGCTCGGGTAATACTTCTTTATTGCATAAACGTCCGGCTTCTTCGTGAGCGTAAATGAGTATTTTATTTAATCTAACTGTTAGTGGCATAGGCTTTTATCTATAAAAATACCAGGATAGTCCGGCACGGAACACATCCGGGTTATATGGGTAATTTGGCATAATTTGGCAGTCTGTATTCTTTTTCATAAACAGATGGTTGAAGTGAGTGTAATGGGCAAAGAAATTTAAATGTAAGTAGCGCACAAAGAAGTTTGCATACACATTCAAAATAGGATAATTACCTACCTTAATTTGTTCCTGTGAGCAGAATTGTCCTGTGGCAGGGTTTAGGATGGGCGAGTAGTACTTGGTGAAATACCGTAGGTCTACACCTATCTGCGCATCCAGTGCCTTAAACCACGTGCCGTGATAGTACAAATTGTGATACAGCGTGATAGTGGGCACGGCAATAATGGACGAAGACGAATGTTGATAAACAACATTGTTCTCCAAGTTCACCCAGGGTGTCGTCAAATCGCAATGCACATTGGCAGCCAGCACCTGAACGTTTCCGTCATATTGATGTGGTAAGCCGTCTGATGCGGCGAACCATATGGGGCGCGTAATGTTTTCAAAGTCAATGTTTACGCTGGGCTTAATCCATTTCGTCGGATAAGCTACTTCTCCGCCTACATAGAAGCGCATAGGCTTGCTGAAGTCGTTGTTCCAGATGAAGTGGTTGGAGTTGTAGTGCTGCATGTAATACGACGGCGTTTCGTTCCGGAAGAAAGCGCGCGCTGTGAGTGACATCGTGTCCTTACCAACTGGAATAAATCCTGTTACATTGCCGTTGACTTGGAATTGACCTAATTTATATCCTGCCACACACACATCGCCATTCACGTAATAACGCAGATACTTACCATGTTTCTTGAAAATGGCTCCTCCGACAAAGGTATTGTTTGTCCATTGGTAGTAACCCGTATCCAAACGCTGGAAGATCATCTTGGAGTTTAGTATGGTATCCGTCGTATTATTCAATGCGGGCAAGTCAATCATGTTGATGCCAATCGGATAGTAAAAACGTTGGCATTCGTTTTTCGCATACACTGTTGCGCCAAAGCGGAGTAGGGTGTTAAACTCTTCTTCAAATGTTATAGCCAACGTATTGCTGATGGTCAGTACATCTGACGAATCGCGTGTTTCTGACCAGTTGCGATAACTATTCACGTAATACGATTGTGGATCCTTCTCGATATAGCGGCGATTCGAATTGTTGATATCCAATGTGTGCGCAAAAGTAATAACAGGAATATGCTCAATGCGAATTGTGTCCCGGATTTCTTTTTCACCGAAGTTGTTGGTCACTTCAATCGAATCTACATGTTCACGTTGTTTGGTAATCGAATAGTAGTGATTGATGAAGCCGCTCAAATAGCGATAGGCCGACATGCCTTTCATCCGCACAGGGATATCTTCGGGTTCCAATGTTCCCGTCAGGTCGTTCAAATTGACTATACCCCCATTCTCGAAGTTGCTTATGCGTGCCCACATAAACGCTGCTTGAATGGAATAGTGGTCGCCGTTATAGGAACCGAATACAGATCCATTAAAGAGTTTGTTTTCTTGGTTCTGATAGTGTCCTGCAGCGTTGAGATAGTTCATCTGCAGGCCTAAATTGAAACGTTTGGTGATATTACCTGTAAACAAGAAATTGACCTCATTTTCCTCATGGTAAGTGGTAAAACCTTTCTTATATGCTACGTTAGAGAACGGTAAGGTCGTATTGTAGAACCGCACATTCATCGGCGTAATCAGATACGGCGTATATTGTTTGCCGAAAAAGTCTTCAACCAAATCTGTTTTCGTGAAATACAACCGTGATTGAACCGGAGAAATAAGCGAACCATTCCATGCACTTGATATGCTGTGTTGATACACAGGTTCGCGCATAGGTAGATTGAGATAACCAGTGTCAATAGGCACTGTATCAGCTAAGTACGTAGGTGACGGCAACTGCCAAGAGCGGATATCCGTCTTGACAGTCCCTTTCTTCGCACAAAGCGGGCCGATGATAATCATCAGCGTACAGACTATTACCCCAATCTTTTTTATCACGCTTTATTTCTTAGTTTTTTTGCACTCTTTGAGTTCTTTCTCAAGGCGAGCAATCTCTTTCTCTTGACCGTTAATGGTCTTGAGCAAGGAGTTCAATTCTTCGTTTTCAATCGTGGTCGGATATTGTTCCTCAACCAATTGTAGGAAGTCGGACAGTATGTTCATATAGTTAATGAATGCGTCATAAGCCGATTCGTAGTTGGTCGCACCTTGATCAATATGGTTCATGAAGTGCAAATAGTTCAAATCTTGCAGCATAAGCCAGTCGCGTTTCAGACGCTTGTCAGAGCACAGATGTACGCGTTCGGCTACGGCATAGAGTTTATTAATAGCCTCTTGTTGCAGGTCGTTGCCAGCGTAGATGCTCAAGTCTTTTGCTTCTCCGGCCCAAGTCATCGGGAATGGTACAGGAATAACGTCTTTTGCAGCCAGTTTTTTTGCAGCTTCGGCGGGAGTAACAAAGCCCAAGCCATTCTCTAATGCATAGTACGGTAATGCCTTCAAGAAGTCGAAGATTCCGGTTTCAGCACGTTGTCTGCTGCCAAATGTCTCTGCACCAAGCCAAATGTTTACCAACTCTTCATTTTCCGGAAGTGCGGCCAGGTTCTTCGCATATTTCTCTGCATCCATCGGGAAGTTAACCCAATTAGGATCAGAGAAGTGGAATGCCAACTCATCGCTCAATGTTACGTTACGAAGCAGCACTTTTAGCTTGTTGGAAGCTGCAGATTGATACATAAAGTTCGGTGATTTCCAACTCAGCACGTGCTTTGCACCTTCAGCCATAGCTACTTTATAACCCCATTTCTGCAGGTTGTAGGCAATTTCATCTGAATAGAGTAACTCAGCGTTGCAAACGGTAGTCGGCTTAACCTCAAAAAGACTGCTGATAACTTGCTCTTGTTTCTCAAGTTGATCACGGAACTCATTCTCGTTATACTCTGCTGCCAGCGTATAAGAATAAGGAACAGCAAGGAACTCAACGCATTTCGTCTGTGCCAACTCACGCAGCACGTCAATCATCTCCGGAGCAAACTGCTGGAAAACTTCAAGCATCGAACCCGTAATAGCCAGCGCGCAATGGAATTTACCTTTTGAAAGACGAATCATCTCTTTCAACGTCTGGCACAATGGCATATAAGAGTTTTCAACTAACCATGCGATGCGCTCTTCCGTCTCAGAGTCATCGTAGTAATAATGATCTTGACCAATATCGAAGAAACGATAGCGTTTCAGACGATAAGGTGCATGCATTTGGATTACCAAACAAATATTTTTCATAACAATAAATTTTAGCGATGGTTAATAACTTTATCATATACGGCACGCACCTTCAATCCTGCGTCGTACCATTTGATATTATTGACTTCCTCCATTCCAAGTTCGTGGAGCGACTTGTACATAGCCGGATACTTCACAATGGCGTAGATGGCATCTGCCATAGCGTCGATATCCCAGTAATCGGTCTTAATGGCATGTTGCAAAATCTCTGCGCAACCGGACTGATGAGAAATAATGGATGGACAACCAACTTGCATAGCCTCCAGCGGTGAGATACCGAATGGTTCACTTACGGACGGCATGATATAAACATCCGAATCTGCCAGAATCTCTTGCACTTGTTTGCCGCGCATGAAGCCCGGGAAGTGGAAGCGGTCTGCAATACCGCGTTTGGCAACCAAATCAATCATCTTGTTCATCATATCACCACTTCCTGCCATTACGAAACGAACACCATCGGTCTTGTCCAGCACGCGGGCTGCGGCTTCAACAAAGTACTCCGGACCTTTCTGCATTGTAATACGACCAAGGAAAGTCACCAGTTTGTCCTTACGTTTATGCTTAACGAACTCATCAGGATTAGCAAGCGGCTCAACAGCATTGTGTACAGTCGAAACTTTGGATGGATCCTGGCCGTATTTCTCAATTACGGTCTGTCTTGTTAGGTTGCTTACGCACATGATATGGTCCGCCATATCCATTCCGCGGCGCTCAATGGCATATACTGTCGGGTTTACATTACCACGGCTGCGGTCAAAGTCGGTTGCATGAACGTGAATAACTAATGGTTTGCCGGAAATCTGTTTTGCAAACACACCGGCTGGATAAGTCAACCAGTCGTGCGAGTGGATGATGTCAAAGTCCAAACTATTGGCTAATACGCTGGCCACTGCCTCGTAGTTGCCGATTTCCTCAACAAGGTTATCCGGATAACGACCCGAGAAATTGATGCAACCAAGGTCATCGGTACCAATACGACGATAGTCGTAACGTATACCGTCACGGTAGTGATAATACTCTTCTGGAGTCATGCGACCTTCCAACCGTTGACGCACATAGTCATAATCATTGTCTTTCCATACTACAGGAATGGAATTAGCGCCGATAATCTTCAGAAACGATTGGTCTTCATCGCCCCAAGGCTTCGGAATAACAAAAGTAATCTGCAAATCCTCCTGAAGCGACATACCGCGGGTCAAACCATAACTCGCCGTGCCCAAACCTCCGAGGATATGGGGAGGAAACTCCCAACCAAACATTAGTGCTTTCATACTATTCTTGGTATTTTCTCATGGTATCCATAACTGAGATAACAGCCGCTACACTAGGCGCATAGGACATGCCGCCGTGTCCTTTGTAAGGAGGGTTGCCATCATATAACTCATTGAGTGTGCCAATGCAATGTTCGCTCATCTCAACCTCAAAGCCGACCAACATGCGCTGCATGAAACTCAGGCCACTTTGCTTGTAAATGGTCATGTAAGCACGAGAGTATGCCGCAATCGTATTCGGCCAAACAGGACCATTGTGGAAATTGCGGTCACGCTCCAACTGACCACCTACATAAACAGGACGATAATCGCCGCTCTTCGGGGACAAGGTACGCAAACCGCGAGGAGTCAATAACTCGCGTGTGCATATATCCACAACCGCTTTCTGCTGCTTGCGGTCCAGCGGACTATAAGGCAAACCTACTGCCCAAATCATGTTCGGACGCACTTCTTTATTGTGGTAGTTATCTACTACATAGTCATCCAAATAGAAACCGTTCCAGAAAGTCTTCACAAACGCATCGCGGCTAATCTCTGCTTGATATTCCATCAAGTCCGCTCCAATCTCCTTACCGGCTTCACGCATCAACTCCGCCGTAAAACGCATCGCGTTGTACCACAGCGCATTAATCTCCACTACATAACCCGTTCGCGGAGTGATCGGCCAGCCGTTTTCTGTCGCATTCATCCATGTAGCTGGAATACGAGTGCCATCTACCCAAATCAAGCCATTCTGATGAACCCATGCGCGCGGATGGTGTTGCTTGCGATAATACGAGATAATATCTTCGCACAACTGGGCATATTTCTCCGCGGCTTGCTTCACCGTATATTTGTGTGCGTATTTCTGCAACGCGCGGACGAACCACAACAAAACATCCGGCTCATCCATGCCTGTGATACGCGACTGATAGCCGTCGTTTTCCATGAATGCACGCACTTCACCTACTGCCGTCTGGTCGATAATAGCCTCCCAATACTCCGGACGGTCAATGTCCAACGTACAACTCGGAGTCGAGATAAACTCCTCACGAGCCGAAGCGTGGAACCAAGGATAACCCGCTAACAGATAGCACTTGTCACCTTCCCGTCTATAGAACTGCGAAGCCGCATTGCGCAAACATTCAAACATATCCGTTCGAGCATTACGATGTTCCAACTCTTTCTTCCACAATGTCTTCAACCCCGATGTCTTAATTTCGCTTATTCCGGCTGCAAAAATCAAACTCTCGCCTTTCTTCATCGGCACTTCGAAATAACCCGGAACCAGCAAGTCTTCCTTATATTCGTAACCACGTTCTTGCTCCTTCTGATACTCTATATTCTTGTACCACATCGGATTATGAGAATAAGTCACACTCTTCGAGAACTGCATATACAACTGAGGAAACTCTGGATACATGCAGTTAACACGACCATTCTCGCAATCGTTCATATCCGCATTCGCACGACTATTCTCATGTGTCAACGCGTTCACACTGCGGAACGCCAAGAACGGACGAAAACGCATCGTCACCGGCGCACCGCATTCCACTAACGTGTAACGAATAAGCACGCGAGGCTCGAAACTTACCAACAGACGCTCCTTTGTTAAAACCACACCACCTACACGGTAAGTCGTCTTCGCAATCACTTCGCAGTTAAATTCGCGAATGTACTTGTGACCGTTCGGCGAAAAATGATTCTCACCATACTTGTGCAGACCAAGATTAAACTCTGCACCGTGCTGAATTACTGTCTCGTCCAACGAACTCAGCAATACGTAATTGTCATCACCCAACTGAGGCAACGGCAACACTAATTGTCCATGATATTTACGCGTGTTACAATCAACCAACGTCGTCGAATTGTACACTCCGGCACGGTTTGTGCGAAGCATCTCCTTCTGTAAAGAACGCTCCAGATTCACCAACAACGCCTTGTCAAAATTTAAGTAACTCATATCATAAAAATAGTTAGAGTATGCCCAATTTTATAATAAACGGCTGCAAAAATACAACAAACTTTTCATATACGCAAATAAATCATAAAATATTATATATTTTTTTTACTTTTCTTGCATATTCGTATTTTTTGTCGTACCTTTGCGCCCAAATTTATATTAAATTTGCAAATAGTATGATTATCGACAAAATCGAAAACGCTGACCTCTATTTCGACAGCGTACCAAGACTGGAACAATTTATGCACTTCTTCAACAATAACGACTTCGAAGATTTCGCGGCAGGAAAAATTAAACTCGACGGAGACGACCTCTTCGTGAATATCATCGACCTTAAAGGAAAAGAAGAAAAATCCCTGCCGTTCGAGGCACACAAAGACTATATCGACATCCAGATTCCGCTTACGGGAGATGAACAAATGGGGTGGAAAGCACAGGAAGACTGCCAAAACGTCACTGCTGAATACGACGAAGGTAAAGACGTCGAACTCTACAAAGAGAAGGCAACTACCATGCTCAACGTACCCGTCGGACACTTCGTCGTCTTCTTCCCTTCCGACGCACACCAACCCGGTATCGCACCAAAAGGAACAGAGTTCCGTAAACTCATCGTCAAAACACGTGTCGAAAACTAAAAAATACAACACATTCATCCATATCTTCCCCCGATAACTGCGATAGATATACGATAGATACACGAAACATTAAGGTGACTTCATGCTAGTCTAAAGCCAATAACATAAAACACAAATACTATGGCAAAACAACTCAAACTTGTCAAATCCGATCCTTATCTGCGACCTTACGAGAGTGCACTTCAAGGCCGATATGACTACGCAATTAACAAAGAACAGGAAATCACCGGAGGAAAACCACTCGCTGATTGGGCTACCGGTTACCTCTATTTTGGCCTGCATCACACGGATAAAGGGTGGGTACTTCGCGAATGGGCACCGAATGCCACCGCTATCTATATCAAAGGTGATATGAACAACTGGCAGAAATCCGAAGACTATCGTCTCCAACCCATCGGAAACGGCGTCTGGGAAGCTATCCTGCCAGAAAATGCCATGAAACATGGACAGCTCTACAAACTCCTCGTCGAGTGGAATGGCGGTTACGGTGAACGAATCCCAAGCTATGCCCGCCGTGTCGTGCAAGACGATTATACCAAGATCTTCTCAGCACAAGTCTGGGCGCCGGCTGACTATAAATGGAAACATAAAACCATCAAAGGTGGCAAACAAAAAGAGGAACCGCTCTTTATCTACGAGTGCCATATCGGTATGGCGGGAGATGCGGAGAAAGTCTCTACCTATGACGAGTTCAGACAAAACGTGCTGCCGCGTATCGCTAATCTTGGATATAACTGCATCCAAATCATGGCGATCCAAGAACACCCATACTACGGCTCCTTCGGTTACCATGTTTCCAACTTCTTCGCTGCTTCATCACGTTTCGGTACTCCGGAAGAACTCAAAGCACTCATCGACGATGCACATAGCCGAGGTATTGCAGTTATCATGGATATTGTTCATTCACATGCCGTAAAAAACGAACTCGAAGGACTCGGAAACTTTGACGGCACACCATATCAATACTTCCACGGTGGAGCAAGACGCGAACATCCGGCTTGGGACAGTCTTTGTTTCAACTATGGCAAACCCCAAGTGCTCCACTTCCTCCTCTCTAATTGTAAGTTCTGGATTGACGAATACGGATTCGACGGGTTCCGCTTCGATGGCGTCACATCGATGATGTACCTCAGCCACGGACTCGGAGAAGACTTCAATGGCTATGGCTCCTACTTTAACGGCAACGAGGATGGTGACGCAATCATGTACCTCACACTCGCCAATAAACTTATTCACCAAATCAAGAAGAATGCCATCACTATCGCAGAAGACATGTCCGGAATGCCCGGACTTGCTTGCCCGCAGAAAGATGGAGGTGTAGGTTTCGACTATAGACTCGCAATGGGTATTCCTGACTTCTGGATTAAATATATTAAGGAAGTAAAAGACGAAGATTGGAAAGCTGGACACATTCTATACGAAATGACTAACCGCCGACAAGACGAGAAAACCATCTCTTATGCTGAGTCGCACGACCAGGCGCTTGTCGGAGACAAAACCATCATCTTCCGTCTCATCGATGCCGATATGTACTGGCACTTCGAACACGGACACTCAACCTACACGGTGGACAGAGGAATCGCACTACATAAGATGATTCGACTCATTACTGCCTCTACTGTTAACGGCGGATACCTCACCTTCATGGGCAACGAATTCGGACATCCCGAATGGATCGATTTCCCGCGTGAAGGCAACGGATGGAGCTACAAATACGCACGCCGTCAATGGAGTCTCGTGGACAACCAGAATTATTTCTACGCTGACCTCAACCGCTTTGATGCCGCTATGGTTGATTTACTGCGTAAAAATCTCCACATGGTTAAGGATGAAAACGGAGTCCATCTTCCTTGGGTGTATACCCTTTGGGATAACGAAGGTGACCAAGTCGTTGCGTACAGACGAGACAATCTCGTCTTCGTCTTCAACTGGAATGGACAAAAATCCTTCTCCGACTATGGAATTCTCGCTGCAGAAGGAAAATACCGCGTCGTGCTCAATACCGATGCTAAAGAGTTCGCCGGATTTGGACTTTCCGACGATTCCATCGAACATTTTACACAACCTGATCCGCTTTACAAAAAGGACCACAAAGGTTGGCTCAAACTATATTTACCTGCTCGATCAGCTGTCGTTCTCGAACAAGTAAATTAATTACAAACCAGGCTTGTCCGTTAGGCAGTAGTTACCGGCAAGCAAGGCTGTTATAACTAAAAATGAAACAATTAACAATTTAACTTTTCAAAACAATGCGTGTTATTATTCAACCAAGCTACGAGCTCCTCTCTAAATGGGCTGCTAACTTTGTAGCTAAACGTATTAACGAATTTGGACCTAAAGAAAGCCGTCCTTTCGTGCTCGGATTACCAACTGGTAGCAGTCCGCTGGGAATGTACAAAGAACTTATCAAACTCTACGAAGCAGGAAAAGTAAGCTTCCGCAATGTCGTAACTTTTAACATGGACGAATACGTCGGGATCCCCGAAAACCATCCGGAGAGTTATCACAGCTTCATGTGGAACAACTTCTTCTCACATATCGACATCCGCAAAGAGAATGTCAACATCCTTAATGGAAATGCGCCTGACCTCGAAGCAGAATGCGCTCGATACGAAGAAAAAATTAAAAACTACGGAGGTATCCACCTCTTCCTCGGTGGTATAGGACCCGATGGACATATCGCTTTCAACGAACCGGGCTCTTCGCTCACCAGCCGGACGCGCAAGAAAGAATTGACAACCGACACCATTATCGCCAACTCACGATTCTTCAACAACGATATCAACCAAGTGCCTAAAACCGCACTCACCGTCGGCGTAGGAACAGTCATGGATGCAAAAGAGGTACTCATCGTCGTTAATGGACACAATAAAGCACGTGCACTGCAACACGCTATCGAAGAACCCATTAGCCATATGTGGACCGTCTCCGCACTACAAATGCACCAACACGGAATTATCGTCTGCGACGAAGCCGCTTGCGACGAACTTAAAGTCGGTACATTCAACTACTTCAAAGACATCGAAAAAGACCATCTTAACCCTGACACCCTCCTCTAACATGCTCATTTACAACACACTTACAAGACAAAAAGAATACTTCAAACCCATACACGAGGGACATGTAGGCATGTATGTCTGCGGTCCCACCGTATATGGCGATGCACACCTCGGACACGCACGTCCAGCTATCACTTTTGACTTACTGTTCCGATATCTCCAATTCCTTGGATACAAAGTACGCTATGTGCGCAACATCACAGATGTTGGACACCTCGAACACGATGCCGACGAAGGAGAAGATAAGATAGCGAAAAAAGCACGACTCGAACAACTCGAGCCGATGGAAGTAGTGCAATACTACACCAACCGTTATCATCACGATATGGAAGCACTCAACGTACTTCCACCAAGTATCGAGCCGCACGCTTCGGGACATATAATCGAACAAATAGCTTTTGTGCAACATATTCTCGATCACGGGTATGCCTATATTTCCAACGGTAGTGTGTATATGGATGTAGAAAAATACGCTAAAGATTTCCCTTATGGCAAACTCTCCGGACGCAATCTCGAAGATATCGTGACCGATACGAGAGAACTCGATGGACAGGACGAAAAAAAGCACTCCTACGACTTCGCGCTTTGGAAAAAAGCCGCGCCGGAACATATCATGCACTGGCCAAGTCCATGGTCCGAAGGCTTCCCAGGATGGCACATGGAATGCTCTACCATGGGAACAAAATACCTCGGCGAAGAATTTGACATCCACGGCGGCGGAATGGACCTTATGTTCCCACACCACGAAGCGGAGATAGCACAATCGTGCGCCGCTCTGGGACATGACACCGTTCACTACTGGATGCACAATAATATGATTACCATCGCAGGAAAGAAAATGGGTAAGTCCTACAATAACTTCATCACCCTCCAGCAGTTCTTCAAAGGTGACCACCACTTACTCACAAAACCTTTCTCGCCCATGACCATCAGATTCTTCATTCTCATGGCGCACTACCGCTCTACCGTGGACTTCTCCTCAGAAGCACTCGAAGCGGCTGAGAAAGGATTTGCACGACTACAAGAGGCATACTCCCGCTTGCAGAAAATCCAACCGAGTAACCTTTCGACTTCTGACTTTCAACTCTCGACTTTGCGGCAGCGTTGCGCTGACGCAATGGACGATGACCTCAATAGCCCGATGGTCCTTCAAGCACTCTTCGACTCCGCACGAGTCATCAATACCATCTACGACCAAAAAGCTTCGATTTCATCGGAAGACTTAGACGAACTGCGTAAGGTCTGGAAAGACTATGCAATTGACATCCTCGGCCTACAACTCGAAGCAGAAAGCTCTTCCCTTCAGGGAGGAGACGGAGGTAGGCTGAAGGCTTTCAACGGCGCTGTGGATTTATTACTCGACATCCGCTTGGACGCTAAACGCAATAAAGACTGGGCTACCAGCGACAAAATTCGTAATAACCTCACCGAACTTGGATTCCAAATCAAAGACACCAAAGACGGTTACGAGTGGACTTTGTAAGAGATAAGAAACATATCATCTTTTTCTTTTTCTTTCTCCTTGCTGCGAACTCCTTCGCATGGGGAGACACTATTCCGTGGTATCCGGGCGAGAACACAGAACCTCTTCCCGCACTTATCGAACAGCAAGAGCAGCCGCAGCAACTACAAAGCATTCCACAGCTAAGAAAAGCAACCGCTTCCTTGGATGAAGCAACACTCGAAATCATCATAGATTCCGTCTATTTCCTCTATTCCGGCAATTACGACGGCACCTCTGCCTATATCAACATTGGAGCTAAACTCACCAATACGGAGAATGTCGTCTTACCGCTCAATTATCGCTACGAAATATTCAGTGATGCGGCACTGACAAAGCTCGTCTCATATCAAAGTTTTACCTATGTAAATAATACACAACATTACATATCTTTATACGCAAGCTCCTTTTCAGGAGTTTACTATTGGCGAGTAATCGTAGTGGAAGCGGGGACAGATTTCAATGACGTATCCAAGCGTGTCGTCAGCCCTGCTAAGCGGGTCATCTTCTATACGGATAGAGAGATTTGTCGAAAAGGTACCTTACTCTTCCGAGAAGACTTTGGAGGCAACGAACCTACCGATGACGCTGTGCGACAAACAACCGTGCCCGGACTCTTTGAGCCCGCTTTCTATGGTGGAACAAATAAGTACCACCAAGTCCTGAACGACGAGTATAGTACCTCGTCCGAAATGTTGCAGCCCTATAACTACATCATCCTTAAGAAAGGTTTCTTCTATAAAGACAGACCCGCAGCATGGTCCGGATGGCACCTACAAACGGACCACACCTTTCCTAACGATGAAACAAAAGGCTATTTCTTGGAAGTCAATGGCGCAGCCGGAACAGAGAAAATATATTCCACTCGGCTGGACAACCTCTGTCCTCAGTCAAAACTCACTTTTACTGCCTACTTCGCCAATATCGTCACGCGATATCAGGCGAATCGATGGACAAACACCAATCCTGCTTTCCGTATGGAAGTAAGCGATGCAGTAGCCGATACCGTAATCATGGATATCCACTCCAAACCACTAAGTCTCCGTGGGGGATACGACTACTCGACAGCCTATAAAAGCTCATCACCATGGAACTTAATAGGATTTCCTTTTGAGGTGCCGGATGGTGTGACATCTATAGATTTTGCTATCTACAATGATATCGAATCAGGAGCAAACGGTATGGACTATGCCTTGGACGACATAGAGATTCGCCGATGTGATATCCCAACTCCTACCATTACATCGCCCGAAGGAGTCTGCACGGACGACGCATATCAGTTTACATACAATTTCGATGCTTTCGCTTTCGATCATTCATACCGCTGGCAACAACTCACCGGTGAGCATCAATGGACCGACCGTAGCACCGACCCTAACTGGCGAATTGAACATGTGCAACACTCCGACAATGGTTGGTATCGACTAATCATCGGAGAAGCAAGTACCATCAATAATCCGAACTGCTGTGCCGTTAGTGAACCTTTCCATCTCACCGTCACCGATTGCCCTATCCAATACACGGACGAAGCATCCTGCCCAGACGGAACAATCAAACTCACGCAGCACTACGACCAAGTCACGCATGCAAACATCCAGTTTACCGATATATATCCGGGACTACCTTATAATATTTATGCACGCGTGAAGAAACAAACCACTTCATCTACCGGCGCGCGTATCATCGTCTCCGAATCCTCTTCACACCGACTTGTCGCGCAGTTCGATAGCGACCCGCTTACCGATAATGAATGGCACGAGATAGCCTCTTCTTTTGTCGTTCCTGACTGGACATTCGATGTGGATATTGATGTCTTGGAATCAGGCACAGCTCCTATCCTCATCGACAGTATCGCTATTCGTCTTTGCGCACCGAAAATAACTGTAACAACCAGTGCCGAGGCACTATGCGCAAGTAATCCTTATATCGCATTCATTCCGCATTATACGGATGACGGAACATTTAATAATTATCTTTATTATGCCTACGAATACTCGGCGGATGGTATCACTTGGAGCGATGTCACAAACCACCACTCGGTGGTCTTTGTACAGCGACCTATGAAATATAATCTTCCTACCCAGAGAAACCTGCCCGAAGGATGGTATAGAGTGAGTGTCACAGAAAGAAGTCTTATCAATAAACCTAACTGCAGAGCTTCGAGCGAACCTGTCTATATGCGTTGGGAAGATGAATGTCCGCCTTTCCCGCAAACACCACAAGACGAAGAATCTCCTTTCGTCTGCGATGACGGAACGCTCCTCTTCCGAGAAGACTTCGGAGGTAACGAACAAACTGCTCCATCCCAGAGTCAAACCCCCGTACCGCAGATGGCGGCAAGCGGATATAGGTTCATCAAAAATGACATTATGGGTTCTTCAGGCAGCTATCGAGTCGTTAAATACGGCGCACAAAACAGCTGCAACACCTCTAACACCGCCGGATTAGGCTCACAGTGGCATATACAGGATGACCATACATATCCCAATGATTATACACGAGGATATTTCCTCGAAATTGATGGTAACGGAGGTAATGTACCTTTCTATACCACGGATATCAATGTCTGCCACGAAATGGACCTCTCTTTCTCTGCTTATGTAGCGAACGTCATGGGAGCCGAGAATACCAAAAGCAGGCCTGGTATCGTCCTCCCTAAAGTCAGGTTTATTATCGAAGACGCTAACGAAGATACGGTCATCCATGAGACAATCACAGACCCTATTGATTATTCATGGGAGTATTTGGACGTTCCTTATTCCACTATGTACACCTCCTCTAACTGGCATTTGGTAGGTACTTCGTTCCGAGTTCCAAAAGACGTGGAGAATGTTCGCCTATCTATCTTCAATGCCGCAGTAGGCTCCGATGGTAACGACTTCGCCTTGGACGATATCGAAATCAAACTCTGTAACCCGCAAGTCGATATCCTTTCTGACAACGAAGCTTGTCTTGGAAGCGAATATACATTTGTTACAAGCCTCTCCGGAGATAATCCTTTTACTCCGCCCTATGAGTTCAGGTGGCAGTTCGCTAAAGACTCGCTGCAATGGGACAGCCCCGACTGGATTACTATTCAAAGCGGAACAACGCAGGAACTCACCATCGATAATGTCACGGCTGACCATGACGGATGGTATCGGCTCACCGTTGCCGGAGAAGGGAATCTTGATAACACCTACTGCCGCGCAAGAAGTAAACCTTTCCATCTCCATGTAATCGACTGCGCACCACCTACGCTGCCGGAGTTAACAGTCGTATCGCCGTCGGTCGTTTGTTTTGACTCGACCTATTGCTTTGCATTGGATACACTCAATAAATCTGCCCTTACGCCTTTCAACCATACACCATACACCTTACACCAATCTTGGGAGTTCTCTGCCGATGGAACCGTTTGGACCGAAGTCGCTACGACCAAAGACTACTGCTTCACCGCCACCCAAAGCGTTCAGGGCTATTATCGTCCTGTCATCACCTATCAGGATAAGTGGAATAACATCCGCAAGGAGTACGACCCTTTCTTTTTAGAGGCGAAGGACTGCAACCCACCACCACTCCCCGATGCCGTTATCTCCTCACCCGAGGTAGCATGTCTCGACTCCGCTTATTGCTTCGAACTCACTATTCGAAACGCAGAAGCTGTTCCTGATACAGTCGTCTATACATATCAATGGCAGTTCTCCAATAACGGACGAATATGGGGCGATTTATCGAATGAAAAAGACCTGTGTATCCCCGCACTTACGGCAAACGATGCACGATGGTATAGAGTCGTTATTGGCTTCCTCAATAGCCGCTGGACGGGAACGTACACCTCCTACCCGTTGCAATTAAAGGTCGAATTCTGCCCGCCACCACCTGTTGTGCCTGACCCTATCGATCCCGATCCTGTTGACCCCGTTGACCCAACTCCGAAACCTGACCCGGATCCCGAAGAACCGCCAACACCGGAACCTGGTCCGTATCCCGAACCCGAACCGAATCCTACTCCTGTTTGGCCAGAAGATAGACTGTTTGACCTTATCGTCAATAAGTATAATTGGCTTATCGTGTGCGATAACACACGACTCAAGACCTATTTCCCGGACAATACCGCTACCAGCTACAAGTGGTACAAGAATGGCGAATTGGTACCTAATGCCAACGAAGATGATTATTCCGAACACCAGGAATTGCAAGGCGCATTCCAATTGCATCTGACGTTGGATAACAAGCAACTCATTCGCTCCAATATCCTATATATTAACGCGTCCGAACGTGAGGAAGAACTCATTGCCATTTACAACTACATGGGAGCTTCCATCTCCATTACTACGCCTCAAGAGCGCCTACCGTCGGGTATCTATATCTTTGTCTATCAATCGGGCAACCAAACCAGAACCGAACAAGTGTATATTCCGTGAAGAAACTTCTCGCCATATTACTCTGCATCCCTGCCATGATGCTTCAAGCACGGTCGTATTTAGACCTAAGTGCCCGTGCCGGATTGAGTGGACTGACCTACAAGACCGACTATGGAAACACCATCCCTGGCTATCATGCGGCTATCGACGTCGGCTATCTCTATAAGTCACCTTATTGGATTGCCTTTCGCGTAGGAGCCAGTATAGAAGCCGCATCGTCGTCGTACCGCAAAGCGGGATACGAAGACAGCTATTCGGTAACGGATGTCGAAAACGAAATCATGGACGTGCGATATAACATTGGAGTCTTGCGTGAGCGGCATTACAGCTATTCCGCGTCGTTCCCCGTACAGCTCGGCTTCCATATTCAGCATTTCACTTTCCTCATCGGTCCGCGATTCGCACTCCCGTTCAAGGGCTCCTATAAACAAACCGCATCCGATGCCGCATTAGCCGTCTATTACCCCAAGTACGATAACCTCGTCGAGGAGTCGTTTCCGCTTGCTGCCAGCCGCAATTTTGAAATGGAGAATAAAGGCGACCTCCCGCTTCCAAAATGGCAATGCTCACTCGCAGGAGAACTGACGTATGATTTTCTTATCGCCTCCCAATACGGCAAAACGGAGTCCTTTATCTCCGTCGGTGTCTATTTTGACGCTGGACTCACCTCCGCGCCCACATATCCCGATGCCGACCGGCACGGAATACTCTACTTAACGGACACGCGAGACGGTTTCCCGCTCAGTCGAATGATGACTCCTGTCCTTCAAGCTTGGCGCGAAGAGACTCCACTCGTCGCTAAGTTCGGTAACTTCGCCGTGGGCTTCAAGGTCGCCTACCGACTCACTTCCGCTCCACGACAAAAACGCACCGTCCACGGCTGCAACTGCGACGAATAAATAATATCCATCTATGCTGGTCGCCATACAGATCCCTTCCCGCCGGCATAGGTTTCTGATAGGTTTCTGATAGGTTCCTGATAGGTTTCTGATAGGTTCTCATGCCTGACTCCACTATGACATAATCGCCACTTAAAGCGGATTATTCATCGCCATGCGTACGCGCACATAATCCCATAAATGCCGAACCGTACGACCGGCCAACTTGCCTCCTGTACGGCATTGCCTCTTCTCGTTCCGCAACCATTCCTTGTATGCCGCATCGTATTCAGCCCGCTGCGCAGGATCCGCATAGATTGCCTTCGCTGCAGAAATATAGTTGTTAAAACGCTGTACTCCTGCCGCTTGACTTTCCGGCATAACCCATTTCTTACGACGACCGCGTGGATTACGCGGACCGGGCTTGCGACGAACAACTCCCCAACCCGGCTCGTACTTTAGTGGGCTGATATAAAAGTTTTCGCCCATTACTCCTTTGCCTTGTCTTAACCAATAATCTAATTCAACTTTCATAATTTTTCTCCTTTCTTGTTTAGGTTTATACTATGTTATTTTACATCTTCGTCCCTGCTCGAGATTTTAGTTTCGAGTGAGACTATGAGACTTTGAGACTTTCGAGTTTATCTTACTGATATAGTGTGTTTAACGTGCTGTCGCCGGCAATCAGCATCGGATACTGTTCACCTACCAGCGCCTGCGAGAGTGGACATTAACAGAATGTCCTTTTCTTCCGGCGTCGAAGCCAATGAAACCATGTTTTGTGAAATACTTGGCAGGTTTGACATGTTGAGATGTTCAACAATGCGGAGGTCGTCCTGCTCCTCGCAAGAAATAAATTTTTCCATAATTAAAGGTTTGATTTTAGTTAATAATATGGTTAATTCTTTCGGTTTCCCGAAATTCGCTGCAAAGATACAAAATTTTTTTCAATCCTGCAATACTTTGTCCCCAAATTTATCATCAAAATTGCATTTTTCGTCCTATTTCCCCTTTTTTATACAAATATAATGCAAAACTTACTTTTTTCCAAATTTTTCTGTTATTTTGCTATTTCTATCTTGCAAAAGTATTTTTTTTAAAATAAAAAAATAGCAGTCGTTCTAACATGTTTGCGTATGTCAAAAATATGCCGTACTTTTGTCAGTCACTATCCGTGCATATTTTTTTTACAGACACAAAAAATATGAAACTGCTACGGAAAATACTTGAAATAGTGTTACTTCTCTTGCTGCCTATGGAAGTGAGAGCTCAAAATGCCTCCGTGGTAGAGAAAGAACTGACCGTCGCCGAACGCAACGCCGCTCAAGGCTTTAATGACACCATAGACCGCTCCGCATCGGATTTTGTCAAAGCCTATTATGTGGTAACGCAACCTGGTGGCGCACTTTATTCGGTTTATGGGCACGCTTGTCTTCACCTCGTTTGTCCTGCTTTTGGATTAGATTATTACTTCTCTTATGAAAGCGAAGATGCGGCAAGAAAAATCCTTACTTTCCTTGCTGGAAACCTAAAAATGGGCATGATTGCGCTAACTCCCGAACAGTATTTATCTCCTTACCAACAAGAGGGTAGAGGAGTGCTTGAATATGAAATACTATTGCCCATTGAATACAAGCGGGAACTATGGCGGATTTTAGACCAACATTTGGCTGAGGGAATCTATTTACCATATGATTATGAAGCGCGCGGATGTGCCTATTCCTGCCATAAACTTTTGGAGGAAGCGTTAGGAAATACTCCTATCCATTATGCTCCTTGGAAACCTGAGAATCTGCGCACAAGACGTGAAATGTTGTACGATGCTGGACATACATACTTCCCTTGGAATACATGGCTCATCCTTACCATGATTGGTATAGATGCAGATTTTGCACTTCCTCCTCAAGAAAAAACTGTCATTCCGGTGGATTTAGCGGAAGTGTGGATGAAAGCTAAAGTGGATAATACACCTATTATATCCTCCACTCCTGTAGAGTCTTTACCATCTGCTATTACTTATACCAAACCTTGGTTCACACCTCTTTTAGTTGCCTTTATACTACTTTTTCTGACAATTCTTGGCTGGGTTTTTAATAAGTCTTTTGCAGATTATATTACCCTCACAATTAGTACTGCATTAGGAGCTTTTCTCACCTATTTGGTAGTCTTCTCATCTCTTCCTTGCACTTCTTGGAACTGGCTTATTATTCCCTTTAATATCCTTCCTGCAATCTGCTGGAAATGGCGTAACTACTGGGCTTTGCCATATGCTGCAATCTGTGCCATTTGGCTTATTGCTATGTTGGTTTACCCACACCGACTCATCGATCCTGCGTTTATTCCTCTAACACTTGCTTGGATTTTTGTCTTACTCAAGCAATCGCCGTGGCTTATTTCCAAAATCCCCACTTTTAGAAAATAAGTCTTTTTTTTTGCCACGTCTGCGTTGCATTATAGATTTTTATTATTAAAAATATTACGTTTTTTAATAATTTTATACTTTTGTTTGTGTATTTCGGAAAAATGCTGTACTTTTGCGCCGCTTTTTATTGGCGCACGAGCACACGCATATACGCGCATTATGTAGTGCGGACTGAAAAGTAGATGAAAAATATTAGGTCGAAAATTAGTATACAAAAACGAATAAGGTACAATAAATGATATGAAAATATTTTCAATATCATTTCAAACTTCACCACAATGAGACGTTTAAACCTAAATCATAACTTCCTGCGGCTAACACTCCTCGTACTGCTCACGACCCTCGGCATTACCAATTCGTGGGTAAATGGTGGCTCAAGCAACTACTATGCCTCCCTGCAGATAAACGAAGCATCAGGAAAACCGACAGGTGCCGGATCGGTATATGTAGCGAATAGTAGCACAAGACCGGGAACACCTAATCCAAATACTCCGGTTACAAGTGCTTCGACATCGACTTCGGGTGGAAATGTAACGATGTATTGGTGGGTGGATATTAACCCTGGATATAACGTCTCTCTTACCGGTACAGTAACAGGCGGTCCCTATACCGCAGCATCGACAAACGGAAATGTATCATGTGCTGCCAGTACTTCCAAAAACGGCACGAAACCCTATACTGCCACTGCAACTTTTGTGGAGGTGACGGTGGATAGTGTAGATGAGACATCAATAAATCTTACTCCTACCAATCCGTCTAAAGACTATCCGTTTACAGTAACTTTTGAAACGTCTAAACTGAAGACGATTGCGCTGGACTTGAACAAGTCTCCGGAAACGGCTGATGGTAAATTTACGATTACAAGTTGGGCGCAAGACGGAAACAATGTTATAGCCACTGGAAAGTTTAACGGCGGTGGTTCGTATGGTGGAGCCAGCCGTAATCACTCCACTACCGTTTCGCTGCAATCGAAAGCAAGTGGCAGTGAAGCGAAGACCTGTACGGTTACGGCTAACTTCCCCGCGTTGGAGTTTGTCGGAGTGGAAGTCAAAGATGCACACGCAACGCAGGGCGAGTCCGGCAAAACGGGTTCGGCGACTTTTACCTATAACTACGGTGCCGAGGACGACTTCCCGACCTTTCCGACATCGAAACCGGTAAGCGGAACAGGTGCATTGGCAATTACTGGCTATATGGTAACGCCTAATTTCTCGGATGGAACATGCGAAGTAACGGTTGAATATACTTATGATACGAATAATGGCGTGGGAGACACGGAGGCGACTTTGACGCTGACAGCAGCAAACGGCGATGAATGGACAGTAACGATTGCCGGTCACTCGGAGGCTGCGGCGACCAACGATGTAAGCGTGACCACTGCCGGTGGTGTAACTACGGAATACGAAACATGGGCTGCAGGTCTTGCTGCCGCCAACGCGAGTGCAGGATCAACGCTGAAACTGTTGCGTAATGTGGATTTGGGTACCATCACGGCTACCAATAATATCACCCAGGCGATGACCATTGACTTGAATGGTAAGGAACTCCGTGCCGCGGTCAATGCAACTTCAG
>JAEDLW010000071.1:0-5008 GCA_016295035.1 Paludibacteraceae bacterium
TTGTGTAATCACTACCAATTAGTAAATCGGCACGTTCTCAAAACTCATATATAATGACGGGGAGCCGTAGTAGTTATAGAAATAAGACATTATATACAAATCCAGTTTCTTCACACTGGCTGGCACACCGTTAATGGATATCTTGAGCTTACGGGTAGCATTGACAGGTATTCCTTTTGCGTTGCACTGAGTACTGCCTGAGTACTTATCGCCATTGATTTCATAACTAACCATAGATGCCAAATAATCGGTGTACAGTTCGTCCTCGAAATGAGTTGTATAGGATTTGCCGTCAACCGTTTGACCTGAGCCGGGGAAATAGATGCCAAAATAGTCAATTTGCTCAATACCGAGATTTTTGATGGTAACTTCAGCTACCACTTTATTGCTGCTTACGCGATAACATCCCAGAAAACCTAATTCTACATCATCATTAAGCGGGCTCTTAACCTTAACTTGGCTAAAGTCTCCTTGTGCACGTGTGGTAAAGGGTTGAATCTCGCCTTGGTAATATTTCTTATTGTCCTTGGTGTAGCAATACAAGCAACCGTAATACGTAGTATTGGGTTTGAGATCCTCCACATTACCTGAGAAGTTGTAGTGTCCGACCTTATATTCCATTCCGTCTTTTATAGCCTCATCAATAGGGACATCCGGTTTGGTTGAATACATAAAACCATATTCTGCAGGTTGGTGGTCTCCTTGTGATTTAAGAATGTATTTGCTTTGCCATGTCATGGATGTGGCCAACACGTCTTCTATAATCAGCTCATCAAACTGTGGTTTAGATGACTCCGGTTCTATAACCAGATTGCTGCAACTTGCCATCATCAGCGCGAAAACGACCAAAAATAAGAGTGTCTTTTTCATATATGTAATCATTTAATATATGGGAACATTATCATAGGTTAAATAAGCATACTCAGTGGGATAGGCATAGAACATACAAGCCAGACGAACGGAGATACGTTTAGCATCTTCCGGCACGTTCTTAAGCGTGAGGATGAACTTCTTTGTGGCATTCAGCGGAACAGAAACTGCACCCAGGCTGTTACCTTCTTTACCATTAAGATTCATCTTTAGGTCATACTGTCCATAATCGGTTGCGAAGTCATCGATGATTTGGGTAATATAAGTTTTGCCATCCCAAGTATAACCAGTTCCCACTGCTTGTACACGGAAATCGGTATATGCGTTAATGCCCTTATTTAGAATCGTTGTCTCCATTTGGATGTTACCACTGGCGAGCCGTTTACAACTCAGGATGGCGATAGACAGATTATCGTTTGTACTTTTCAGTTTTGCCGACGAATAATCTTCGGATCCGCCTCCACCTCCGCCACCATTAGAAGTGGTAAAGGTTTTTTCTTCGCCATAGTACGTACTTCCTTCGCTCACTGCGTACGCTCTCACATGATATTGCGTTGCAGGAGTCAACCCACTCAGTAGGCAAACGAAAGACTGTGACGAACTACTTCCTCCACGAGAGATTTTGGTGTTATTAACGGTTGGGTTAGCGGTAGTGGCATAACATACTCCATAATCAGACACGCTGATGCCTCCTTCGAGTGTGAGCAGGCCATTAATCTTAGCAGATGTTTGTGCCACCTCCGTAATGGATTGAACAGAGATGACAGGTTTAATACCTCCTGCGATCTGCATATAAACGGGAACAGTCATTTGCTCCGAATTAGCAGAGATGATAATAGAACCGGTATATTTACCTGCTGCAACATTTCTATCCACCATCACATTGAGTTTGGTAGAAGTACTGACGGTAGCCGAAGTAGGAGTGACAGTAATCCACGTTTCGGACGCTTTAACATCGAAGTGCACCGACTTACCGTTCGTTGCAGTAACAGTAAGTTCGAGTGAGGCCTTGTCCGTTCCGAAATCCAATGCTGTCGGCAAGACATCGATACCCAAGAGGTTTGGTTTCATTTGAATGTGTGCACTAACTGTTTCGCCAGCCAGGACACGTACGGTTTGGGTAGTAGTCAGATAGCCTGCCTTCTCAAAGGAGATAGTGTATTCCTTTGCGTCCAGATTTTCAAAAGTGAATTGTCCATCCGAGCCGGTAATTTTAGAATCCCCTGTTGACGTGATAGTGACTTTAACTCCCTCAAGAGGATTATTGTTTTGGAAATCCTTAACGATACCGGATATACCACCCCATACATCAGGTTCTTTTTGTGCGCATGCGGAGAATAGTACCGCTAAGATGACTGTTAATAAAAGATATGATTTTCTCATTGTTTTATGTGATTAAAATGTTATTCGAGCTGTAAGTGACGGAGTGTAAGGATCCATCATTGTTGGTTCCAATCTAAAGGAGACATCGCGTCTTTGGTCTTTATCAACCACTGTATGTCTTGCACCAGGAGCGACACCGGCATCAATAATGTTGTATATCCACAGGGCAGCTAAGGCACCTATGCACACATAACTACCTGTTCCCCAGTTGTTTGCATTATTTTGATAAGTAGTCCTTTTAGCGGCATTATGTTCCTTATTAGCTAACGCTTGGTAGCTTGCCTTGGTAGCCTCGCAGAGTACGATACCACCAGCACAAAGCACAGAGCCTCCCATTATGAGTCCACCTTTAAGATACGAGCCTTTATACATTTGTCCTGCACCGGGGATAATAGAAATCGCGACTGGTCCAAAGCCGTAGCGGTCAGTTACGCGCACATATTCCTCCGCATACTGAGACGCTCCAGGACGTTTAACCTGATAGAGGACATAGCAGCGATATTGATTACGGAAGCCCATTTGCACCAATTCCCAGTATGTGTCTATTAATCGGCACCGCATAGGTAACTGTTGGGCATTTCCGTTAAGACTTCCGACCCGTACGAGGAGTTCATCACCGTCATAACCAGAGACCTGCATCTCTGCAGCGGTACCTGTTTGTACGCCCCACTCCTGCGGGACATAATTAGCCAGCTCTTTGAGAGATTTTTGTGGTGCTTCGCTCAAATCGTCGACATAGACTTGCACCACTCGATAAGCGATATTTAAGTTCTCCGCTTTTGGAGTATGCTTAACCCATCGAGGCTCAAGTTTGTCAGATTTCTGGAGTACATTGTTTGCCGCTGCTGCACCGGATAGACATAATAGTGCGGCAAAAAGGAACAACTTATGTTTCATGGATTAATACGCAATTATTTCTTTTTCTTTTTGGTTCTGTTAATGTCCAGTCTGCAACTGTATTTCGGCAGCATGTCGCTTTTGAGCATTGTTTCACTACTACCTGCCCAGAAATGAGGAATAGAGCCGATATGTAGATATTGGGGCTCTACCACCACATTTCCTTTATGATCAATCAGTCCATATTTGTCGTCAACTACAACAATAGCGACGCCATCATGGAAGTTAGAGACATTGTCATAAAGAGGATTGATTGCAACGAGTCCCTTTTTGTCAATAAATCCCCACTTTTTTCCAATTAAGACTTTGCATAGGCCTTCAGAGAATCGTCCCCAATTATCAAATTTTTGAGTAGTAGCCATTAAGTCACCATAATGATTTCGGATGATAGTGTGTTGTTTCTCTGTGCCTAAGACTAAGCCTTCCGAGATCCAGTCATAATCACAACCTGAGAATTTATCAGAAACATCGACTCCCTGTTTATCTATGATGTCTCCGTAGCCATAGTTAGATTTTTTAACGTGAGCCTTTCCGAAAGTGAAGGTATAAACTGTTCTGTACTGTGGATTTATCACGAAATGTCCGTCATGACCGATATATCCGCATTTATCGCCAAGCATTACTCCTGCTAAGCCTTCTGAGAATAAGTCCACTTGGTCAAATTGAGGTGTGATGACCATTTCACCTTTGTTATTAACGAATCCCCATTTGTTATTGGAATTGCAGACGGGTGCTAAGCCTTCTGAGAACACTCCTGCTTCAATAATATCAGGCAATTCAAAGACTACTTTTCCCGCTGTATTGAGACAGACGATTGGTTGTCCCGGTTGATGAGCAAATGCCAGATTCTCAAAGAACATCGTTTCGTTGTCATAGATTGCCGGAATAACGAAACGACCTGTTTCATCAATATAGCCGTGTAGGTAGTTGGTATCTACGACCTGCGCTAAACCACATGAGAATGCCCATGCATCAGGGAATCGAGGATTAATGACCACGTTTCCTTTCGTGTCAAGGTAGCCCAACCACATAGCGCCCTCGTCCGTTTTAAAGACATAAGGAAGGAGGGAATAATTAATTTCCTTAACCTCGGATTTGCCGAAGTGGCAACTTGTAAATGTAGCAACGACAACTACTACAGCGAGTAATTTAGCAAGAATATTTTTCATATAACGTAAATGATAAAATTATTTTGATTCTTTTTCTTCGGCATTCTTCATATCGAGCTTAGTCAAGCGATAAGAGATATTGATTTGCACACGGATAGCCGCCCATACCAACAAATGCAGGAAATAAACGATTAAACCATATATAATCAATCCGATTCCAACTCCTATATATATTTCAGCGACTCCGTAACCACGATCAGCTGCAGAAGCATAAAGCATCAGTCCGATACCAACGAGCGGGAATAACACGCAGAAGATTTTTCCTAACCAAAGGATGATGGTAGCAAGCACATTCAATACTTTTTCGGCTTTGAAATTGTCGGAGTTCTCTAATGCGGATACTGAATTCGGTTTTTCATAGTTGCGTTTGACAACGATTTTCTTTTCTTCGTTTTCCATAATAATTTGAGATTTAATGTTATAATGATTCAAGTAAAGAGTATTTCGTTTTCAGGAAACTTCGAATCCACTTCTTTTTGCCGATATTTAAGTGACCATGTGATACCTACGCCAAATGGATATTTTTCCTTCTGTTCCATTGTAAATATTATTTAAGCGTGCAAAGGTACGAATAAAAAATGATACTACCAAATATAATTTGGTTTTTTGTGGGAAATACAATAAATCTGCACTTGTGGTGCTGATTTATAGTAGGAAAAGGGGAATGGATATCGAAAAAAGGAACAGGT
>JAEDLW010000072.1:0-4988 GCA_016295035.1 Paludibacteraceae bacterium
ATATTAGGTGGCGGTCCAGCTGGTTATACGGCTGCTGAAATAGCCTCTAAGGCAGGTAAAGATGTAGTTCTTTTTGAGCAAAATGCATTAGGAGGAACTTGTCTAAATGTCGGTTGTATTCCGACTAAAACACTCTTGTATAGCGCCAAACAGTATTATAATGCTGCTCATGCAGATAAATACGGAGTAAAAGCAGAGAATGTGTCGTTTGACTATGTCAAGATGCAGCAACGAAAGACGAAAGTGGTACGTAAACTCGTTGCCGGAATCCGTGCGAAACTCAATAATGAACATTGTACGGTTATTAGCGGCGCTGCATCGGTTGTCAGCCGTACAGACAAAGTAGTGACTATCAGTTGCGCTGAAGAGCAATACGAAGCAGAAAATCTGCTTATTTGCACCGGTTCTACGAATTTCGTTCCGCCTATTCCTGGTATTAAGGACAATGAGCACGTGTGGGATTCTACGGCGGCTTTGGATGCCAAAGAGCTGCCGGCTTCAATCATTATAGTCGGCGGTGGCGTAATAGGAATGGAGTTTGCTACATTGTACCATGAATTAGGCGTCCCAGTCACAATTATAGAAGCGATGCCGACTATTTTGCCTAATATAGACCAAGATATCGTTGCCATTCTCCGTGAAAAGTATGAAAAGAGTGGCATCAAGATTATTACCAATACCAAGGTGGTGTCTATTGAAAGCGGAAAATTGAAAGTGGAAAGCGGAGAAATTATTGAAGCAGACAAAATCCTTGTCTCAGTAGGACGTAGAGCTAATCTGCAAGGATTAGAAGCTTTGACTGATATGGAATATAACCGCGGCGCTATAGTGGTGGATGACTTTATGAAGACCAATCTGCCTAATGTCTATGCCGCAGGAGACGTAACGGGAAAGATTATGTTGGCGCATGTGGCAAGTCGTCAAGCCGAAGTGGCTGTAGGCCGCATGCTCAAGCAGATTCCGTTACAACGGATAGCATATAATGCTATTCCTTCAGTGGTTTATACAAATCCGGAAATCGCCTGTATTGGCATCACCGAAAAGGACTTTGATGCCGAAGTGCGTACTATGCCCATGACATTCTCCGGACGGTTTGTAGCAGAGAACGAGGGAGAAAATGGACTATGTAAGATGCTGATAGACAAAAAGTCGCACTCCGTTCTTGGAGTTCACATGATTGGTAATCCATGTTCGGAGTTTATAGCAGCGGCATCTTTTGCCGTACGAATGGGGTACACAGTTGATGAGTTCAAACAAGTTGTCTTCCCGCATCCGACAGTAAGTGAGATACTGAAAGAGATTTTGTAATTTGTGATTTGTAATTATATGAATATACAGGAGCAAATTAGAGAGCTGGCCAAGAAGAAAAATGCGATAATCTTGGCGCATTATTATCAACGTTCAGAGATACAGGATGTAGCCGATTTTATTGGTGATTCCCTCGCATTGGCACAGAAAGCCGCGCAAACAGATGCGGATATATTAGTGATGTGCGGCGTGCATTTTATGGCTGAAACGGCGAAAATATTGTGCCCAAACAAGAAAGTGCTTATACCGGATCCATCAGCAGGATGCTCTTTAGCCGATAGCTGCAAAGCGGAAGATTTAGCTGCATGGAAAAAGCAACATCCTGATTACCAAGTCGTTTCGTACGTCAACACATCGGCTGCCGTAAAAGCGTTAACCGATGTCGTTGTGACGAGTAGCAATGCGCTCAAGATAGTGAACCATCTGCCTGAAGATGCGAAAATCCTATTTGGTCCAGACCAGAATTTGGGTGCGTATATCAATTCTGTAACCGGCAGAACAATGGAGTTGTGGAATGGTTGCTGCCATGTGCACTCTCGTTTCTCCGTAGAGGCACTATTGAATTTGAAGCAGCAATATCCCAATGCAAAAGTCTTGGCTCATCCCGAATGTAAGCAAATTATTTTGAACCTTGCAGATGTGATTGGTAGCACACAAGCCATTTTAAATTATGTGCGCCAACATCCTGAAGAGAAGGACTTTATCGTTGTTACCGAAAGTGGTATTCTTCACGAGATGCGTAAGGCTTGTCCCGAAGCAAACCTAATTCCTGTGCCTCCTGAAATGACGGAAGGAGTTGGTTGCAGTTGTAATGAGTGCGAGTATATGCGGCAGAATACGTTGGAAAAACTCTACGAGTGCTTGCTGAACGAGTCCAATGAAGTGATTGTGCCTACAGAAGTAGCCGAAAAAGCTGTTAAACCGATACAAAAGATGTTAGATTGGTCCAAATGAGCAAAAAACGTGTTCTCATAGCGATGTCAGGCGGTATAGACAGCTCTGTAGCTGCCATGCTTCTATTGGAACAAGGCTACGAATTAGTAGGTGTCACTTTCCGTACATACGATTCAATTCGAGAGAGTTGTATCGCTAAAGAGAAAGGATGCTGTTCGATAGAATCTATTATGGAGGCAAAGTATTTAGCCGAACAACTAGGCTTTGAACACCATATATTGGACTTCCGTGACACGTTTAGAAAGCATGTGATTGCTAATTTTGTGGACGAATATCGTCATGGTCGCACACCTAATCCATGTGTTTTATGTAATTCGCACATCAAATGGGGAGAATTGATGGCTGCTGCAGATGAATACGGTTGTGATTATATCGCAACGGGGCATTATGCTCGCATCGCGCAGAAAGATGGTCATTATTTTCTCCGAAAAGCCGTTGATAAGCATAAAGACCAAACATATTTCCTATGGATGTTAACAGAGGAGAACCTAAGTCGCACTATCTTTCCTTTAGGCGACTTAACAAAAGATGAAGTACGAACAATCGCTTTGCAGCATGGATTTGAAAAGCTGTCGAAGAAGCGTGAATCGCAAGAGATATGCTTTGTCGCAGACAACGATTATCGTTCATTCCTTGCATCCGAAGGCGTTGAGACAACATCAGGAGACTATATAGATGCACAAGGAAAAGTATTGGGTCAACACGCAGGATACACATGTTATACAATAGGTCAACGCAAAGGTTTAGGAATAGCACTTGGCTATCCCGCATTTGTGACTAAAATTGATGCGGCTCGCAATCAAGTGACTCTCGGAACACATGATGAATTATACACAAATAATGTGCGAATTAGTGAATATAAATTTAATGGAGACTATTCGCAACCTGTATTCGCGCAAATTCGTTATCGTAGTCAGCCAAGTGAGGCAATCTATAAAGACGGAGTGCTGACCTTTAAAGAACCCGTTTGGGCAGTTACACCCGGACAGTCGGTTGTTATCTATCAAAACGATTTATTAGTTGGAGGAGGATTGATTGAGTAATACCAATATTCAAATATTACGTTTAGCTGTCCCAAGTATCTTAGCGAGTATCACAATACCTCTTGTTGGCTTGGTAGATACGGCTATTATTGGGCATATCTCTGATGCTGCTGCTATCGGTGGTATTGCTATCGGCACCATGTTGTTTGACCTGCTGTACTGGAACTTCGGTTTCCTGAGAGTAGGTACTTCCGGTATGACTGCACAGGCTTTTGGTCGTCATGATAAAACGGAGTGTTCGAAGTTATTGGCGCAGAGTTTCGCTTTATCTGCTTTCGGAACAATGCTTGTATGGGCTATACAATGGTTGTTTGTTACGGCTGTATTAGCCTGTGTTTCCTGCTCACCTGAGGTGGAAATTTTTGCGCGTAAGTACTTCTTTATTCGTATTTGGGCTGCGCCGGCCACATTAGCCTTGATGACTTTCCGCGGATGGTTTATTGGTATGCAAGATGCCATGTCCCCAATGATTTGTGATGTGATAATCAATGTGATAAACGTAATATCTTCATACGTATTAGCCATTTACACACCTCTTGGTGCTTTAGGAGTAGCTCACGGAACGCTGATTGCGCAATATGTAGGATTGATCGTTGCGTCTATCTTCTTGGTGACCAAATATAGGCCTTATCTGCAAGAGTTTGAACACTTAAAGCATGTAATGCGGTGGTCGGAGTTACGGCATCTATTATCGCTTAATGGCAATCTGTTTATTCGGTCCTTGTGCTTTATGATTGTCTATGTTGGCTTTACATCCATCGCAGGCAGTTATGGCGATATAGAATTGGCAGTTAGTAGTATATTGATGAAACTGTTTATGCTATTTAGTTATTTCGTGGACGGTTTTGCATACGCTGGAGAAGCATTGGTCGGTAAACTATTTGGTGAACACGATAAATATGTGGATGTCCATGACCGACTTTCCACTTTGCTCAAAGATCTATTTGGATGGAGTATTGGAGTAGGCGTGTTATTTACGATTGTGTACGCTATAAGTGGAATTAATAGTATTGCTATCATGACAGATGAAATAGATGTGCTTAACGCTTCCAAACCTTATATTCCTTGGCTTATTGCTATGCCACTGGTTTCTACCTTGGCATTTATGTGGGATGGCATCTATATCGGCGCAACAGCTGGTCGTCCTATTCGGAATGCGATGATCATGGCGGCAATAGGATTTGTTATTACGTATATTGCTTTATATCGTATATGGGGTGTACAAGCACTATATGCTGCATATTTTGTACATTTAATTGCGCGTGTTGTGTACTTAACGATAGGTTGGAAACCAGTTGTGCATGATTTTTTCGCTAAAAAAATTGCACAATCCAAATAATTGTAGTACTTTTGCACTCGAATTCGGAACTAAACTGAATTTAGACATAGAAAATAGTGGTTTACACGTAGTGTAATTAAAAGGGAATCCGGTGCAAATCCGGGACAGACCCGCTGCTGTAAGTCCTTATATTTTTCTGCAATATGTCACTGGCTTGAGCTGGGAAGGCGCAGAAAAAGGGATAAGTCAGAATACCTGCCTCTTTTTTCGTTCAACAATGCTCTCGAGGAATGGAGCTGTGAACATCTCATACAGCAGAGGTTACGCTGACGTTGAGCTGACCTTACGTATGATGAATTTATCCACTTCTCAGACATTGACGAAGTGGATTGTTATTTTTAGGC
>JAEDLW010000026.1:0-20695 GCA_016295035.1 Paludibacteraceae bacterium
AATTAACAACAATTATTAACCAAAACAAGTTACAATGCCTACAATTCAACAATTAGTTAGAAAAGGAAGAGCAGAACTTATCGACAAGAGCAAGAGCCCTGCATTGGACAGCTGCCCACAACGTCGTGGCGTTTGTGTACGTGTTTACACAACCACTCCTAAAAAGCCTAATTCCGCAATGCGTAAGGTGGCACGTGTACGTCTTACCAACCAAAAGGAAGTTAACGCTTACATTCCGGGTGAAGGTCACAACTTGCAGGAGCACAGCATCGTGATGGTACGTGGTGGTCGTGTAAAGGACCTGCCAGGTGTACGTTATCACGTAGTTCGTGGTACGTTGGATACCGCCGGTGTAGCTAACCGCTTGCAACGTCGTAGTAAGTACGGTGCAAAACGCCCGAAAGCTAAGAAGTAAGTTTGAAGTCGAAAGTCGAAAGTTGAAAGATTAGACGAACAACTGAGACAGACAACAATTCTGCAAAACAAAGAAACTAACTAAACGTTCCATACGATGGGACAGATTTTAATGGGTTGATCGGTTGAGTAAGCGGGAGTAAGGGTGAAGGGTGAAGGGCAAAAGGCTAAAGATTGCATGGAGCTGCGCTTGAAACTGCTGAAGAATTTGACAGCCACAAAAAAGTAAACAAAAATGAGAAAAGCAAAACCAAAGAAACGTATCATTCTGCCGGATCCTAAGTTCGGTGAAGTGATGGTCGCTAAATTTGTGAACCACCTCATGTTGGATGGTAAGAAGAATATTGCTTATGGCGTATTCTATACCGCTCTTGACTTGGTTGAACAAAAGAACAAAGAGGCAGAGAAGTCTGCTCTTGACATTTGGAAAGCCGCATTGGACAACATTACTCCGTTGGTAGAGGTTAAGTCCAAGCGTATCGGTGGTGCAACGTTCCAGGTTCCTACTGAGATTCGTGCAGACCGCAAAGAGAGTATTGCAATGAAGAACATGATTTCGTTCGCACGCAAACGCGGAGGTCATTCGATGGCTGAGAAGCTTGCTGCAGAAATTATGGATGCTCTTAATAGCCAAGGTGGCGCATTCAAACGTAAGGAAGATATGCACCGCATGGCAGAAGCTAACCGTGCATTTGCACACTTCAGATTCTAATTGATAAATCAGATTAGATGGCTAAACACGACCTGAAATATAACAGAAACATCGGCATCATGGCACACATTGATGCCGGTAAGACGACGACTTCTGAGCGTATATTGTTCTACACGGGACTGACTCACAAGATTGGTGAGGTTCATGATGGTGCAGCAACAATGGACTGGATGGAGCAAGAGCAAGAACGTGGTATCACTATCACTTCCGCTGCAACGACCACTTATTGGAACTATAAGAATGAGAAATATAAGATCAATCTTATAGACACTCCGGGTCACGTGGACTTTACAGTTGAGGTAGAGCGCTCTCTCCGTATCCTTGATGGTGCCGTGATGGCACTGTGCTCTGTCGGCGGTGTACAACCACAGTCTGAGACCGTATGGCGTCAAGCTGATAAGTATAATGTACCGCGTCTGTGCTACGTGAATAAGATGGACCGTTCCGGTGCTAACTTCTTTGATGTGGTTAGACAGATTAAAGAAGTGCTTGGCGCTACGCCGTGTCCAATTCAGATTCCAATTGGCGCAGAAGAGACCTTCAAAGGTGTCGTTGACCTCGTTAAGATGAAAGCAATCATCTGGCACGATGAGACAATGGGTGCAGAGTATGTGGAGGAAGATATTCCTGCAGGACTTGTAGCCGAAGCCGAAGAGTGGCGCGATAAGATGCTGGAGACAGTATCTGAGTTCGACGACACGCTGATGGAGAAATACTTCGACGACCCATCTACCATTACTGAGGATGAGATTCGTATGGCAATCCGTAAGGGAACATGCGCAATGAAGATCTTTCCGGTAATCTGTGGTAGCTCCTTTAAGAACAAAGGTGTGCAAACGATGCTTGACGCCGTTTGTGCTTATCTGCCGAGTCCGCTGGATACGCCACAAATTGAAGGTGTTGACCCACGTAACGAGAAAGAGATTTCGCGTCAACCGAGTGATGACCAACCGCTTTGCGCGCTGGCCTTTAAGATTGCAACCGACCCGTATGTAGGCCGTCTGTGTTATTTCAGAGTCTATTCAGGTAAACTGGAAGCCGGTTCGTATGTTTACAACCCGCGTTCGGGCAAGAAAGAGCGTATCAGCCGTATTTTCCAAATGCATTCGAATCACCAGAATCCTGTGGACTTTATTGCTGCAGGTGATATAGGTGCAGGTGTTGGTTTCAAAGATATCCGTACCGGTGATACCCTCTGCGATGAGGATAAGCCAATCGTACTCGAGTCAATCGAATTCCCGGCACCGGTTATCGGTATCTCCGTTGAGCCGAAGAGTCAAGCTGACCTCGACAAACTTGGTGTCGGTCTGGCTAAGCTTGCGGAAGAAGACCCAACCTTCACCGTTAAAACCGATGAGCAGACCGGTCAAACCGTTATCTCCGGTATGGGTGAGCTTCACCTGGAGATTATTATCGACCGTTTGAAACGTGAGTTCAAGGTAGAGTGCAACCAAGGTCGTCCGCAAGTGGCTTACCGTGAGGCTATCAGCGCTCCGGTTGAGCTGCGCGAGACGTACAAAAAACAATCCGGTGGTCGTGGTAAGTTTGCTGACATGATTGTTCGTGTTGAGCCGGCTGACGACGACTTCGAAGGAAGCTTGCAATTCATCAACGAGGTGAAGGGCGGTAATATTCCTAAGGAGTATATCCCTGCTATCGAGAAAGGCTTCCAGACCGCGATGAAGAATGGTGTATTGGCTGGTTTCCCAGTGGATAAACTGAAAGTGACCGTTATTGATGGTAGCTTCCACCCGGTAGACTCCGACCAATTATCTTACGAGATCTGTGCACAGATTGCGTTCAAGAACGCTTGCGTGAAAGCTAAACCAGTTCTTATGGAGCCAATCATGAAGATTGAGGTTGTTACTCCTGAAGAGAGCATGGGTGATGTTATCGGCGACTTGAACAAGCGTCGTGGACAAGTAGAAGGCATGGACACCGCTCGTACCGGCGCTCGTATAGTCAAAGCACATGTTCCATTGTCCGAGATGTTCGGCTATGTGACAGCGCTTCGTACTATCACCAGCGGCCGCGCTACAAGCAGTATGGAGTTCAGTCATTATGCGCCAGTAAGCAGCGCTATTGCTAAAACCGTTTTGACGGAATGCGGCGGTAGGGCTGACCTTGTATAAAAATAAATCACGTGCGAGCGCGCACGTACTTATAATTAATACGTACACGCGGGTCATCTAAGCGAATGACTCTTTAGGGGTCTGCGCGTGCGAAAACGAAAACAAACAATTTAATTAAAAGTTAAAATGAGTCAAAAAATTCGTATTAAACTGAAATCTTTCGACCACAACTTGGCTGACAAGTCTGCAGAGAAGATTGTTAAGACGGTTAAAGCTACGGGTGCAGTTGTAAGCGGTCCAATTCCACTGCCGACACACAAACGTATCTTCACCGTAAACCGCTCAACCTTCGTTAACAAGAAGAGCCGTGAGCAATTCGAGCTCGCTAACTACAAGCGACTCATCGATATCTACAACAGTAACAACAAAACCGTTGAAGCTTTAATGAAACTCGAGCTTGCCAGCGGTGTGGAAGTAGAGATTAAGGTTTAATTACACAACCAACAGGCCACATCCGACGGATAGCAACAGTGTGACAACACAACGACCCCCGTCGGCGAGAGTGGAAGTTAACTAACAACAATTATTAATTATTTAATCTAGCAAAAATGCCAGGATTATTAGGTAAAAAAATCGGAATGACATCCGTTTTCGGTGCCGATGGTAAGAATGTACCATGCACCGTTATTGAAGCTGGTCCTTGCGTAGTTACGCAACTTAAGACAGTGGAGAAAGACGGTTATCAGGCTGTTCAAGTAGGTTTCAAGCAGAAGAGCGAGAAGCACACGAACAAGGCTGAGGCCGGTCATTTCAAAGCCGCTGGCGTCAATCCAATGCGTTATCTCGCAGAGTTTGACGGATTTGACCAGGAGTTAAAGCTGGGTGACGAAATCAATGTAAACATCTTCGAAGAAGGTAGTTATGTTGACGTAGTAGGCACCAGCAAAGGTAAAGGTTTCCAAGGTGTTGTGAAACGCCATGGTTTCGGTGGAGTAGGTCAATCTACTCACGGTCAGGACGACCGTCTTCGCGCACCGGGTTCAGTAGGTGCTTGTGCTTATCCTAGCCGCATCTTCCCGGGTACCCGTATGGCAGGTCACATGGGTCAAGACCGCGTAACCGTACAAAACCTTGTAGTTTTGAAAGTTATCCCTGAGTACAACCTCATCATGGTGAAGGGCTCTATTCCGGGTGCAAAGAACAGTATTGTAACTATTAACAAGTAATGAGTATGGAAATTAGTATTTTGAATCAAGCCGGTGAGAAAACCGGAAAGAAGATCAAGCTCAATGATGAGGTCTTCGGAATCGAGCCTAACGACCACGCTATTTACTTGGACGTTAAGCAATTCTTAGCAAACAACCGTCAGGGAACAGCAAAAGCTAAACAACGTAGCGAAAACGCTCACTCTACCCGTAAGCTCGGCCGCCAGAAAGGTGGTGGAGGTGCACGTCCGGGTGATTTGAAATCGCCGGTTCGCGTTGGTGGTGGTACCATTTTTGGTCCTGTACCTCGTGATTATAGCTTCAAACTGAACCACAAAGTAAAACAACTCGCTCGCCGTTCTGCTCTCAGTCTGCGCGCTAAACAAGACCAGCTCATCGTGTTGGATACTCTTGCATTTGAGGCTCCTAAGACGAAAGCTATGGTTGAAGTACTTGGCAAACTGAACATCGCCGGTAAGAAAGTACTCTTTGTACTTCCGGAGAACAACGACGTTGTTTTGAAATCAGCTCGTAACATCGAGCGTACCAACGTGGTAACGGTTGGTGAACTCAATACATACGCAATCATGAACTCGAACGCTCTCGTACTGTTGAAAGACAGCGTGAAAGCAATCGAAGAAACTTTAGCATAAGGAGGCAAGATTATGGCAATTATTATTAAACCTATCGTCACTGAAAAGATGACCGCCGCCGGCGAGAAGTTCAACCGTTATGGTTTCCGCGTAGAGCGTACTGCCAATAAAGTGCAAATCAAGAAGGCAGTAGAAGAAATGTACAATGTACAGGTGGAAGATGTAAACACCCTTGTAGTAGCTCCGAAGAACAAACAACGCTGGACGAAGTCCGGTCTTCTTCGCGGTGCACAACAAGCGTACAAGAAAGCCATCGTTACATTGAAAGAAGGTGAAACAATTGATTTTTATAGCAATATTTAAAAATGGCTGTACGTAAATTAAAACCCACTACACCGGGGCAAAGACACAAAGTTATTGGCGCGTTTGAGACAATTACCGCAAGCGCACCAGAGAAATCGCTTGTGTTCGGTAAGCTGAAAACGGGTGGTCGCAACAATGTTGGTAAAATGACCATGCGTTATATCGGCGGTGGACACAAACAAAAGTTCCGCGTAATTGACTTCAAACGCAACAAAGACGGTGTACCCGCAGTTGTTAAGACAATTGAGTATGATCCGAACCGTTCGGCTCGTATCGCCCTTTTGTTCTACGCTGATGGTGAGAAGCGTTATATGCTTGCTCCAAACGGATTGCAAGTAGGTCAAACTGTTCTGTCAGGTAGCGGTATCGCTCCTGAAGTAGGTAATGCACTTCCTCTCTCAGAGATTCCTCTGGGAACATTGGTGCATAACATCGAGCTTCGTCCGGGCCAAGGTGCCCAAATGGTACGTTCTGCAGGTGTGTTCGCACAACTCGCAGGTCGTGAGGACAAGTATGCAATGATTAAGTTGCCTTCCGGCGAACTCCGTAAAGTGCTAGCAGCATGCCGCGCTACCGTAGGTGTCGTAGGTAACAGCGATCACGCGCTCGAGAAATCTGGTAAAGCTGGTCGTAGCCGTTGGTTAGGTCGTCGTCCTCACAACCGTGGTGTTGTTATGAACCCGGTAGATCACCCAATGGGTGGTGGTGAAGGCCGCGCATCTGGTGGACATCCGAGAAGCCGTAAGGGCTTGTTGGCTAAGGGTTATAAGACTCGCCATCCGAAGAATCAGTCTAACCAATACATTATTGAAAGACGTAAAAAGTAACCTATTAAACAGAAGAGAATTATGAGTCGTTCATTGAAAAAAGGACCGTTTATCAACGTTAAGTTGGAGAAAAAAGTGCTTGCTATGAATGAGGCTAACAAGAAAGAAGTTGTTAAGACCTGGTCACGCGCAAGTATGATCTCTCCTGATTTCGTAGGTCACACAATCGCCGTTCATAACGGAAATAAATTCATTCCTGTTTACGTAACTGAGAATATGGTAGGTCACAAACTCGGTGAGTTCGCTCCGACCCGTATTTTCCGTGGACACGCAGGAAAGAAATAATCCACTAATCATTCACAACAAATTAAAACAATTTTAGACAATGGGTGCTAGAAAACATAATAGTGCTGAAGCTATGAAGGAAGCTCGCAAGAGCCAGTACTTCGCTAAGCTGAACAACGTTCCTACCTCCCCGCGAAAAATGCGCCTTGTTGCTGACATGATTCGTGGTATGGAAGTAAACCGTGCCCTCGGTGCATTGCACTTCTCCACAAAAGAAGCAAGCCGCGCACTCGAGAAATTGCTCAAATCAGCTATTGCTAACTGGGAAGTAAAAACCGGCAAGAAAGCTGATTCTGAAACTCTGTATGTAACTAATATCATGGTAGATGGCGGTATGATGCTCAAACGTCTGCTGACCGCTCCTCAAGGTCGTGGATATCGTATTCGCAAACGCTCTAACCATGTAACTATCTTTGTTGATACTAAAACTAATAAAGCTGAGTAAGACTATGGGACAGAAAATTAATCCAATTGCCAACCGTCTGGGTATCGTCCGTGGTTGGGATAGCAACTGGTTCGGTGGTAAAAACTATGGTCAAACGATCCTCGAGGACCAAAAGATCCGTGACTACCTGAACGCACGTCTTGCTGAGGCTAGCATTAGCCGTATCGTCATTGAGAGAACTCTGAAACTTGTAACTGTAACTGTCTGCACTGCTCGCCCCGGTTATATCATCGGTAAGGGTGGACAAGAAGTTGACAAATTGAAAGAGGAACTGAAGAAAATCACCAAACAAGATGTACAAATCAACATCTTCGAGATTAAGCGTCCTGAGCTGGATGCAACTATCGTAGCTCAAAAGGTAGCTAAACAACTCGAAGGTAAAGTGGCTTATCGCCGTGCCGTTAAGATGGCAATCGCATCTACCATGCGTATGGGTGCTGAGGGTATCAAAATCCAAATCAGCGGTCGTTTGAACGGTGCCGAAATCGCTCGCTCTGAGATGTACAAAGAGGGTCGTACTCCTCTGCACACTCTTCGTGCTGACATTGATTACTGCCACGTAGGTGCTCTCACGAAAGTGGGTATCCTGGGTGTGAAAGTGTGGATTATGCGCGGCGAAGTGTATGGCAAGAAGGATCTCGCTCCTAACTTCACACAACAACAAGGCCGCGGTGGTGACCGTCGTGATGATCGTCGCGGTGGTGAGCGTCGTGGACGTCGTGGTGATTTCCGCAGAAACAACAAATAATAATGTTAAACGATTTGTAGATTACAGTTATGTTACAACCTAAGAAAACTAAATTCCGCCGCTCACAAAAAGGCCGCATTAAAGGTAATGCGCAGCGCGGTAATGAGCTTGCATTTGGCTCATTCGGTATCAAGAGCCTTGGTACCATCTGGTTGACAGGTCGTCAAATCGAAGCAGCCCGTGTAGCCGTAACTCGTTATATGCAACGTCAAGGTCAAGTTTGGATCCGCGTTTTCCCGGATAAACCAATCACCAAGAAGCCTTTGGATGTTCGTATGGGTAAAGGTAAAGGTGCCCCCGAAGGATTCGTCGTTCCATTGGAACCCGGACGTATCATCTTCGAAGTGGATGGTGTACCTTACGAGGTAGCGAAAGAGGCATTGCGCCTGGCAGCTCAGAAACTTCCGATTACAACCAAATTTGTCGTAAGACGTGATTACGACGCAACCCAACTTGTATAATTAAAGGATTATGAAAACCGCTGAAATTAAAGAATTAACAACCGCTGAGATTCAAGAGCGTTTGGCAGCTGAGAAAGAGGCTCTCGTACGCTTGAAACTGAATCACAGTATTTCTCCGCTCGACAATCCGTTGCAGATTAAGGTTGCTCGTAAGACAATCGCTCGCCTTGCAACTGAACTTCGTAAGAGAGAATTAACAAAGTAAAATCGAACGAAAATGGAAACAAGAAATCTTAGAAAAGAGCGTCAGGGAGAAGTCGTTTCCAACAAAATGGATAAGACAATCGTCGTAGCCGTTAAGTGGAAAGAGAAACACCCTATTTATGGCAAGTTTGTCAATAAAACTCGCAAGTTCCATGTTCATGACGAGAAGAACGAAGCAGGTATCGGTGATACCGTTCGTATCATGGAAACTCGTCCGCTGAGCAAAACTGTTCGTTGGCGTCTAACTCAAATTATTGAAAGGGCTAAGTAATATGGTACAACAAGAATCAAGACTTACAGTTGCGGACAACTCAGGTGCAAAAGAGGCACTCGTAATCCGCGTACTCGGAGGCACACGCAAACGCTATGCTTCCCTTGGAGACACCGTTGTAGTAGCCGTTAAGGGCGTCATCCCTTCCAGCGAAATCAAGGATGGTACGGTTAGCCGTGCAATCGTTGTTCGCGTGAAGAAAGAAGTACGTCGCGCCGATGGTAGTTACATCCGCTTTGATGATAACGCTTGCGTTCTCATCTCTAACGCTGGTGAACTCCGCGGTAGCCGTATTTTTGGCCCGGTAGCTCGTGAGCTCCGTCAAACGAATATGAAAATTATTTCTCTGGCACCTGAAGTGCTTTAATCATCTAAATTTTTACAGTAATGGCAAAATTACATATTAAGAAAGGTGATATCGTCTACGTGAATGCAGGTGCTTCGAAGGGCAAAACCGGTCGCGTACTGGAAGTGCTCGTAGAGAAACAACGTGCAATTGTAGAAGGTGTCAATATGGTATCTAAGAGTACCAAACCTAATGCAAAGAACCCACAAGGGGGAATAGTTAAACAGGAGAGCCCTATCCATATCTCTAACCTCAACCCTGTAGAGGACGGCAAACCCGTTCGCGTAGGTCGCGTTAAGAAGGATGGTAAACTCGTCCGCGTAAGTAAAAAATCAGGTAAAGAACTCTAAGCAATGAATACAGCAAGTCTTAAACAAGATTATCAGGAGCGCATCGTTCCTATCTTGATGAAAGAGTTTAACTACACTACAGTTATGCAGTGCCCTAAACTCCAAAAAATTGTCCTCAATCAGGGCCTCGGCGAAGCTGTAGCTGACAAGAAGATCATCGAGGTCGCTCAACAAGAGATGACTCTTATCGCTGGTCAAAAAGCCGTTGCTACTGTTTCAAAGAAAGATATCGCTAACTTCAAGGTTCGTAAAAAAATGCCTATCGGCGTGCGCGTAACTCTCCGCGGTGAGCGTATGTACGAGTTCTTGGAGCGTCTCGTTCGCGTTGCCTTGCCACGTATCCGTGACTTCAAAGGTATCAACAACAAGATGGATGGCCGTGGTAACTATACCCTCGGAATCACAGAGCAGATTATCTTCCCTGAGATTAACATCGATAACATCACCAAACTGCTTGGTATGAACATCACGTTCGTTACTACAGCTAATACCGACGAAGAGGGCTTCGCTCTCCTCCGTGAGTTTGGTCTTCCGTTCAAAAAGTAACCTTTTAAACGTAATCAACTATGGCAAAAGAATCAATGAAAGCCCGCGAGGTAAAACGCGCAAAGCTCGTAGCTAAATACGCTGCTAAACGTGCTCAACTCCTCAAGGATGGTGACTACGAAGGTCTCCAAGCACTTCCGAAGAACGCCAGCCCGGTTCGCTTGCACAACCGCTGCAGCATCACCGGACGTCCGAAAGGTTACATGCGTGCATTCGGTCTCAGCCGTATTCAATTCCGTGAGATGGCCTCCAAAGGCCTCATCCCAGGTGTGAAGAAAGCTAGCTGGTAATAAATTAACAAAAGTATTAAACAATGTCAGGGGAGTCCTGATAATTTTAAAAACAACAAACAAATGACAGATCCAATCGCAGATTATCTGACTCGACTCAGAAATGCAATCAAAGCCGGCCACCGCGTAGTGGAAGTGCCTGCTTCGAATCTGAAAAAAGAGATCACACGTATCTTGTTTGAGAAAGGTTACATCCTTTCCTATAAGTTCGTGGAAGATGGACCTCAAGGAACTATCAAAATCGCCTTGAAGTATGATCCGGTTAACAAAGTTAACGCCATCAAGAGTTTACAACGTGTTTCAACCCCGGGTTTGCGCCAATACGTAGGCTATCGCGAGATGCCGCGCGTGCTGAACGGACTGGGTATCGCCATCTTGAGCACCTCCAAGGGTGTGATGACCAACAAAGAGGCTCTCGGCCAGAAGTTGGGTGGTGAGGTTATTTGTTACGTATATTAATGAAGGAGGAAAGTTATGTCAAGAATTGGTAAATTACCCATCGCTATTCCTGCCGGAGTAACCGTAGCAGTTAGCCCCGAAAATGTAGTGACCGTTAAAGGTCCTAAAGGCGAACTCGTTCAAGCAGTTGATCCTATCATCACTGTAACCGTAGAAGACGGCGTTTGCCACGTTACTCGTCCTAATGACGAAAAAGAGAGCCGTGCTAAACACGGACTGTATCGTGCTTTAATCCACAACATGGTTTATGGCGTAAGTGAAGGTTATAAAGCTACTCTGGAGTTGGTAGGTGTCGGCTATCGTGTTGAACTCGCTCAACCTCAAGTGCTCAACTTCTCACTTGGTTACACACACCCAATCTATCTCGGTTTGCCGAAAGAGGTGAAAGTGGAAACCAAAACCGAACGTAACCAAAACCCGTTGGTAATGTTAGAATGCGCTGACAAACAATTACTTGGACAAATTTGCGCTAAGATTCGTTCCTTCCGCAAACCCGAACCTTACAAAGGTAAAGGTATTCGCTTCCAAGGTGAAGTTGTTCGTCGTAAAGCTGGTAAATCTGCTGGTAAATAATAAGAAAGGAGTAAGTTATGGATAAGAAAATTGCACGTAGAGCTAAGATTAAAGCTACTATCCGTACCAAAGTAAGTGGTACTGCTGAGCAACCTCGTCTGACTGTATTCCGTTCGAACTGCCAGATTTATGCTCAAGTGATAGATGACGTGAAGGGCGTTACACTCGCTGCTGCCTCATCACTCGCTGTTAAAGATAAAATGACCAAGACTGAGAAAGCTAAGAAAGTAGGCGCTCTTATCGCCGCTGCTGCTAAGAAAGCAGGCGTTGAACAAGTTGTCTTCGATCGTAACGGCTACCTCTATCACGGTCGTGTACAAGCTTTGGCTGACGCTGCCCGCGAAGCCGGTCTCAAATTCTAAAAACAACTGATAGTTATGAATAGAGTAAAAACAACACAAGACTTGGAGCTCCAGGAGCGCCTCGTTGCAGTCAACCGCGTAACTAAAGTTACAAAAGGAGGACGTACTATGACATTCGCAGCCATCGTTGTTGTTGGAAACGGTAACGGTGTAGTTGGTTATGGCCTTGGTAAAGCAGGCGAAGTTACCGCCGCAATTGCTAAAGGAACCGAAGCTGCCAAAAAGAACCTCATTCAAGTGCCTGTTCTCAAGGGTACTGTTCCTCACGAGCAGTATGCTAAGTTCGGCGGCGCACGCGTTTACCTCCAACCCGCTACTAACGGTACAGGAGTAAAAGCCGGTGGTGCTATGCGTGCCGTGCTCGAATCAGCAGGCGTTCGCGACGTCCTCGCTAAATCCAAAGGTTCGTCTAACCCTCACAACCTCGTGAAGGCTACGATTGAAGCTCTGGCTCAAATGCGCGACGCACGTCAAGTAGCTCAGAACCGTGGCGTAAGCCTCGATGTAGTGTTTAACGGATAAAATTGTGTAAGACTATGGCAAAGATTAAAATTCAAAAAGTACGCAGTACTATTAAATGCCCGAAAGTACAAAAGGAAACTATGGCTGCTCTCGGTCTGCGCAAAATCAACGCTGTCGTAGAACACGAAGCTACTCCCGCCATCCTCGGTATGGTCGAGAAGGTTAAACACCTCGTTAAAGTTATTGATTAATCGTAAAAACAACTAAGCATTATGGAATTAAATAATTTAACTCCGGCTGCTGGTTCAGTTAAGACCGCAAAACGCGTCGGCCGTGGTGCCGGCTCGGGACTCGGTGGAACTTCTACCCGTGGTCATAAGGGTGCACAATCACGTTCTGGCTATTCTAAAAAGATTGGTTTCGAAGGTGGTCAAATGCCTATGCAACGTCGTTTGCCGAAATTCGGATTCAAAAACATCAACCGCGTGGAGTATAAGGCTATTAACCTCAATATCCTCCAACAACTGGCTGACGAGCGCAAGCTCGAAGTAATCGGATTGCCCGAGCTCTTCGAAGCTGGCTTCATCAACAAGTCCGCACTGGTGAAAATCCTCGGAAACGGTACCCTTACCGCTAAACTGACAGTGAAGGCCAACGCATTCAGTAAGTCTGCTGAAGCCGCTATTACAGCCGCTGGTGGTACTATCGAAAAAATCTAAGTTATGCGTAAATTTATTGAAACAGTAGCAAATATCTGGAAGATTGAAGACCTCCGCAATCGACTATTGACCACGTTACTCTTCGTGCTCATCTATCGCTTCGGTAGCTTCGTTGTCCTTCCCGGTATTGATACAACAGCACTGACATCCCTGCACGCTCAAACAGCTGGCGGCTTGATGGCGTTGTTAGACATGTTCTCCGGTGGTGCGTTCTCGAATGCTTCGATCTTTGCACTCGGTATCATGCCTTACATCTCGGCATCTATCGTAGTCCAGTTATTGACTATCGCTGTGCCTTACTTCCAGAAGATGCAGAAAGAGGGTGAGTCCGGACGTCAGAAAATGAACCAAATCACGCGCTATCTTACTGTTATCATTCTGCTCTTCCAGGGTCCGAGTTACCTCGTTAACCTTTCCGTGCAGATGGCGCAGGCAGGACAACCGCTCGTAATCGGATTTAACTGGTTTACCATTTCGTCAACCATCATCCTTTGCGCTGGTTCTATGTTCGTTATGTGGCTCGGTGAGCGCATTACCGACAGAGGTGTAGGAAACGGTATTTCCTTCATCATCTTAATCGGTATCATCGCTCGTCTCCCAGGTGCTGTAGTACAAGAGTTCTCCAGCCGTTTGAATGACGCGGGTGGCGGTCTCATCGTATTCTTTCTCGAGATTATTCTCTTGCTCCTCGTTTTCGCTTTCGCTATCATGCTCGTACAAGGTACACGTAAAATCCCTGTACAATATGCAAAACGCATCGTGGGCAATAAACAATACGGTGGCGTACGCCAATACATTCCGCTTAAAGTGAACGCAGCTAACGTGATGCCTATCATCTTTGCACAGGCTATCATGTTCATCCCTATCGCTATCGCCGGTTTCAGCGCTGATGGCTCCTCTTGGTGGGTTCGTACGTTTATGGATAACAACAGCTTCGGTTATAACATCGTCTTCGCTATCCTTATCATCGCATTCACCTACTTCTACACTGCGGTTATCATTAACCCAGTGCAGATGGCTGAAAACCTCAAACTCAACAACGGTTTCATCCCGGGCGTTAAACCTGGTAAGAAAACCGCTGAGTATATCGACACAATCATGAGCCGCATTACTCTCCCCGGAAGTATCCTGCTCGCTATCATCGCTGTACTGCCGGCGTTTGCACGCTTGTTCAACGTTAGCATGGGATTCGCACAGTTCTTCGGAGGTACGTCCTTGCTTATTATGGTTGGTGTAATTTTGGATACGCTTCAACAAATCGAGAGTCACCTCTTGATGCGTCACTACGACGGATTCTTTGAGTCCGGTATGCGCATTAAAGGCCGCTCGGGTGCCATGGCTTATTAATTAATTATGGTGTTTCTGAAGACTGACGAAGAAGTTGAATTGATGCGTAAGAGTAATCAACTCCTGGGCATGACTTACGGCGAATTGGCCAAAGTCATAGCCCCGGGGGTGACTACCGCCCAATTAGACAAGATAGCGCACGACTTCATTTGTGACCACGGAGGCATACCTGCCTGCTTGGGTTACGAGGGCTACCCCGCCACACTCTGCACTTCGGTCAACGAGCAAGTGGTACATGGTATTCCAAGCAAAGACGTCGTGCTCAAAGAGGGAGATATCATCTCCGTGGACAGCTGCATTAATCTCAATGGTTACATCTCAGACTCGGCCTACACTTTCCCCGTAGGAGAAGTGAAACCCGAAGTGCTGCAACTGATGAAAATAACCAAAGAGTGCCTTTACCTCGGTATCGAACAAGCTGTCACAGGTAAACGACTTGGCGATTTGGGTTACGCCATCCAACAACACGCAGAGAAAGCTGGCTATTCCGTTTGTCGCGAGTACGTCGGACACGGTATCGGACGCGAAATGCACGAAGATCCCGAGGTCTGCAACTACGGCCGAAGAGGAAACGGTATCGTGCTTAAGTCCGGAATGACATTGGCTATCGAGCCGATGATACTCATGGGCAGACGAAACATCCTCATCGAAGACGACGGCTGGACAGCACGCACCTGCGACCGCAAACCCGCTGCACACTATGAATTATCCGTGTGCGTTAGAAACGGTAAAGCGGATATACTATCAACATTTGACTATATTCAACAAGTCTTAGGAGACAGATTTATTTAAAACTATGGCAAAACAAGATGCAATTGAAGTAGATGGAACCATCACCGAGGCATTGTCCAATGCGATGTTCCGCGTCCAATTAGAAAGTGGTCACGTCATTATCGCCAATATCTCCGGCAAAATGCGAATGCATTACATCAAAATCCTGCCCGGAGACCGCGTAAAAGTGGAAATGAGCCCTTATGACCTGACTCGTGGAAGAATATCTTTCCGCTATAAATAAACAACTCTAAAACTCAACAATTTATGAAGGCTTGTGCAAGTCGGTTGTAAGTTTACTTACTCAACTCGATGCAGCCAAGGCTACATAGCAAAACAAAGTTTTGATATGAAAGTTAGAGCATCTATTAAAAAGCGCAATGCGGACTGCAAAATTGTGCGCCGCAAAGGTAAGCTTTATGTAATTAACAAAAAAGAACCCAAAATGAAGATGCGTCAGGGATAAGCTCCTCATCTTGGTAACATTTAAACAACATCCCAAAGTAAAAAATTATGGCTATAAGAATTGTCGGTGTAGATCTGCCACAAAACAAAGCTGGCGAAGTCGGTTTGACTTACATCTACGGAATAGGTCGTTCAAGCGCAAAGAAAATCCTGGCAGAAGCAGGCGTTGACCCAAGCATCAAGGTGCAGGATTGGACGGATGACCAAGCAGCAAAGATTCGTGAGATCATCAGTGCTAAGTACAAAGTAGAAGGTGACCTCCGCTCTGAAACACAATTGAACATCAAACGTTTGATGGATATCGGTTGCTACCGTGGTGTCCGCCATCGTCTCGGCTTGCCCGTACGTGGACAATCTACCAAAAACAACGCTCGTACGCGTAAAGGTAAAAAGAAGACCGTTGCTAACAAGAAAAAAGCAACTAAGTAGTAATTTAAAAATCATCAAACAATTATGGCAAAGAAAACAGTTGCAGCCAAGAAGCGTGTTGTTAAAATTGACGGCGTAGGACAACTACACGTTATGTCGTCTTTCAACAACGTTATTGTAACTCTTGCAAATGGCGACGGTCAAGTAATCAGCTGGTCGTCAGCAGGTAAAATGGGCTTCCGTGGCTCAAAGAAAAATACACCCTACGCAGCACAAATGGCTGCCGGTGATTGCGCTAAGGTCGCTTTCGACCTCGGTCTGCGTAAAGTAAAAGCATACGTTAAAGGTCCTGGACAAGGACGTGAAAGCGCTATCCGCGCATGCGTCGCTGCCGGTATCGATGTAACCGAGATTATCGACGTTACTCCTATGCCGCATAACGGCTGCCGTCCTCCTAAACGCCGCCGCGTATAATATTAATGTTTAACTATTTAATGTTTATAAACTATGGCAAGATATACTGGACCTAAATCACGTATTGCACGTCGTTTTGGTGAACCGATCTTCGGTCCGGACAAAGCGTTGGAAAGACGTAAGTATGCTCCCGGACAACACGGTGTCAACCGCCGCAAAAAAAGCTCTGAGTATGGTACTCAGCTCGCTGAAAAACAAAAGACTAAATATACCTATGGCGTTTTGGAGCGCCAATTCCGTCTCCTGTTCGCTGAGGCTTCCCGCAAAAAAGGTATTACCGGTGAAATCCTGATCCAACTCCTTGAATGCCGCCTCGACAACATCGTTTACCGCCTCGGTATCGCTCCTACACGTGCTGCTGCACGTCAGCTCGTTAGCCACCGCCACATCACCGTTGACGGTAAAGTAGTTAACATCCCGTCCTTCCAGGTTAAACCTGGCATGATCGTTGCTGTTCGCGAAAAATCGAAATCCCTCGAGGTTATCGCTGCTTCGCTCGAAGGCTTCAACCATGCTAAATACAACTGGCTCGAATGGAATGAGGCTGACAAAGCTGGTAAATTCCTCAATATTCCTCCACGTGAGGAAATTCCGGAGAACATTAAGGAGCAATTAATCGTTGAGTTGTACTCTAAACAATAATTAAATTCATGGCAATATTAAATTTTATCAAACCTGACAAGGTGATAATGGTTCAATCGGATGGTCGAAAGGCTACTTTCGAGTTCCGTCCTCTCGAACCCGGTTACGGAATTACAGTTGGTAACGCTATTCGTCGTGTACTCTTGAGCTCACTCGAGGGCTATGCCATCTGCTCAATTAAAATCAGTGGTATTGATCATGAATTTGCTACCATTCCTGGTGTCATCACTGATGTAACCAACCTTATCCTCAACCTCAAACAGGTTCGTTTCCTCCACAAAGAGGGCGTTGAAGAAGAGACCGAAACCGTTAAGGTACACATCAAGAAAGCTTCTTCTTTCTTGGCAGGTGACCTCAACCCCGTTCTCCAAAACTTCGAGGTGTTGAATCCCGAACTCCTGTTGGCTGAACTCGACGAGTCTGCTGACTTCGAGATTGAAATCAACATCAACAAGGGACGCGGCTATGTGCCTTCTGACGAGAACCAGCACACCGATGACGCTATCGGCACACTCGCTATCGACTCTATCTATACGCCTATTCGCCTCGTCAAATACGCTATCGACGCTTACCGTGTCGGACAACGTACTGACTACGAGAAACTGACCCTCGAGATTGAAACCGATGGCTCTATCGCTCCGAAAGAGGCTCTCACAGAGGCTGCTAAAATCCTCATTTATCACTTTATGCTCTTCTCTGATGAGCGTATCGTACTCGAAGAGGAAACGCTCAAACGCGAAAACGGACTCGACGAAGAGATTCTCCGCATGCGTCAGCTGCTCAACCAACGCCTCCAAGATATGGACCTCTCAGTCCGCGCACTCAACTGCCTCAAAGCTGCAGAAGTGGAAACGCTTGGAGAACTGGTTAAGTACCATCGCAACGACCTGCTCAAGTTCCGTAACTTCGGTAAGAAGTCTCTCACCGAACTCGACGAACTGCTCGAACGAAACGGTCTGGCTTTTGGTATGGATATATCAAGGTATAAACTTAATGACTAATTAACAAAACAATGAGACATAACAAAAAATTTAATCATCTTAGCCGTAAAGCTGCTCACCGTAGTGCGATGTTGTCCAACATGGCTTGCTCGTTGATTCAACACAAGCGCATCTCTACAACGCTCGCTAAGGCTAAGGCGCTGCGCATATATGTAGAGCCTCTGCTCACACGCGCTAAAGAGGACACAACGGCTAACCGCCGTCTTGTCTTCAGCGAACTCAAACAAAAAGAAGTGGTAACCGAACTCTTCCAAAACGTAGCTGAAAAAATCGCTAACCGTCCGGGTGGTTATACACGTATCCTCCGTACCGGTTTCCGTCTTGGTGATGCTGCTGAGATGTGTATCATCGAGCTCGTTGACTACAACGAGAACATGCTCAAAGAGACCAAGAAAGCTGCTAAGAAAGCTACCCGCCGTGGTGGTAAGAAAGCTGCTGCTGAAGAGGTTGCTGCTGAACCTGCTGCTGCCGAGGCTCCCGCTGAGGCTCCTGCTGAAGAAAAAGCAGAGTAAGTTCGCTCTAAACATCTCAAAAAGGGTGGGAACATACGTTCTCACTCTTTTTTTCTCTACCCCCTAAAATCTCACCTCTAAGCGACTGCCATTTTGGCAGTCCGACCCCTTTGGCACACTTCTTGATGAATATGTACTGCGGAATATTCATTAATCATTAATCATTATTCATTGATATGTCAAAGGGAAACATTGGGGTAACATCAAATAACATTTTCCCCGTAATTAAAAAATTCTTATACTCCGATCACGAGATTTTTCTCCGTGAGTTAATCAGTAACGCCGTCGATGCAACGCAGAAACTCAAGACCCTCGCCTCCGTAGGTGACTTCAAGGGCGAACTTGGTGACTTAACCGTTCGCGTGCTGATTGATAAGGACAAGAAGACCTTGACCGTTCGCGACCGCGGTATCGGTATGACGGCAGATGAGGTCAATAAGTACATCAACCAGATAGCTTTCTCCGGCGCGGAGGAGTTCGTCAATAAGTACAAAGACAAGGCGGAAGCGATTATCGGTCACTTCGGTCTCGGCTTCTATTCAGCCTTTATGGTGGCTAAGAAAGTGGAGATCTTCACGCTCAGTTACACCGAGGATGCTAAGGCTGTCCATTGGTCGTGCGAGGGTAATCCCGAGTACACGATGGAGGACACCATTAAAGCCGACCGCGGAACAGATATAGTCCTCCACATCGACGACGAGTTCACTCAGTATCTCGAGGACGCTACCATCGAGAACCTCCTGCGTAAGTATTGTAAGTTCCTGCCCGTTGAGATAGCATTTGGCAAGAAGAAAGACTGGAAGGACGGCAAGCAGGTCGAACTCGATGAGGACAATATCATCAACGACGTCAATCCTGCCTGGACGCGCAAACCGACAGAACTCACCGACGAGGACTACGATAAGTTCTACCACGAACTCTATCCAACGCAGTTTGAGGAACCCCTCTTCCATATCCACCTCAACGTCGATTATCCGTTCCACCTGACCGGAATACTCTATTTCCCGAAGATTAAGAACAACCTCGACGTCCATCGCAATAAGATTCAGCTCTATTGCAACCAGGTCTATGTCACCGACGAGGTCGAGAACATCGTTCCCGAATATCTCACGCTTCTACACGGCGTCATCGACAGCCCAGATATACCGCTGAATGTCAGCCGTTCCTACCTGCAGTCCGATAATAATGTCAAGAAAATCAGCGGCTACATCACCAAGAAAGTGGCTGACAAATTGGCAGAACTCTTCAAAGCTGACCGCGAGAATTTCGAGAAGAAGTGGGACGACGTGAAGATGTTCATTCAGTTTGGAATGCTCACCGACGAGAAGTTCTACGAGAAAGCCATCGGCTTTGCACTCCTTAAGAACCTCGACGGCAAGTACTTCACCCTTGATGAGTATAAGGCGAAGGTCAAAGAGGCGCAGACCGACAAGGACGGTAACCTCGTTCTCCTCTATGCCCAAGACCCCGACGCATCCTATTCGTATATCCAGCGCGCGAAAGAGAAGGGCTATGATGTACTGTTGATGAACGGCGAACTCGACGTCCACTCCATGTCGCAGTTCGAGCAGAAAGCGGAAGACTATAAACTCCGTTTCGTTCGCGTGGACTCCGATATCATTGAGAATATCATCAAGAAAGAGGAAGCGGCAAAGGATAACTATACTGCTGAGCAGAAAGAGGGACTTCGTAAAGCGTTTGAGTCTATCTTGCCGGAAAGTGAGAAACTCAAGTACACTGTGACCTGCGAGGCAGCGTCGGCAGACGCGTTACCTGTCTTCATCACGCAGAATGAGTTCATGCGTCGTATGAAAGACATGGCAGCGCACCAGCAGGGCTTGTCGTTCTACGGACAGATGCCGGACAGCTACACCTTGGTTCTGAACACCAACCACCCGCTCATCCAGGCACTCGTGGCTAAGATGACCGAGGAGCAAGTCTCCGAAGAGGTAGAGAAGAAAGCCGAGAAAGAGGGCGAAGCGCCGACAAAGGAGACGGTAATCAAGACCGTCTATCAACTGTCGGACGAAGACGAACGTCTGCATCAGTTAACCGATATCGCGCTCTTAGCCTCCGGTTTACTGAAGGGCGAAGCCTTAGCTAAGTTCGTCAACCGCTCCGTCGAACTCCTCTAATCCCTCTCCCCTATAGGAGCCACTTCCGACGAAGCCATTTCTGACGAATCCACTTCCGACGAAGCCATTTCTGACGAAGCATGCTCCGTCCTATAAACTAAAAGTGCAGTCCCCAAAACTGCACTTTTTCTCATTTTAGACACCTCTCTCCTCTCTCGACTACACTTATTTCCGACGGTCCCCCGACGGTCGCCCGACAGTCACCCGACGGTCGACTGACGGTCGACCGATAAAAAGCCGAAGGTAAACCGACAGTGATGCCTACTTTTTGC
>JAEDLW010000027.1:0-20268 GCA_016295035.1 Paludibacteraceae bacterium
TCATCATCCTTCTTTCCTCATCATCCTTCTTTTTTTCGCGCCATTCTTTTTTTCTCATCATTTTCTTTCTCTCTCTTCTTTTTCTTTTTTCTCTTTTTTCTCTCTTCTTTCTTCTTTCTTTCCTCTTACTCCCCACATAAATCCACAACATTAACATCACATCAACACAGGATTAACACAGGATTAACACAGGATTTGCGAGTTCCTGCCGTAGGGCTGATGTATCCATAAACGTATTTTCAAACGCAGCAATTCAATTTTTTTATTGAATTCTGCATTTTTTTTTGCGTAATTCAAATAAAAGCAGTACTTTTGCGGGCTTAATTTGCGCGTATTGTGTATATGCGTGCGCTAAATCGTACGGATTATGATAGAGTACATCAAAGGAAAACTGACGGAACTGAATCCGACTTATGCCGTGCTGGAAGCTGCAGGAGTAGGCTATGAAATCAATATCTCCTTGCCGACTTTCTCGGCACTCGCAGGACAGGAAAATGCGGATGTCCAGCTCTTTGTGGAGGAGATTATTCGAGAAGATACGCACGACCTGTATGGTTTCTTCACCAGAGGTGAACGGCAACTCTTTATTATGTTAATGACAGTAAGCGGCATCGGCGCGAATACGGCTCGTATGATTATGTCGGCCTACACGGCAGGAGAGATTCGTCAGATTATTGCCACAGGCAATTCTCGCGCTTTGGCACAGATAAAAGGCATGGGACCGAAAACGGCACAGCGTATTATCGTGGACTTGAAAGATAAAGTGCTGAAGATAGATTTGGGAGACGGAAACGCTTCGCTTAATGATGCCAATGATACGAATGATGTACTGTTCACTGTGGAAGAGAATCCGGTTAAGACAGAAGCGGTAAGCGCTTTGATGATGCTGGGCTTCGCCGCAAACACCAGCGGAAAAGCGGTGGATAAGATACTCAAAGGTGATCCCTTGATGAAAGTCGAAACTGTGATTCGCGAAGCGCTAAAGATGCTGTAATTAGTCGAAAGTCAAAAGTCGAAAGCAATTTGGAAATTAAACGGATAGTACATATTTTAGTTCTGTTACTACTGCCAATCATCTTGGTAGCGCAGAGCCGTCAGCCGCTTATTCCGTCTGCACGTAATGATCGCCGGATGGCGGAAGAGCGTGAACGGGCAAGGCAGGATTCCATTCGTGCTGCCAGCAATGTGGTGACTACGGATGGCACGGAACTGACTGCAGCACAAGATTCATCCATCATGAATCCTCTAAGTGCTGACCGTATCGGCGATGTGAAAACAGAAGTGGTGTACGATCCGGTTACTGGCGGATACATCATCCATACTAAAATAGGCGATACCGATATCGCAACGCCGTATCTGCTTAACGAGCAAGAATATAAGGAATATTCCGAACGCGAATTGATGCACCGCTACTGGCAACAGAAAATCGGTGAGGTGGAACATAATAACGAGCGCAAATTCGATATAACGGACATGAAGTTCAATATCGGTCCTGCGGATAAAGTGTTTGGCCCCGGTGGTGTACAGATCAAACTGCAAGGTAGTGCGGAATTGCTATTCGGCTTCAAGCACCAGTTCGTCGACAACCCGAGTCTGACGCTCAAAGCGCGGAATAATAATATCTTTGACTTTGACGAAAAAATACAAGTTAACGTCAACGGTAAAGTAGGAACGCGCCTTAATTTCAACCTCAATTATAATACAGAGGCTTCGTTCTCCTTCGACCAACAAAACCTCAAAATGGCTTATAAGGGCGAAGAGGATGATATCATTCAATCCATTGAGGCGGGTAATGTATCGATGGACTTGAACTCATCCCTTATCCGCGGAACGCAAGCGTTGTTCGGTTTCAAGACAACGCTGAAATTCGGCAAACTCAAAATACAAGGTCTTATTTCGCAACAGAACTCAGAGAGCCAAACCGTCAATAGCCAAGGTGGTGCGCAGATGACCAAGTTCGAGATAGATGCCGATAAATACGATGAGAACAGGCACTTCTTCTTAGGCTATTTCTTCCGCGATAAGTATGAAGAAGCAATGGCAGCATTACCATATGTGGCAAGTGGCGTAACTATTAACAAAATTGAGGTGTGGGTAACAAATAAGCGTGGCACATTTGACCAAGCACGAAATATCGTTGCGTTAGTGGACTTGGGAGAAGTGCAAAACCATATTTACAATCCAAAATGGGTGCCGAACGGACAAGTACCGCAGAACATTGCCAACTCCATGTACGATAATCTGCGATCGCTTCCGGGAATACGCGATATCCAGCAAGTTAGTACAGTGCTGCAAGGCGAAAATATGGAGAGTGGTGATGAGTTCGAGAAAATTGAGTCGGCTCGATTGCTTTCCAGCAGCGAATATACACTCAATAGCGCTTTAGGTTATATCTCTCTTAAATCAGCATTGAATCAAGACGAAGTGCTGGCTGTAGCATATGAGTTTACTTATGGAGGACAAGTCTATCAAGTGGGTGAGTTCTCAACCGATGCCAGCGATGAATTGAAAGCACCTAATACCTTGATGCTGAAAATGTTGAAATCATCCATCAATGCACCTCACGCCTATAACTCTGCCCGTAAGAACGACAAATATGGTACGTGGGACTTGATGATGAAGAACGTCTATTCACTGGGCGCGTCGTCTCTCACTAATGAGAAATTTGAGTTATATATCAATTACCGAAATGACTCACTCGGTACGGATTTGCAGTATCTGCCGGAGTCTGTGATTAAGGGCAAGCAACTCTTGCGTGTAATGCAGCTTGACCGTTTGGATGCACGAAATAATCTGGCTTCCGATGGACACTTTGACTTTATCGAAGGATATACCGTACAATCAGGAACGGGACGCGTCTTCTTCCCTGTACTGGAGCCGTTCGGTAGTTATCTCAGGTCGCAGATTAAGGACGATAAAATAGCCGAACGATATGTTTTCCAAGAACTATATGACTCCACATTGGTTGTTGCGCAGGAATTAACCGAAAAGAATAAGTTCACCATCAAAGGTAAGTACAAAGGCACCAGCGGAAGTCAGATAAGTTTGGGCGCAATGAACGTTCCTCGCGGAAGTGTAACCGTTACCGCCGGCGGTGCTACGTTGATTGAGAACGTGGATTATACCGTTGACTATGCGATGGGAACGGTGACTATCTTGAATGAGTCTATCTTGGAGTCAGGAACAGCGGTGCAGTGTAAGTTGGAGAACCAATCGACCTTCTCGCTACAACGAAAGAGCTTATATGGTGCGCATTTAGAGTATGAGTTCAACAAGGATTTAGTTGTGGGAGCTACGATTATGCACTTGCGCGAAAAACCGCTGACAACGAAAGTTAACACCGGTAGTGAACCATTGGCGAATACTGTTTGGGGCGTTAACGCTTCGTGGAAGACTGATTTGCCATGGCTGACTAATGCCTTGGACAAAATTCCGTGGATGAGCGTCTCGGCACCATCTACGTTCCAAATCAATGCGGAGTTTGCGCACTTGATACCCGGGCATACGAAAGATGTGGGCGCGGTAGGAACAGCGTATATTGATGACTTTGAGTCTACAAAAACCAATATTGATGTACATTATCCGAGTATGTGGTTCCTCGCATCAACACCGTATAACCCGTCATCGACCAAGCAGTTTAATACGGAAGATGCCAAACTGTCTAATGATATACGCTATAACCGTAACCGTGCATTGCTGAACTGGTACCATGTGGATCCTATTTTCGGTTATCCGCAAGCCAATACACCGGCACATATAAAAGATGACTTAAATGCATTGAGTGACCACCGTACACGTATCGTTCTGCAAGATGAGATTTATCCGACCAAAGGTCAAGCCGCATCGAATGAGGATGTGCGTCTGACAGTGCTCAATCTCTCTTTCTATCCCGATCAGCGTGGACCATATAACGTGAGTGCTTCGGAGTTTAATTCGGATGGTAATCTGACTAATCCTCAGAATCGTTGGGGTGGTATCATGCGCAAACTGGATAATACCGATTTTGAGAAAGCCAATATCGAATATATTGAGTTCTGGCTCATGGATCCGGCTCTTACTAACCCAAATGGTTTTGATGGTGAGTTATACATCAACTTGGGTGATATCAGTGAGGATATTTTGCGAGACGGTAAGAAAAGTTTCGAGCACGGTTTGCCGGTTAGTGCAACAGAAACTGTTCGTCTCGATTCCACAATATGGGGACTTATGCCGCGCACTACTTCTACAACCGTTGCCTTCTCTAACGAATCTGGCTCTCGTATTCATCAAGATGTAGGTCTTAATGGTTTGTCCAAGGAACAAGAGTTACAGTTCTCCTACAACGGAACATATCCTTACCGTGACTTCGTGAACGCGATGCGTGAAAAAGTGACTAACCAGACCGTTCGCCGTGAATGGGAGAACAACCCGTTCTCTCCGTTTAATGACCCGTCCGGTGATAAATATCACTACTATCGTGGTACCGATTATGATGAACAGGAAGTATCAATCCTAAATCGCTACAAGCAGTTCAACAACACCGAAGGTAACTCACCTGATTCAGAGAATCAAACCGAGTCATATGGTACGGCTTCAACTCTTTCTCCGGATATAGAAGATATTAATAACGATAACACGCTGAGTGAAATAGAGCGTTACTATCAGTACAAAGTTATTTTGCGTCCTGATATGATGCAAGTAGGTAAGCAGCATATCGCTGAAAAGAAAGTTGCTCACGTGACTCTGCGAAACGGCGAGAAAGTCGACGTCAACTGGTATCAGTTCAAGATACCGCTTCGTGGCGACAGCGCCACAATGCAAACGGTAGGAAACATCCGCAACTTCAAGTCTATCCGCTTTATGCGTTTGTACATGACGAACTGCCAAAAGGAAACACACTTGCGTTTTGCTACCTTGGACTTAGTCCGAGGTGAATGGAGGGCGTATAACAAAGACCTTGCACCTCTTGGGGCAACTGTCAATAAAGGTGCTTCGCTTGATGTGGAAGCAGTGAACATAGAAGAGAACTATAGTAAAACTCCTGTTAACTATATCCTTCCACCCGGTGTTTCGCGTCAGACAGACCCGGGACAAGCACAACTCGTTCCGCTGAACGAACAATCCATGGTACTCCGTGTACATAATCTGTCGCCAAAGGATGCACGTGCCGTCTACAAAAATACGACCTATGACATGCGCAATTACAAGCACTTCCAAATGTTTGTTCACGCAGAGGCGATGGAGGAAGCACCGAATCTGCAGAATGGAGATTTGACCTGCTTTGTGCGTCTTGGTACTGACCTGAAGAATAACTATTACGAATACGAAATTCCTTTGGTTCTTACCGAACCGGGCATCTACAATAACGATAACGAAAACGACCGCTATAAAGTTTGGCCGAAAGCCAACTATTTCGACTTCCCGTTCAAAGTGTTGACAGATGCAAAAACGGAACGTAACAAGGCTAAACGGGCAGGAAACACCAATGTAGGTAATACAATTCCGTATATCATCTATGATGAGGCCAACGGTAAACCACAGAACCGTATTACCGTCATGGGTAACCCGACTTTGCAGGAAGTGGAGTGCATTATGATTGGTATCCGCAATAACGGTGTTGAGATGACAAGTGGAGAGGTCTGGGTCAACGAGATGCGACTTAGTGAATTTAACGAGCAAGGTGGTGTCGCTGCTATGGCTAATGCGTCACTCGCTATAAGTGATATTGCGCAAGTGAATGTGGCAGGTCAATTGGAAACTGCCGGATATGGAAGCATTGAATCGAACGTGCTTAGCCGTAATATGGAGAATAATTACCAACTCTCTGTCTCGGCGGCGATGGAAGTGGGACGCCTCTTCCCCGAAAAGGCTAAACTGCAGATCCCTGTATATGTGTCCTATTCAAAGAATACCTCGTCACCTGACTATAATCCGTTCGACACGGATGTTAAACTGAAAGAGTCATTGGACGAACTGGAAACCAAGGCAGAGCGGGATTCACTCAAACACATATCCAATACAGTGATGGAGTCTACAAACTTCTCTGTCACGAACTTCAAGGTAAATATCAAGTCGAAGAAGAAAGATATGTTCTACGACCCAGCTAACTTCTCTATTTCTGCATCGTACAATAAACAGCATGAGCATTCGCCTGAGATCGAGAAAAACGTTACAACTGACCATAAAGGTTCATTTAATTATTCATACTCTTTCAATCCCAAACCTTGGGAGCCGTTCAAGAATATGGAGAAAGTGAAGAATGTGAAACTTATCAGCGAGCTTAACTTCTACTACTTGCCGCAGTCGTGGGGCTTTAACACAAATATGCATCGTACATTCTCGCACATGAAACTGCGTGACTTCAATGCCGATCCCTCGGCCAAGATGGACCTTACTTATTCAAAGGACTTCACTTGGGATCGTAATTTCGATTTTAAATACGACCTGACAAAGAACATGAAGTTCACCTTCCAAACGGCTATGAACTCCACCGTGGATGAGGGTACGTTCACAAAAGAGATTATTGATGAGTATCACTTCTCCAATGACTATTACGAGGCTTGGAAAGATACAATCCAGCGCAGTCTTGCCAAATGGGGTGCTCCTTATACCTATCAGCAAGTATTCACGGCTTCGTGGAACGTGCCGTTCAACCGTATTCCATATGTAGAGGCACTCTCCGCAACAGCATCCTATAATGCTAACTACAGTTGGTCTCGAACTACCAGCACCAAGACGGATCAGGAATTAGGTAATACCATTTCATCTGTTCAGTCGTGGCAGATAGACGGAGGCATTAATTTCGAAACTTTATATGGCAAGTCTAAGTACTGGAAAAACATGACCCAGAAGTACACAAGTACGCGCCGTGGACGTGCCTTCAGACCTAAGACTTACACTCAGACCGTAGTTGCAGAAAAAGGTGTAGCACAAGAGATTATACACCGTCTGGGTGCGGAACAAGTAACTATTACTGCCAATGACTCAACCGGCAAGCGAGTACCTGTAACCTTCAAAGTGATTGATATGAACAAAATTTCTATCACGCCGAGGGAAGACTGCAAGGCACTCACCATTAATATCGTTACCAAAGACCCGAATATTACAACACCGGCTCAGACAGCACGCGATATGTTCGCTTATCTGGGTACAATGATTAGACGCGTACAAGTGACTTACCGCAAAACCAACTCTATGACAGTGCCTGGCTTCAATCCGCAGATAGGGTTTATGGGACAAACCAAACAGGACGGAATATACGCGCCGGGATGGGACTTCGCCTTCGGTTTTGTGCCAAAAGACTTTATGGAACGTGCTAAGGCTAATCAGTGGCTAAGCGGTGATACAATGATTGTGCAACCTGCTACTCGCGCTACCACGGAGGATATAGATATCAAGATTAATCTCGAACCATTGCCCGGATTGAAGATACAACTCGCTGGTAAACGGTACTTTGCAAACTCAACATCTATCATCTACTCGTACGAAAGAATGCAGGAGAACCTCACCGGTTCGTTCAATATTACATCGGTTGCTATCGGAACGATATTCTCGCGTGTTGGTACGCAGGATGAGAACTTCGCCAATGAGATATTTGACCGTTTTATCCGTAACCGCGATATTGTTCAAGCACGCGTGCAATCGCAATACAATGGTATCCGCTATCCAACTACCGGTTTCATGCAAGGAAAGATTTATTCTGTAGATGGCAATTATGATCCTAAGAACGGAAGCGTTTCGAGTAAATCCGCCGATGTACTGGTGCCTGCCTTCTTAGCAGCTTATACTGGACGAAGTGCGGATAAAGTGTCGCTTAATCCTTTCTTAGGCATCCTCGCTATTCTGCCTAACTGGAATGTTTCTTACGATGGACTTGGCAAGTTGCCTTGGATGAGAGACCATTTCCGTTCGGTCACTTTAACCCATGCTTATACCTGTAAATACTCGATCGGTTCTTACTCTTCGTTCTCGACTTGGGTACCGGCAGACGGAGATAATAAGATGATTGGTTTCGTCCGTGACGTGACAACCGATAATCCGATTCCATCATCGCAATACGATATATCGTCTGTGAACATCTCCGAATCTTTCTCTCCGCTAATCGGACTGAACCTCGCGATGAAGAACTCACTATCGCTGAAATTCGAGTACCGCAAACAACGTAACTTGGCACTGAATATTACTTCCGTGCAACTGTCCGAAGGACATACAGACGAATATGTTGTGGGAGGTGGATATACCATCAAGAACCTCAACTTCATTACCAAGAACAAATCCGGTGTGCAAAAGAAAGTTTCCAACGACCTCAAGTTGTCTGTGGACTTGAGTTATAAGAATATCATGACACTCTTGCGTAAAGTAGAGGAAGGTATTACTCAGGCTTCGTCTGGCAATAAGGTATTCACAATTAAGATTGCGGCTGACTATGTCCTCTCGCAGAAGATAAACTTGCAACTATTCTATGACCATCAGTCCACGCTGCCGATGCTCTCTTCGTCATACCCTGTTAAAGCCGATAATGTCGGTATCAACATCAAACTTATGCTGACACGATAATGTATAAGGTAGCTATCATAGGACCGGAGTCTACAGGCAAATCTACTTTGGCACATTATTTGGCTAAGCGCTATAATGGCGTTTGCGTGCCCGAGTACGCGCGAGAGTATATGGAGAAACTCAATCGGGATTACACCATGGATGATGTGGTGTATATTGCAAAACAGCAAATCCGACAATTGCAGGAACTAGAGGATGCATTATATTTTTTCGATACGGAACTTGTGATTACGAAGGTGTGGTTTGAATATAAGTATGGTTCTTGTCCTTCTTGGCTCGAACAAGCTATTCATGACTATCCGATGGACGTTTATCTTATTTGTTACCCCGATATAAAATGGGAACCGGATCCTGTGCGAGAGAATCCGGATATCCGACTTGAGTTATTTCAGCGCTACGAAGGCGAGATACAGAAACTTGGTATTCCTTATTATATCATTAAGCATTGAAGCTTGGTATAAACTTGTTCTACGGGGAATCCCATCACGTTGAAGTACGAGCCGACCATCCTACTAACGCCGATATATCCAATGTACTCCTGTACGCCATATGCGCCGGCTTTGTCCAAAGGCTTGTAGTTTTCTACATAGTAGGATATCTCCTCCTCACTTAGTTCGCGAAAAGTGACATCTGTCTTATCTACTAATGATTCCATTACAGGAGCACCATTGATGATTCGCGTAAAAGTGACACCGGTATAAACTTGGTGCGTCTTACCGGATAATTGACGCAACATCTTGCATGCATCTGTTTCATCATTTGGTTTACCCAACATCTTGCCTTCCAACCACACAATCGTATCGGCTGTAATGAGTAACTCGTTCGCATGAAGTTGCGGCGCATAGAATTTGGCCTTTTCCTGTGAAATATACAAAGGAATATCTCCCTCTTTCAAATCATGCGGATAGGACTCGTCTGCATCAATACTGATGGCGCGAAAAGGAATATCCAGTCCGGCCATTAACTCTCGGCGGCGAGGTGACTGCGAGCCGAGAATAATGTGATATTTAGAGGTGAAGGAAGAATGCATAGATGATACCGACAAACATAGTGAGTTTAACGAATAACTGAGCGCGACGATAATCGGTAGGGATCTTAGCTGTCCACAAAAGGAAAACCTCGCAAATCAGTAATACGAGCAAACAGGAAGGAATAAGGAATGGATAGTAAACCATTTCGCGTAATCTGAAGGCAAAATAACCGATTAACCAACCTGTTCCTATAATAAGGATCGTGAGAATAATCTTTGTCCATTGTTCGCCTAATACGATGGGGAGCGTATGGCATTCAAGTTCCCTATCTCCGGTTTGGTCTTGCAAGTCCTTAACAATTTCTCTAATCCACGTGAGCAAAAAAGCGAACATCGCAAAGCCGCTCATCCAGTAAAAGATATCCTTACTAAAAGTAAGGTATGGCATGATTGCCCTAAAATGAGAATGCAGCCAACCCACATTAGCCATTGCCAGCAATATCGGCGGCAATGCGGCGGAAAAAGCTATAATCAAATTGCCCAGCAAGAACTGACGCTTGTAAGCCGAGGAGTAAAACCATAGTAGTCCCGGCACAAAAACAAAGATAACAGCCATGTGCCAACTCCGTATAATCCATGAAGCACATAGACCCATTACCACGCCGATTCCGGTGGCAATACGATAGGCCCAAATCGCCTGATCCTTACTAACCGTTTGCGTCACAATAAGCTTATCCGCACGATTAATGCGGTCAATCTTGATGTCGAAATAGTCATTGATGATATAGCCGCCTGCTGCTATGCACACGGATGCGCCAATCAGTAGTACAAGATACCACCAAGGCAATATCTCGTAAAAGCCGTTGGCATACAGCACTTCTGCGCAAACGCGCTCCATCACCCACATGAGGAACGCTAAAAAGAGCAGGTTCTGCCATCGCATCAAGCGGAAGTAATCTGGAATATAGCGCCTTTCCATGCAGGTAAATTAATTGATATAGGTTGATTCGGAACAAATGCTATCTGTTCGAGTGCTTTGCCGGTCAGTAAATCCACCGCATTCGCTTGAGGCAACGGTATTTGCTTGAGGTATCGAAATGCGTCATCAGGAATGGTAACGGCCACGTCTTTCTCTTTGTCATCAAAATTAACAACAATAAGTAGCAATTCGTCTTCGGACTTACGTAAGTAAGCAAACTGTTCGTGCCTGTCAAACCCTTCACCTTGTGCATATTCAAGGTCGTACATTAAACCTGAATGAATGGCACTATGGTCTCGAGCTATAGTGAGCAGGCATTGGTAGAAAGTGCGCAAAGCTTTTTGCTCGTCGTTCAATAGTTTGCCGTCGAACTTACCATGATTTGTCCATGCTTGCAGAGCCTTCACTCCCCAATAATCGAATATAGTGGTGCGACCGTCAATTCCGGAGAAACCTTCCATATCCATACCTTTTTCGCCAACTTCCTGTCCTGCCCAAATAAGAACAGGATTACGTCCGAGTGTCGCTGCTACCACCATAGCCGGTTCGGCATTACTACCTCTGCCGCTAAAGAAACCGCTGGCAATACGTTGCTCGTCGTGATTCTCGAGGAAATAAAGCATGTGATCTTGGATGTCATCAACTGCCTGCCAATGGCGAGTGATACCTTCCGCTGCCCATGCTTTGGTCGTGACACCACGCAAGTAGTCGTATATCCCCACTTTATCATATAGGTAACTAAAGCCTGCCCTGATAAAATCCCGATACATCAACGGGTTATACACCTCACCGATAAATTCGATATCTGGGAAGAAGGAGTGTATATTCGGAATCACCCACTGCCAAAACTCAAGAGGCACCATCTCGGCCATATCTACACGGAACGCATCAACGCCCTTACGTGCCCAAAATGACAGAATGAACATCATCTTATGCCATGTCGATGGGATAGGGTCGAATTGCTTTTCTCCGCCGCCTTGATAGAACACACCATAGTTGAGCTTGACGGTCTCATACCAATCGTCGCGACTTGGGTGCGCTGTGAAACAGTCGTTGCCTGTTACCTTAGCTGGAAACTCATCGTAGTCACCGATGTCAAAGGATGGCGCGAACTTCTCGCCTGGTATATAGTAAAAATTATTGAGTGGAGAGAATGCCCATTCGGGATGATCCGTTTCACCCAAATCTTCGAAGCCCTTGGGCTTGCATGTGGACTTATACTCGCGTGCAACGTGGTTCGGCACAAAGTCAATAATAACTTTCAAACCTTGTTTGTGTGTGCGACGTATAAGTGCCTCAAACTCAGCCATTCGCTTGCTCTCATCCGTGGACAAGTCAGGATCAACGTCAAAGTAATCCGTGATGGCATAGGGACTACCGGCTTTACCTTTCACGATAGAGGGAGTGTTATACTCTGCTGTCGCGTGACGAATAATGCCTGTGTACCAAACATGCGTAGCGCCCAGGTCTTGAATAGCTTTCAGCGCCTTCGGAGTGATATCGGCAAACTTACCGCAACCATTCTCTTCTTTGCTGCCGTTGATTTTCCGCGTCTCGTTATAATTAGTGAATGTGCGCGGAAAGAGTTGGTATATTATTGGTTTCATTGAATCAGTGCTAATGTGTCTCTTGCAATCATCAACTCCTCATCGGTCGGGATAACAACCACTTTCACTTTGCTTTCAGGTGTTGAGATAACAATCTCTTCACCGCGGGTCTTTGCGTTCAACTCCTCATCAATCTGGATACCCATCCAACCCATTCCTTTCAAGGCGTCAGAACGCACACCGGCTTGGTTCTCACCTACACCTGCGGTGAAGACGATAATATCCAAACCATTCATGGCTGCGGCATAAGCGCCAATGTATTTCTTGATACGGTAGTTGTACATATCCAGACCGAGTTGCGCTTGTCTATTTCCTTCGGCGCAAGCAGCCTCAATCTCACGCATATCGGAAGAGATACCTGTTACACCCGCCATACCGCATTTCTTGTTCAGAAAATCTGACATCTCATCCGGACTGAGATTCAACTTCTTCTGAAGATAGGTGATTGCGCCGCCGTCTATATCGCCGGAACGAGTACCCATCATCAAACCCTCTAACGGAGTGAGACCCATCGTCGTGTCAATACATTTGCCGCGCTTGATCGCTGCTATAGAGGCACCATTGCCAATGTGGCAGGAAATAATCTTCACCTTATTGATATCCACGCCTAAGAACTCGCACACACGCTGACTTACATAGCGGTGACTCGTACCGTGGAATCCATAGCGACGAACACCATAGCGGTCGTACATCTCGTGAGGAATAGCGTACATATACGCGTATGCAGGCATCGTCTGATGGAATGCGGTATCGAATACACCTACTTGCGGCAGACCTGGCATCAATTCCTGAACCGCACGAATTCCTTTCAAGTTGGCAGGATTATGAAGCGGAGCCAAATCACTCACAGCCTCAAAAGCGCGAATAACACGACCGTTAATAACAACCGATTCCGTAAATTTCTCACCACCATGTACCAAACGATGACCTACTGCGTCAATCTCGCTTAATGATTTAATAACACCATTCTCGGGATCTGTTAGCAAGGAGAAAATGAATTTCACACCTTCCGTGTGTTCCGGAATGTCGTGCATCACATTCCGTTTCTCACCTGGATACTTAATCTTAACAAATGAACCCTCCAGGCCTACGCGCTCTGCGCCACCGGCTGCTAATAGGGTTTGATTTGTCATGTCATACAGCGCATACTTAATTGAAGATGAGCCGCAATTCAATACTAAAACTTTCATGGTATTTATGCTGTTAATTATTAGTTATTCTCGAGTTACTATCACTCCATCGCCTGATTGGCGGTAATAATCACCATCTGTACAATATCGTGAACTTTGCATCCGCGACTCAGGTCATTAACAGGTGCCGCTATACCTTGCAGAATCGGACCAATAGCATCTGCACCAGAGAAACGCTCCACCAGTTTATACCCGATGTTTCCTGCCTGTAAGTCTGGGAATACCAGCACGTTAGCCTTACCGGCCACCTTCGATCCCGGAGCCTTCTTTTCTGCTACAACCGGTATCAAAGCAGCATCTGCTTGCAACTCTCCGTCAATCTCTAAATCAGGCGCCAACTCCTTTGCAAGACGGGTCGCTTCAGTCACTTTATCGATCAGTTCGTGTTTGGCACTACCTTTCGTGGAGAAAGAGAGCATACCAACACGAGGCTCTATACCAACAAGAGAGCGAGCAGTTTCTGCCGTAGAAATCGCTATCTGGGCTAATTCTTCTGCATTCGGACAAGGATTAACGGCGCAATCTGCAAACAGCAACACACCATTTTCACCCAACTGCGTAGCAGGCGTAATCATCAAGAATGCACCACTCACAATACGTACACCAGGGCGAGTCTTAAGTATCTGAAAAGCAGGACGAATAGTATCTGCTGTCGTACCACGAGCACCGGCCACTTCGCCGTCAGCGTCGCCTGCTTTAATCATCAAACAACCTAAATAAAGCGGGTCTTGAGCTTTCCTCTTAGCCTCTTCTATCGTCATCCCTTTCGCTTTGCGAAGTTCGTATAGTAAATTAGCGTATTTGTCCAGATTTGGATTATTCAACGGATCAATAATGGTTGCCTCACAGATATGCGTCAAACCTTTGGCTTGAACTTGTTGAGCAATCAAAGCCGGATTGCCGATTAAAATCAATTCAGCCACTTTGTCACGTAACAAAATTTCTGCCGCCTCAAGTGTGCGGGACTCATCTCCTTCAGGCAAAACAATACGTTGAACGTTCGCTTGCGCGCGTGCTAACATCCTATCTAATACTTCCATAATGCGAAAAATATCTATTGTTAATTAATTGTTAATTACTATTCTCAATTCAACTCGCAAAGTTACACTTTTTCCAGCATTTGCGCAATAGATAGTATGTACTTTATATAAAATCAGTATAAAAATGCAAAAAAAATGCTATTTTTTGTAAAAAAACTTTGGTAATTCAAAAAAAAGCAGTAATTTTGCAGGTCGAATGTGCATGTTAAACACGAAACAAACAGATTTATTATGAATAAAAAGGTACTTCTTGCGTGTGGTTTAATGCTTTGCTCCCTCGCTATGTTCGCTGCGCAGCAATCGGACGGACCTAAGGGTGCTCACCCTTGGAAACTGGAGGAGAATGCGAATGGCGTTGCACCTAAGTTCGCTCACTGGACGTTGGTCTTAGAGGGCGGATTTAACTCGTTTGATGGTGACTTTAATCATGAAATGAAATACCCTGTTTGGGCTCCCGCTGCCGGTTTAGGTTTGGAATACCACTTTACTCCTATCTGGACTTTGGGTATTGAGGGCTACTATGACTGGTATAAAGTAACAGGTCAAAACAATGACCAACATGCGGCAGTACTCTTAGATGGTATGATGGCGCGTGCACAAGGTTATTTGGCTTTCGACCTCATGGGCGCATGCTATCCGAAAGCCCAGAAGAAAATATTCGGTTTGAACCTCTTAGTCGGTGGTGGTGCTGCGTGGTATAAGAATAGCACCTATTATCCGGATGAGACAAAAGGTCACACCGCTGATTATACACCACAATCCGACTCAAAGTTCAATAAAGCTCAGCCGTTCGTGCAAGCAGGTGTGCTCTTTGACTTCAACCTTGGTCGTGTTACATCGTTGGGCGTTAAGGGTACCTATTCCTATTTTATAAAAGATATTATTGACGGACGCGGTCCTTCGTCTCCTGCTTCTAAGAATAATGATGGTATCTTCGATGTATCGCTTGTTCTACGCTTTAAGTTAGCAGCTAAGAAAAAGACCCACGTGCAGAATATTGCTTCCTATGCCGTTGCTGACAGCTTTAATGCTAAGCATGAGAGCAAGTCTTCTAATAAGGATACACTGGTTATCTCGCACGTTGATACATTGTATATCAATACGACTTCGGTTGCTACGAATTCCGTACAAGTCATCAACGATAACTTCGTTTACGTTTATTTCGACCATAACTCCAATGCTCTCAATGACGCAGCGCTTATCGTTGTTCAACAACTTGCAAGCCAAATGAAGTTTGACGAGTCACTCTGCGTAGAGATTATCGGTTATGCTGACAATACGGGTACGGAAGATCATAACTCCAACCTCGGTGTAGCACGTGCACAGAATATCCGTGACGAACTCGTTGAGGAGCATAATATTGATCCGAGCCGTATTACGTACTCCAGCGGTGGCGCTATTCATGGTGGTCGTTCTACAGGTGCTTATACGCCTAATCGCCGTGCGGATATCCGCGTAATGCAATGCAGCGACTTCGGTGCGGTTAAACAACGCAACGATGACCGCGAAGCACAAGCAGAGCAAGTACAAAAGCAAGCTCTCGCAGAACGCGATGCAAACAACATGATTACTGCTCCGGAAGGTATGACACTCAGCGCTATCTCGCGTAAATACTATGGCAATACCTATTGCTGGGTATTCATCTATGAGGCTAACAAGAAAACGCTGAAGTCACCGAACTATATTCCGCAAGGTGCACGTCTTGTCATCCCTGACTTGACAGACGAACAAAGACATATCTCGAAGTCAAAGGCAGAAGCCTACTACGAGAAATTAAAATAAATTAAACCTATTTATCCCCGATGAGAAACTCTGTTTCGAAATCGGAGAGCGGAGGCACAAGTCGCCCGTCTATTTAGCAGAGCGGTATAGACATTGCGACCTTGTTGCCGAACGCGAGGGTCCCATAGCTCAGTTGGTTAGTAGCACCTGACTCATAATCAGGGGGTCCTTGGTTCAAGCCCAAGTGGGACCACAAAAAAGCACCGCATCGGTGCTTTTTTGCAACACAGAGAAGAATAATGATTTCGGACAAGTTAACACAGGAACAGGTCGAAGGAGTACGCTGTTTACTCGAACCGGCACACAAAGTAGTCGTTCTTACCCATATGTCACCCGATGGCGATGCCATGGGAAGTGCGCTTGCGCTCTACTGGTGGTTGAAAGCAACTAAGGAGGTGCAAGTCATTGTTCCTAATATGTTTCCGGATTTCTTCAACTGGATGCCTGACGTGGATTCTATCCTTATCTGCGAGAAGGATGCAGCCAAAGCAAAGTCGCTCATTAACGATGCCGACTTGCTTATCTGTACCGACTTCAATGAACCAAAACGAATCGGGCAACTCGGACAAATGGCAATGGAAGCCACGTGTCCCAAAATAATGATTGATCATCATCTCTTCCCGTCCGATTTCGCGGATGTGACTATTAGTTATACCGATGTTACTTCCGCCTCAGAACTTGTCTTCCGATTGATTTATCAGATAACCAATCACCAGTTACCAATCACCAATTATCAGGAAATGGCAACCTGTATCTATACAGGCTTAATGACAGACACAGGTAATTTTGCTTTTAACTCCAATTACCCGGAAGTGTATGAGATCATAGCCATTCTCATAGCGGCTGGGGTCGATAAAGATGCTGTCTATAACCATATATTTAACGCGCACACGGAAGGACGGATGCGACTCGTAGGGTACTGCTTGAATAACAAGATGCGCATTTTCCCCGATTGTCATGCTTCGCTAATCTATATCAGCGGTAAAGAGTTATATCGTTTCAATTTCAAAACCGGCGATGCAGAAGGTATCGTCAATATGCCGCTTTCCATTAAGGATGTCTATTACTCTGTGTTCATGAGAGAGGATAAGGTTGCAGAGTGGGAGAAGGCGCGCGCTAATGGCAGTAAGACCAAGATAAAGATTTCTATGCGTAGTCAAGGTGACCGACCCGTTAATATTTTCTGCCAAGAAATCTATAATGGTGGCGGACACAAAAATGCATCCGGAGGTGAATACTACGGCTCACTCTCGGATGCAGTTAACTTATTCCTAAGTAATTACGAAAAGTATTTTAAGAAGGATTAGTTTCCGTAGGTGGCGTTAGTGACGCGGGTTTACCGATAGCCTCGAATGCTTTTTGCAGGGTAGGGATATCGGTTTTGTTGGCGTCGTACGTAACGACTACTGTTTTGGCTTTCAGGTCGCATTGTAGATCACGTACGCCTTTCTCATAGGCGATACTCTTATAGATTTTGTCTATGCACCCTTGGCAATGCAAATCCACATAGAATGTGACTTGTTGTTTATCAACTTTGGCGCTTGCCATGCCAATTGACAGCGTCAACATCATCATAAATAACACTACTCGTTTCATATTTTTGACTTTTTACTTTTGACTTTCGACTTTTTAGTATTCTTCCTTTTTCTCAAGGTCATACCTAAATCCTACATACACTTTCCATCCTGTAGTCGGCCCGCATACCATTGATGCATCGAAATCGGGACTGTAGGGATGGAAGCTATCCACAATAGGATGATCTTGCCTGAAGTTAGTCATATTTTCTGCGCCTACGTAGAGACTGCAGGTTTTCCAGTACTTCGTTATTTGAGCCATTAGTTGTGGATACCACGTGAGTGGCTTAGGCGTACCGTAACCGCCTCGTAGGTCGCCGTAGGCAGTGAAGCCGTCCGGCATTCGGCCTACGCCATTAAACTGCGCTGTCAGGTCGAATTGCCATTTCTTTAGTGGTGTCTGATAGCTTGTGGTGATAACGCCTTTGTAGCGGTTGGACAATGCCTTTTCGCGCAAGCGGGCAATACCGTCTGCGCCTATTGTGGTCTGTTTAATATCTGTCCAACGGAAAGCTGCTGTCCACGTCCAACCGCGTAGCACTTCGATAGAGGCCTCTATCTGTGCGCTGTGAGCAAATGACTTCGCGCCTTTGATGTCGCTTTGGTTATAGATATAAACGCCGTGCGGGTCTTGGTCTAAGTCCACTATAGCGGAGTTGAGAAAATGGGTGTAATAATACTCGCCGGATAGTTGCAATTCTTTGTTGCCCAATGGGATATAGAAAGTGGTACTTATACCTGAATTTACGGCGCGTTCCTGTTGGATTTTGTCCGTGATATATATCGTTCGGCTGGATGGTAGTATAAATGCGTTGTCGGCAATCACGTTCGGTGACCGGTAGCCCAAGCCCACACTTGCGCGGAGCGTCCACCATTCCCATGGCGTATAGCGGATATTCATTCGTGGTGTGATGAAGAAGCCGTATCGGGTAGAATAGTCAGCTCTCACCCCTGCAACTAAAGATAGTATCTCTTCGTACTTGAGGTTATATTCGGCGAATATTCCTGGCACAACTTCCCAACGGTTCATGTTGTCCGGGAGGATATTGAGTGTCTCGCCGTACTTATCGAAGTTCACGCTTGCTCCGGCACTCAGTCGGTGGTCGATATCCGCTTCACCTCTGCCCTCGAAGTTTCCCTGATAAATGGCGTTGGCATATACATTGAGTTGGTTGGCTTTCCAGTTACGCAAACCGTATTGGTTATCAAGGTCGTGATAGCTCACGGCGGTGATGAGTGCCACGGATGAACCGCTTTCTTCGTCAAACACGTAGCCGTTTTTCAAGAATCCTTCCACGCGCCATGTGTTGAGGTGGATATGGTAGGGATTAGCAATTGTGTCGGCGAACTGTCCTCCTCTGCGTCGATCGTAGAGTCCTCGTACGAAAGCTTGGAACGTGTAGTTGCCTTGTTTGTAGAACCATCGGTTGGCGAGGTTGGCATTGATGGTCTTAGGCATATCCATAAACGAGTCGTGGTTGTCGTCCATGGCCATGAAATTCTGCCCATAGTGCGCAAGAATACCAGTATATAGCTTTCGATTTTCGCCTTTCGCCTTTCGACTCTCTATCTTCCATCCTCCTGATATATTGGCTTCTGCCATCAGGTCGCTGTTGAACATGAGGTTGACGGACAGCGGATTCTGTATCTGCGGTTTGAGTAGCTCTACGTTTATTTGTCCGGAGGTTGCTTCGTATCCATTGATAACGGAGGATGTACCTTTGCTTACCTGTATTGAACTCATCCAGGGTCCGGGTATATATTCTAATCCGAAGTTCTGTGCGAGGCCTCTAACGGCTGGGGTATTTTCTTGGATGAGTTGAACGTAGGTACCGTTCAGCCCGAGTAGTCGAATCTGTTTTGCCCCTGTAGCGGCGTCGGCATATGCCACATCCACCGAGGCACTGGTTTCGAAAGCTTCGCTCAAGTTACAACAAGCTGCGCGGCATAGTTCCTCGCTGTTGATGCGTTGCGTGTCGAAGGCGTCTGTGCGGCTTTTGACCGTTCCTTTGCGCCTCTGAACTATTTGTACTTCCTCAATACGAAAGTCGTTTGTGTTCAGCGTATCTTGGGCTGTAACAGGGAGTGCTACAAGCGAAAGAAACAAAATTAAATGATTTTTTATTCGTTTCATACTTTTGACTATTTACTTTTGACTTTCGACTTTTGACTTTCGACTAAATTTTAATTGCGCAACCTACGAAGTAGGTACGTGGAGTGGATGGGCCATAAATATAGTTTGCGTCTTTGTTAGGTCCTTTGTCCGTTCCCTTGAGTTGCACGTTGACGTAGGGTAGGTGTTCACCGGTTCGCTCGTCGAGAACGTGTCCGGTTATATGCGCATCGTATTGGGCACAAAGAGGTAAATCAACACAACTTAACAGAAATACTAATATCTTTATTTTTCGCTTCATGAATAGGCTGTTTCCGAAAACGACTGCAAAAGTACTGCTTTTTTTTCAATTAACCAAGTCTTTACCCCTAAAATCCCAACTATTTGGGATGATAGAAAGGTAAAAAAGAGCTCTTTTTTGGTCGAAAGGTGCCTACGGGCACTCCGATAAATGTCGAAAGCAGAAAGAGCACCGCAT
>JAEDLW010000028.1:0-20091 GCA_016295035.1 Paludibacteraceae bacterium
ACCACATCTGCCGAACCCATCTCCTCGCATAACTTTTTGATGAACGTCGTCTTACCGGCACCCATCTGACCATCAAACGCAAAAACACGATGAGGCTCACTCAATCTCAGTATCTCGAGCGCACTCACTTCCTTTCCTTGTTCATTATACAGCAAAAGGCCGTTTTTTTCGTCAATTTTGAGCGTATAAATATTCATATTCTTGCTTTTCATTTAATTCTCAGGACGTTATTTGTGACCTAAAATATTCGTAAATACTTGATGCTGTGCGAGTTCCGGCTATTTCTGCCAATTCTTCCAACGAAGCGCTTCTAATTTTACTTACCGAACCGAAATGTCGTAATAGTTTTTGCTTCGTAACCGCTCCAACTCCCTGAATATCATCTAATTGGCTCTTAATCTGTGCCTTACTGCGCTTGTTCTTATGGTACGAAATAGCAAAACGATGCACTTCATCCTGAATCTGTACCATCAACCGAAACACTTCACTCGTAATCGGCATGTCAATCTCAACAGGAGGAAAACCATACAGCAAAGTCTGAGTCCTGTGTTTGTCGTTTTTCTTCAACCCGACTATCGGAATCTGCAAACCTAACTGATCCTCAATCACCTCTCGAATAGCATGCATTTGTCCGATTCCACCGTCTGCGATGATTAGATTAGGTAAAGGCAGATTTTCATCAATTAGGTGTTGATATCGACGCCGAACAACTTCACGCATGCTGGCGTAATCGTCTGCTCCTACGACTGTTTTTATTTGAAAATGTTTGTATTCCGATTTGCATGGTTTTGCTTTCTTGAAAACAACGCAACCGGCTACCGGATTACTTCCTTGTATGTTTGAGTTATCAAAACTATCGATGAATACGGGTAAAGTTGGAAGTTGAAGGAGAGATTGCAATTGTCCTAAAATTCGCGTGGCACGTTGTTCGGGATTCAATTTGTCGTTTTGTTTGATTCGATCCTGTTTATACTGTTCTACATTGTGGTTTGCTAAATCAAGGAGCTTCTTTTTGTCACCTGTAGTAGCAATATGAATATGTAAATTTTCGTCGATTACATCGGGAATAAAAGGAACTATTACCTCATTTGTTTTGCTTTTCAATTGCTCACGTAGTTCCTTCATACCGAATGCTAACATTTCCTCTTTAGGTTCGTCCATTTGTTTACGGTACTCAACTGTTTGTCCTTGAACAATACTTCCGTTATTGAGGTGCAGAATGGATATGAACACTTTTTCCCCATCTTCAGTATAACCAAATACATCGATTTCACCCGCATTTGTATTGGTGATTACTGTCTTGCTTCTAAATCGTTCGAGTAGTTCGTATTTCTCTTTTATAAGAGCTGCTTCTTCGTATTTCATTTTTTCAGAGAAATCCGTCATTTGTCGATGTAGGTCTTTCTCTATCTCTTGCGCATCTCCACGAATGATTTTCTTTGCTTTGTTAATCCATTGGTTATATTCCTCTGTAGTTACTTTATTTTCACATATACCACAGCATGTCCCTAAGTGATATTTAAGACAAACTTTATATTTGTTTTTAGCTATACCATCTTTAGTTATCGGCATATGACATGTGCGAAGCGGATATAGTTTATGTATCAACTCCAGTAGCAGGTCAAGCGAATTCCCAAAACTATATGGTCCGAAGTATTCTCCAATTCTTTTGTCTAACTTTCGTGTCTTATAGATGCGTGGATATGCTTCTTTCGTAATGCAAATACTGGGGTATGATTTGCCGTCCTTTAAGAGAATATTGTAGTGCGGTTGATGTTGTTTAATGAGATTATTCTCCAGTAGGAAAGCATCTTGTTCCGAGTCAACAACGATGTATTTAATGTCGGCAATATGTTTGACTAATTGTTTAGTCTTATGCGTTTGCTGGTCCTTCTGGAAATAACTATTGACCCGTTTATGCAAGTTTTTTGCTTTGCCTACATAGATAATCTGTCCATCGGCGTTGTAATACTGATAGACTCCTGGATTTTCCGGAATGCGTTTAAGCAGTAAGGCAATATGTTGGTCTACGTCATTCACTTTTATTCGTCCACTTCTATACCGAATAAGCAATCTAATCCATCAGCTTTTCCTTCCAGATACTTCCGGCCGTTCAACCCTTCCAATTCTACCAAACAGTTCACATAGATTTTCTTAACTCCTAGTTTCTTAACTAACTCAATTGCAGCTTCCATGGATCCGCCCGTTGCCAGAATGTCATCATGTATCAGTACAACATCATTCTCGTTTAGCGCATCTTTGTGAATCTCAATAGTATCTTCTCCATACTCCTTTTGATACGTAACAGAGATTGTTTCTGCAGGTAATTTGTTACGTTTGCGGATAGGGACAAATCCTGCACCTAATTCCATAGCAATGGAAGGGGCCATAATAAAGCCTCGAGATTCAATTCCAACAACCATTGTGATACCCTTCTCTCTGTAAAGCTTCACTATCTCATCACGCATTTTAATCATGTTTTCAGCTTTGAGAAGTACCGTAGTGATGTCTTTAAATTGAATACCTTTCACCGGAAAATCCGGAACATTACGGATTTGTTTTTTAATGTCTTCGATAGTCATATTTTTTCTTTTTAGTATGTTGCTCTTTAATTGTTCCACGTGGAACAATAATTTTTGTTTACTATGTAAACAAATTATCTTCCCATTAAAACCAGGAGAACGCTTATATCGTTCGGACTTACTCCTGGAATTCGGCTGGCTTCGCCTATTGTCTTCGGGCGTATACGAGTAAGTTTCTGTCGTGCTTCTGTGGATAGCGATTGTACACTTTCGTAATCAAAATTTTCAGATAAGTATATTTGCTCTAACCGCTGTAGTTTATTAGCAGCAATTTTTTCACGCTCAATATATCCAGCGTATTTGATATTAATTTCTGCTGACTCAATTATTTCGGATTTTCTGTCTCCGAACGTGTCCAATAAGCAGCGTAAGGTCGGCGTAACCTCTGCTAAAGAGTCAATGGTTATCTGGGGACGCATGACCAAGTCATGAAGTTTACAGCCATGTTGTAGTGGACTGATGTTTTTCGAAGCTAACCAGCTATTCACCTCTTCTGCTCTAATTTTCGTGTCTTGTAAGAACTGTTGTAAGTGGTGTATCTGTTCTTGTTTGGATGCAAAGAGTTGATATCTTGTGCTATCGGCCAAACCAATCCGATATGCTTTTTCAGTTAGTCTTTCATCAGCATTATCTTGGCGTAACAAAATGCGATATTCGGCACGAGAAGTAAACATTCGATAAGGTTCGTCCACTCCTTTATTGACTAAGTCATCAATCAGCACCCCTATATAACTTTCGTTTCGCGCAAGCGTAAAGGCTGCTCCACCAATGATGTTTTGGTGGGCATTTATGCCTGCGATGATTCCTTGTCCTGCAGCTTCTTCATAGCCTGTGGTTCCATTGATTTGTCCGGCAAAGAAGAGATTTTTTATCCGTTTTGTTTCGAGTGTGTGATGCAGTTGGGTCGGATCAAAGAAATCGTATTCAATAGCATAGCCTGGACGATACATGACTACATTTTCCAAACCAGGTACAGTTTTCATGGCGTTTAATTGTACTTGCCACGGAAGGCTAGACGAGAAGCCGTTGACATAATACTCGTTGGAATCGACACCTTCTGGTTCTAAGAAGAGTTGATGCGCGTCTTTGTCTGCAAAGGTGACTATCTTGGTTTCTATGCTTGGGCAATATCTCGGTCCAATACTATGAATCTGACCGTTGTATAGAGGAGATTCGGGTAATCCTTTGCGTAACTCTTCGTGCGTGGAAGGATTGGTGTATGTTATCCAACAACTCATTTGTTTGAGCTGACGGTGGACTGTATTAAGGTAGGAGAACTGATGCCAATCGTCATCGCCAGGTTGTTCAATAAGTGCGGTGAAATCGATGCTTCTTTTATCTATACGTGCCGGTGTTCCGGTTTTCATCCGGTCTGATTTAAAACCTAATTGGACCAATTGTTCTGTGAGTCCGTAACTCGCCGGTTCTGCGATTCTGCCACCTCTTATTTGAGCACGCCCGAAATGAAGCAGTCCATTTAGGAATGTACCATTGGTTAGAATAACAGCTTTCGCCTGCATTTCAATACCGAGACGTGTTTTTACACCATAAACACAATTATCTTTAACAACCAATTCAGTCACGACATCTTGCCAAATGGATAGATTATTAGTAGTCGTAAGTGCTTTAATCCACTCTTGGATAAACTGTTTTCGGTCGCTTTGACTACGAGGACTCCACATAGCCGGACCTTTAGAGCGATTGAGCATCCGGAACTGGATAGCAGAGCAATCAGTCACTTTAGCCATTTGTCCTCCTAAAGCATCTATCTCTCTGACTATCTGACCTTTAGCTATCCCTCCAACTGCCGGATTACAACTCATTTGTCCTATGGTATTCATATCCATGGTAATGAGCAGGGTCTTGCTTCCGAGACGTGCTGCTGCAGATGCTGCTTCACAGCCTGCATGTCCAGCTCCAACAACTATGACATCGTATTTAAAATCCATAAATCATTTTAATGTTTGATAACTTTTCCGCGGTGATGCCATCTCCATGAGCCAGTGAAACTATTTTCGTGGACAGTTTTTAACATCGGAACAAATGCATTCTCAAAATGTGTGATTTGTTCGATTTCACCGTGTTTATTGATTAATATTCCTATAATATCAAATCTTGGTTTTCGTTCCTCTTGGTAATATTTTATGTAGGCATTTGCTGCGGCAATCATTCTTTTTCTTTTGAGTGAATCTACCGCTTCTTCAGGTTGGCCGCGAAAGGTAGAAGTTCTGGTTTTGACTTCAACAAATGCGATTTGCTTTTTGTTGGCGGCAATAATATCCATTTCCAGATGTCCCATTTTCCAGTTTCGATGAAGAATTTTGTATCCTTTTTTCTCAAGTAATTCTACAGATAACTGTTCTCCCTTTTGGCCAATTTCAATATGTTTAGGTAGTTTTTCCATTAATGTAGTTTTTCCACTCGTGTAGCATCCAATTTTAGTAAAATGAACAGTAGTAGTGAGAATCCAATCATGGAACTTCCACCGTAACTGAAGAAGGGTAATGGAATACCGATAACAGGCAGCAGTCCTAATACCATTCCTACGTTAATAATCAAATGTGTCATAAATATACTTGCTACCGAGTAACAATATATTTGGCTAAAGTTATCGCGTTGTCGCTCCGCTATTGCGATAAGTCGAAGAATAAAAATAAGGTAAAGGATTAGTACTCCTGCAGATCCGACAAATCCCCATTCTTCACCTACGGTGCAGAAAATAAAGTCCGTATCTTGTTCCGGGACAAAATGGAGTTTTGTTTGTGTTCCCTGTAAGTAGCCTTTGCCAAAGAAACGTCCTGAACCGATAGCAATCATAGATTGAGCTACATTATAACCTGCTCCTGACGGATCATCTTTCATGCCGAGCAGCACTTCTATACGTACGCGTTGGTGAGGTTGCAGTACCTTAGTAAATACTACATCGCATATGGCAGAGAAACCTATATATACGATGAAAGCGAGCAAAACAAGCCATTTGTAGTAGCGTTTTATTTTCCATGTACGCCAAGCAAGTAAGCCGAAACATATGGTGAGCAAGATTATTGCTGGCCAGATGGAAAAACGAACAACTATAACGAATATGATAGCAGCAAGTATCCCTCCCAAGAGCACGAATCCACTCATTCCTTGTCGGTAGAAAACCAATAAGAATGAAGCATACACAAGTGCTGTTCCTGTTTCACGTTGTAACAACATGATTATTACCATAGGTAAACCAATGATAGCCATAGGAATATATAGGTCTTTCCAGCCTCGATAATGATATTCGTATCTTCCCATGTATTTGGCTAAAGCTAATGCTGTAATGCATTTAGCAAACTCAGCAGGTTGCAAACTAATAGGTCCTATGGTTATCCACGAATAGGAACCTTTTACATTGTGTGCTAATAATGGCGTGATGAGTAGCACAACAATTATGATGGCATATAGTATGTAGGCGAATAAATCGTATGTTTTTGCGTCAATTAACAAGATGATGCCACCTAAAAATAGTGCGCTGATTATCCAAACGAACTGTTTACCTGCTCGGTTAGAAAAATCAAAAATACTACTTTGTTCAAAGTTATAACTGGCACCATAGATGTTGAGCCAACCAAAAAATGTCAGCCCTAAGAAGATTAAAATTGTGGTCCAATCCAAATTCTTTAATATGCTACCATTCCTTGACATCTTCGTTTAATATGGAGTTGGCGATGTGGTCTCGCAGCCAGGGCCGTTTAATAGTATCAGTTAAATATTGTTCCATGATAAGACTAGCAACAGGTGCAGCCCAAGTTGCACCAAATCCACCATTCTCTATCACTACAGCTATGGCTATTTGGGGATTTTCTTTCGGAGCAAATCCAATAAAGACAGCGTGATCTTTTCCGTGTGGATTCTGGACAGTTCCTGTTTTGCCGCATGATTGTATCGAATCAATTTGGTACCATCTGCCTGTACCATGGGTCATCACGCGATTCATACCATCTTGTACTATTGGGAAGTATTTAGGATCAATGGAAGTTGTATTTTTGTTCGATTCCACCGGAAAATCTTTATTAAGGTGAGGAGTGATGTAGTATCCGCTATTGGCTATTATGGCTGCTTCATTGGCTAATTGTAGAGGAGTGACAAGTATTTCTCCTTGTCCAATGCTGAGTGAACGGATTGTTATAGCTTTCCATCCTGTTTTACCATAATATCGGTCATAGTATGCAATAGTGGGAATACTTCCACTGGATTGTTCAGCAATATCGGATTCGTTGAAACGTTGCCCTAAACCAAATTGCAAGATATAGTCCCGCCATAGTTGATATCGTTTTCGGAATATCTCGTTTTTATCGCCATATCCGTCTTTCTGCAGCATATCGCGAAATGCAAACCAGAAATAGGGGTTACAACTTTGTTCAATAGCTTCTTCCAATGATACCGGGCTACCATGATTATGGGTGCATTTGATAGGCTTAGAACCTGGACCATTGCATGGATACTTGGTGTCTGGAGTTATTCCTCCTTCTTGCAAGCAAACTAATGATTGCAGCACTTTGAATGTAGAACCGGGAGAATAGGTAGCTTGTGTTGCGCGGTTAAGAAGTGGCTTCGTATTGTCCTGTCGTAGCATATTATAGTTTGCGGACCTCACCTTTCCTACTAATAATTGTGGGTTCCACGTAGGACTGGAGGCCATCGCAAGTATTTCTCCTGTTGAAGGTTCAATAGCTACTACACTACCAATTTTTCCTTTTAGTAATTGCTCTGCCAGTAATTGTAATTGGATATCGATGGTAAGCGTGAGGTCTGTTCCTGCTTGTGCCGGAGTATCAAATTTTCCGTCTTTGTAATGTCCTTGAAGTCTTCCGCGAGAATCACGCATCAGTATTTCTTCTCCCTTAATACCTCTTAGTATAGATTCATAAGTTTTTTCGATTCCATCGCGTCCGGAGTAGTCTCCGAGAACATAATATTTGTCTCGATCTAAGTCTTTCTGATTCACTTCTCCTACACTGCCAAGTGCTTGTGCTGCTGCTTTATATGTGTAGTCTCTGAGGGTTCGTTTACGTAAAGCTACACCCGGGAAACGGTATAATGATTCTTGAAGCGGTGCCACATCAGCCTTTGTAAGTTGCGACATGAAAACTTGTGGCGTATAACGGGAGAAACCACGATTTTTACGCTTATTACTAATTTCTTTAATGCGGTTATTAAAGTCTTCTTGATTGATATCTAAGATGTCACAAAAGGCCAAAGTGTCGAAATCATTACCCATTTCACGAAGAACTAATGTTATATCATAGATAGGTTGGTTGAATACTAATAATTCGCCATTCCGATCGTAGATAAGTCCACGTGATGGGTAAATTGTTTGCCGAACAAGTGCATTATTGTCGGCCTTTTCTTTGGTGGATTGGTCAATAATCTGAACAATGAAGAGTTTGATTATGTATACAAGCACTATAACAACGGCTATACCGCTGATAACATACCGCCTATTATAGTACTTATCATTAATCATTTATCGTGCACGAATAAGGTTATATCCAAGAATTAATCCTTCGGCAATAGTTGCACTTATGATGATTTGCAACAGGGTCATACCAAAGTGGTGAAAGGTCCATGCGCTCAACAAACTAATGCAAATCTGGTGAAGAAAAACTAGGATAAGCGTGTATTTAAGAAAGGCATCAAAACTGATGGTTTGAGTACTGATTTCTCCTGTTAATCGCTCGTGCTCTTGTACGAAATATGCTAACAGCGGTTGGCGGATAAACATGATAAAGATACAGGCCGCCATATGAACACCTATCGAATTGCACAGTATATCCATAAATAAACCCAATGCCAAACCAATAAGCATGTCTGCCCAACGAGGAAGTGTAATAGGAAACATGAGTAGACACAGCAAGTATACTTGCGGTTGACATAGCCCCCAAAATTGTAAGTTGTTGAATAACAAAATTTGCAGGGCGATAAACACAAACCATTGTATAATCACGTTAATCTGTCTCATCTGTTAGCTCCTTCAATTCGTTAAACATATGATTATTAATGATTTGCACATATTCTATTTTGCGGAAATCTGTATTTAACCGCACTTGTATTGTATAATAGGATGCTCCTTCTTTCAATACAGCGCTTTCTACAACAGCAATAGGAATTTCAGCCGGAAACACGGGCGATAATCCACTCGTAACGATTGTATCACCAGGCTCCACACTTATATGAGAGGCTACGTCTACCATTTGTGCATACTTGCAGTTCACTCCATCCCATTCAATGGTGCCGTAGTAACCATTTTTTGTAAACTTACAACTGATATGGCTATTGGTGTTGATAACAGGAATGACCAACGAGAATTTTTCTCCCACTGTGGAAACAATACCAACTACACCTTCTGCGTTCCGAATACCCATTCCTTGATATACACTATCACGACGTCCCTTATTGATAGTCAGATAGTTATTGTGTTTATTAGTTGTTAATTGAATGACTTTAGCGGGAATATAGGTGTAGTCTAAATGCGAGTAAGTATAGTCACTCTGTTCTGACGATTTTTCTAATTGGTTTTGCAGAACGCTAATCTGATTACGTAACGCTACATTCTCATTTTCTAAGGCCTCGTTGGCAGATTTTAATTGGAAGTAGGAGGAAATGGTATTGCCAACTTGGTAACTGAATGCCACAATTTGATTCGCTGTCGAAAAAAAACTACTCTTCGGATATTCGTTATAACTTGCCAAAAGCAAAAATGCAACAACTTCCAAGTTTATGAAAACCAGGAAGTTGCTGTATTTTTGTATAAATTTAAGCAAGCTCTGCATTATCTAATCAGGAATCCAAAATTATTGACGTTCTTCAGGGCTACACCGGTTCCGCGGGCTACAGCGCGGAGTGGATCTTCTGCAACGTGGAAAGGAATGGTAATTTTGTCCGTTAAACGTTTTGCCAAACCATGTAAAAGTGCACCACCGCCTGCCAAATAAATACCGCGATTGACAATATCAGCATAGAGCTCAGGAGGAGTTGACTCTAAAGCCTGAAGAATGGCACCTTCAATCTTAGCGATACTCTTTTCTAGACAATGAGCAATTTCTTGATAACTTACAGGCACTTGCATTGGAAGGGCTGTCACCTTGTTCGGGCCAATCACCATGTAGTCTTCTGGTGCATCTTCCAACTCTGGCAAAGCTGAACCTACTTGTATCTTAATGCGCTCTGCTGTTGGTTCGTCAATCTTCAGGTTGTGCATACGACCCATGTACTCAATAATATCCAAATTCAGGTCATCGCCGGCTATCTTGATGGACTTATTGGATACGATGCCACCGAGAGAAATAACAGCAATTTCAGTTGTTCCACCGCCAATATCTACTACCATACAACCTTCAGGGCTCTCTACATCAATGCCCATTCCAATTGCTGCGGCCATTGGCTCGTAAATCATATACACATCGCGACCGCCGGCATGTTCCGAACTATCACGAACGGCACGAATCTCTACCTCAGTCGAACCAGAAGGTATGCAGATTACCATTTTAATACTAGGCGAAAATAAACGAGACTGCTTCGGTATCATCTTAATCATACCGCGAATCATCATCTCGCATGCATAGAAGTCCGCAATGACACCATCTTTTAATGGCCTAACTGTGCGAATCATCGTTCCGCCTTTACCAATCATTTGCTGGGCCTTGCGACCAACAGCTACCATCTTGTTGTCTGCCATGCTGATTGCAACAACCGAAGGCTCATCCACTACAACTTGATCATCGCAAATGATAATAGTGTTCGCGGTTCCTAAATCGATGGCAATTTCTTGTGTTAATGAAAAAAGTCCCATATTTTTGTATAATTTCGGTGTTTTTTAGCGCAAATTTACACTAAATGTGTAAAATTGTGCAAAGTTACAACAATTTTTTGATATACCAAAAAGAAAATAAATTTTTTTCAAAAAAAAAATGACGACCATTTTTAGTCGTCACTCTTGCGCTCCCTCTAGGACTTGAACCTAGGACCCCCTGATTAACAGTCAGATGCTCTAACCGACTGAGCTAAGGAAGCAATATTTTTTTGCAACTTCTGAGAAGCATTTCTCATTTGCGGCTGCAAAAGTACTGCTTTTTTTTTAATCCACCAAATTTATTTCAAAAAAAATTACTATCTTTGCACAAATTTTTGATTTTTATACCTGAAATTGGCAATTTTTTATGAAAAAGGTATTAGGTTTGGGCAATGCATTGACGGATATGTTGATTCAAGTATCCGAAGATGACTTGAGGGAATTAGGACTCCCCAAAGGCAGTATGAATTTGATTTCGATGGAGCAAACGGAACAAATTCAGTTCCGATTTGCAAGCTTCCGAAAAAAACTCGTAGCAGGTGGTAGTGCCAGCAATACTGTTACCACTATTACTCAATTGGGTGGCAATGCTGCTTTTATAGGTAAGGTCGGTAATGATGAAGTGGGAGATTTCTACCGAGAGGACATGGTTAAGAATGGCGTGAAGCCTGTGTTATTGACATGTTCTGATAAAATGTCTGGATGCTGTATCGTGCTTATTACGCCGGACGGAGAACGGACTTTTGCTACATATCTTGGCGCTGCGGCTGATATGAAGGCAGAAGATATTAACCGAGAAGCATTTATTGGATATGACATTTGCCATATTGAGGGATATTTGGTGCAGGATCATAAGTTAATCGAAAAGGCTATGCAATTGGCTAAGGAGGCTGGATGTACCGTTTCGCTCGATTTGGCAAGTTATAACGTCGTTGCTGAAAACCACGATTTCCTCAAAGGACTTATTCAAAAATATGTAGATATTGTCTTTGCTAATGAGGATGAATCATTTGCCTACACGGGTTTGGCTGCAGAAGAATCTGTTGCGCAAATAGCGAATGAGTGTGATATCGCTATTGTTAAGGTTGGTAAACGCGGTAGTTATGTGCGCCAAGGAGAGCAAGTCTATCATATTGGAGCCATCACAACTTCTTGCACAGACTCTACTGGAGCAGGGGACCTTTACGCAGGAGGATTCTTACATGCTTTGAGTGATGGATTTGATATTAGAAGATGCGGTGAAATCGGAACAATTGCGGCAGGACGTGTGGTGGAAATCATTGGCACAAAGTTACCGGAAGAAACCTGGGATGAGATACGCCGTATCTGCGCAATGTATCGTGGATTCATGTTGAGATATACACCTAATTAATATATATTATATACTATGAAAGTATTCTACATTATCTACCAATATCTCATCGCCTTTCCGCTTTTGTGGATACTTACGATGTTGACAGCGATTACTACCATTATTTTATTTCCATGGCCTAATTGTAAGTTTATCAACTGGGTGCAAAAGATCTGGTCGCGTTCGTTCGGCTGGCTTCTGTTCTTGCCGGTTACCATAACTGGAAAAGAAAATATCAAGCCCGGACAATCGTATATATTTGTTGCTAACCACCAATCTATGCTTGATGTGTGGATTATTTATGGCTGGTTACCTGTCATCTATAAGTGGTTAATGAAGGCAGAGTTGCGTAAAGTACCATTCGTCGGTTCTGCTTGTAAGGCTGCAGGACATGTGTTTGTGGATCGATCATCTCCGATGGCTGCTAAAAGAAGTCTGGAAGAAGTAGAAAAAGCATTGAAAAACGGTATCTGTACCGTGATTTTCCCGGAAGGAACGCGAACACGCGACGGACAAGTTGGAAGATTTAAACGCGGCGCTTTCCAAATAGCTCTCGAACTCAATCTGCCTATTATTCCTATTTCACTCACAGGTTGCTATGAAGCGATGAGTGTGAAATCTAAATACGTTACGCGACACCCTATTCATATGCATATAGGTGAGCCTATTACTCCTGACCAATTCAATAGAGAAGATCCGAGAGAAACAATAGATATGGTGCGGGAGATTATCATAAAAAATATGCGAGACTAATATCCCGCATATTTTTTTTACTGGTATTTAGCCCTTATCTTACCGATGTTAGGCGACGGATATGTTCGTTAAAATCGGACTTTTTCATTAATTCTTCTAACGAAATATGCATGCGGTAATTCCAGAAATGATGAGGATTGGCAGGTACATTGATACGCTCTCCGAATTGGTTCGGCAGACGAACGTCGCCGTCTATCGCTAACCAATCTTGTAGCGGCAGTATTACCCACATAGCCGGTGAATACATATGCTGATTAACAATAAATTCGGCAATTTCAGGAGACATTTCTTGTGGCGCTTCACCCCACCAGCCCATTTGTTCGTTGTAGAAACGTTGGGTAACTGCTCTGTCTTCTTCCCACCAAGCACGAAGCGGATTGGTGTCGTGTGTTCCTGTCGTGCAAACGCTCAGATAAGGAGCATCGGCCGGATGTGCAAACGGTATAGTCGGGTCTTTCGGCATGCGTTGAATCTCCAGACTCAGAATTTGTAGTTCATGCATTACATCTGGAACGCAAGCCGGAACCATTCCAAGGTCTTCACCGCAGCATAACATACCGGTGGAACCGATTAAAGTAGGAAGTTTGCGCATGGCAGATTCACGCCAGAATTGTGTATGACGACGGAAGAAATAGTCATTGTAAATTCGCATAATGACTTGTTTCTGATCTTCGTACAATTCGTTGAAACTATGCGCTTGGTAGATTGAAATACGAGGGTGCAGCAGTTCCGGATGTTGTTGATCGCGTACGAAGAGTACTTCACAATGCAAATAGAGCAAACCATTCTTGAGGTTATTCAAAGTATCATCGCTCAATTGGTTATAACGCTCAGATTGTGGACGGGATAACTGCTCATTGAAGTAGTTCTCCACTTTGCGTTGATTATCAAACTCTTCTTTGAACCAGAAAATATAGCCGTCACGCGTGTTGAGAAAGTGCTCTTTTGCATACTCCGTATCAAAACCGAACGTGTCGCCTAAGAAGTTAGAGCGGATATAGGGTCTGGTCATGCGATCTTCGTCCAACTGAACACCTTGATCCCATAGATCTTGCAGTGAGTATGGCATTGCAGGGCTGAAGTGTCCGCACAATCCCCATACATCGGTCTTGCGCATTTGCCATATACGGAAGAAACCCAAAATATGGTCAATTCGATAAGCATCAAAGTAGTCCTGCATCTTCGTAAAACGACGGCGCCACCACTTATAGTTATCTTGTGCCATCACATCCCAGTTATATGTCGGGAAACCCCAGTTTTGACCGGATATGGAAAAATCATCTGGTGGAGCTCCTGCTGAAGCATTCAGATTGAAGAGTTGCGGGTCTGTATAAGCATCAACAGAGTCTGGAGAGATACCGATTGGTATGTCGCCCTTCATAGCTACACCTAACGAATGCGCATAAGCAACTGCCTCGCTCAATTGCAAGTCTGCGTGGAATTGCAAGAAGTAATAGAAATCGGCCGGTTGTTTGTCGCGTTTATGCAGGAACTCTGCATATGGCTCCAGCCACTCTCGGTTCTTTGCAAAGAAATCTTTATACTCTTTTGAGGAGAATAGTGCTTCCTTCTCGGCTTTATAGATTGCCTTGAAGTATTTCATTTTCTCATCGTAAACACATTGATAGTCTGCAATGTCTTTAGCATTAAACTCGGCCTTGGTTGCTTCGTATTTTTTCAATTGGGCTGGTGTCAGCTTACCCATGCGCGGTATATTTATATATATAGGGTGTAGGGCAAACACCGAAACAGCGTTGTATGGATAGGAATCCAGATTACTATGTGTAAGGGTGGTGTCATTAATTGGCAATGTCTGAATCATCTTTTGCCCTGTCGCAGCTGCCCAGTCTGCCATCTTCTTGAGATCAAGGAACTCACCGATACCAAAACCATCTTCTGTACGGAGTGAGAAGACGGGAATGGCCACACCTGCACCTTTGAAACGTGGTTGCGTACGGCGGAAGGAACGGTCGTTCTGCTCTATCTTAATACCTTTCTCAATACCCCAAATATGGCGGTTTTCACCCCATTCAATATCTACTACATTGCCCGAATGCAGGTCGTAGATAACATACTTGTATTCAACAATTTGGTCTGAAGCAATATCGGCATCTGCACGCCAGATTGGGAAGTCTGCATCTGACATTTGAAGCATATTGGACGCAGACCAATTACCTAATTCCGGTACATTACCTATAATGCCAACACCTTGTGTCGGCAGTATTTGTGGCAGATCTATGGTGAAACGTATATTGCCCTTGGCTACTTTAGGTTTAGCCGGGTTCTTCCTTGCAAACAAGGATTTAAGGAAGGCTGTGGTATAGAACGCTTTCTCATAATCTGGCGCTTTCCAGAAATCCCGTACAACTACACGTTTGTCGGCATTGCGTAATGCTAATGTGCGAGGCATACCTGCTTCGTAAATGTAACCGCCTTCCGGTAAACGAATAGCATACTTGTAGGAGATTGAACTGGGAAAATCGGATATTTGCAATGTCGTGGTCCAAAAATCTTGACCTTGACATGTTAATACCAGCGGATTAGCTTCCGTCCAACCTAATACAGAGTGCTCCGTCTCGATAATGCAAATGGACTGACCATATGGTGTCCGGTAATTGATTTGAAAGGTTAAATTCATATAGAGTTATTTTAAATAGTTAGACAGGTTCACAAAACCGGCTGCAAAGATACTACAAAAAAATGAAATTACCAAAAATTGGTACATAAAAAATAATAAATAATGCTAATTTATCATTTTTTGCTGCGAAAAACAATTCCAATAACTACGGGAATGACAGTATTAATCATCCATACAATCGTTACTGCTACAGCAATTGCTGGAATATTGTCCGTGAAATGAGAAAAAATAAGTACTGCCCAACCGCCTTTGAATGCTACTTCTGCTGCAGGAACGGATGGCATAAAGGTGATAAGGAAGTAATAAGGAATAATTGCCATAATCGCCTCTTCTGGACTTAATAAAATGCCGCAAAAAGTGAGCACTGCCCAAAGCTGAATCATCCATACCGCATAACGTGCTAAGTGAAGTAGCAAAACCCGTAACCATTTACGCCAATCCTTCCAATAATTTCCATCAAAAATTCTCGATTTCACCGAAGAAATATCTTCTGCACCAAGTTCAATTATGCGGCCAGGATACTCTCCTAAACGATAAGGCGTTACAAACGCTGCCACATTGCCGTAGATCACTTGCCAAAAAGCATCGCGCAATCGTACTGGAATCAAACCGATAAGCATCGTTTGCCACTTGCGTGACTCAATCATAAGTTGTGCTGGCAATAACGCTATAGCTGTACATAAAGCCAAATAGCCGGTTAAACCAGCTTCACTAAAAGATTGCCAAAATGCAGCATAGTTATCGTAAACTGTCAAGCGATAAACTAAGTATCCCAAGGCAGCACAGGACAGAACCCATCCAATCCATATGGCGATTTTTTTCCACATTCCGCCTGCAAAGGTACAACAAAATAGGCAAACTCGCAAATATATTTCAAAATTTCTTGCGCATATCAAAATATTGTTGTAATTTTGCACACTAAATCAGTTTATATCTATCATGAAACAGAAACGTTTTTTATTGGATGAGAGTGAACTTCCGCGTCAGTGGTACAATATTCAGGCGGAGATGATTAATAAGCCTCAGCCCTTGTTGAATCCAAAAACGAAACAACCGATGAAATCGGAAGAATTAGCTCATATCTTTGCCTTAGAATGTGCTAAACAGGAGTTAGATAACCAGCATGCATGGATTGATATTCCTGAAGAGGTTCAGCGACGTTATCGCTATTATCGTTCAACTCCTTTGGTTCGTGCTTATGCATTGGAAGAGGCGCTCGGAACTCCCGCTCATATATATTTTAAGAACGAGAGTGTCAATCCACTTGGTTCTCATAAGTTAAATTCCGCTATTCCGCAGTGTTATTACTGCAAACAAGAAGGAGTGACTAATGTCACAACGGAAACAGGAGCCGGTCAATGGGGAGCTGCGTTGAGTTATGCCGCAAAGACTTTTGGTTTGGAATGTGCCGTATATCAGGTGAAAATTTCAATGCAGCAAAAGCCATATAGAAGCAGTATTATGCGTACTTTCGGTGCAACCGTAACCGGTTCGCCATCTATGTCAACTCGTGCAGGTAAAGATATCATAACGGCTGATCCTAATCACCCTGGTTCACTTGGAACGGCTATCTCTGAGGCAGTGGAGTTGGCAACTACGACTCCTAATTGTAAGTACACATTGGGTTCTGTTATGAGCCACGTCGCTTTGCACCAGACGATTATTGGTTTGGAGGCTGAGAAACAGATGGAAATGGCCGGAGAGTATCCTGATGCCGTTATTGCTTGCTTTGGTGGCGGTAGTAATTTCGCAGGTTTAGCTTTCCCGTTTATGCGCCATCAACTGAAAGGGCAACATACAAAAAACATCGATTTCATCGCAGCTGAACCTGCCTCTTGTCCAAAATTGACAAAGGGTAAGTTTGAATATGATTTTGGTGATGCAGCAGGTTATACACCCTTATTGCCGATGTACACCTTAGGTCATGATTTCAAACCCGCCAATATCCATGCAGGTGGTTTGCGTTACCATGGCGCAGGAGTAATCGTGAGTCAGTTGCTCAAGGATGGGTATATGCGCGGTGTGGATATTCCGCAACTCGAGTCATTCGATGCTGGCTTACTCTTTGCTCGTACTGAAGGAATTATTCCGGCGCCCGAAAGTTGTCATGCAATTGCCGCTACGATTCGTGAAGCGCAAAAATGCAAAAAAACAGGGGAAGAAAAAGTACTGCTCTTCTGTCTGAGCGGGCATGGATTGATTGACATGGTAGCTTATGACAGTTTCCTTAATGGCGACCTTATTAACATCTAAAGATATGCAACCAACATTATTTGTACTTGCGGCTGGTATGGGAAGCCGCTACGGAGGGCTCAAGCAACTGGACGGTCTCGGACCAAATGGCGAGACTATTATGGACTATTCCATCTATGATGCCATCCAGGCAGGATTCGGCAAAGTAGTCTTCGTCATCAGACGTGTTTTTGAACAAGATTTCCGTGAGAAAATCGTCTCTAAATACGAGAACCGCATTCCCGTTGAACTCGTTTTCCAAGACTTGGATAATCTGCCCGCAGGTTTTACTGTTCCGGAAGGACGCGAGAAACCTTGGGGAACCAACCATGCTGTGCTCATGGGCAAAGGCGTTATTAACGAACCCTTTGCTGTCATCAATGCGGACGATTACTATGGCCAGGAGAGTTTCAAAATCTTAGCCGATTATCTCCGTTCTATCGAAGGTACTAAAGGCCAATATGCCATGATCGGATACCGCGTTGCCAACACGCTATCCGAATCCGGGTCGGTCGCACGAGGAGTATGTGAAACCAACGAACAAGGCTTCCTCACTAAGATTACTGAACGCACAAAGATTCTGCGCGAAGAAGATGGAGTAATCCGCTTCTTCGAGGGGGAAGAAAAAACGGCCTTGGCTGACAATACTCCCGTTTCAATGAATATGTGGGCATTCACACCGGACTATTTCCAATACTCCGAAGCCTTTTTTGTGAATTTCCTCCGCGAGCATGGAAACGAACTGAAGTCTGAGTTCTATATTCCATCCATGGTGGATTATCTCATTCAGTCAGGCGAAGCTACCTGCCGCGTACTGGACACTCCGAGCAAATGGTTCGGCGTCACATACGCAACAGATAGACCACAAGTAGTTGCCAAATTCGCACAACTCGTCAAAAACGGAATATACCCATCACCTTTATTCTAACCACATGAACATTCTCGTAACAGGCGGAGCTGGATTTATCGGCTCGCACACTTTGATTGAATTATACAAAGCCGGACACACGGCTCTCGTGGTGGATAATCTCTACAATGCCAATCCCGAGGCCTTGCGTCGCGTGGCTGAGATAATAGGTATTCCCGAAATACCTTTCGTCGAAGCAGATATCCGTGACCGACAGGCTCTCGAAGCCGTCTTTGCAAACAATCGTTTCGACGCTTGCATCCATTTCGCAGGACTCAAAGCTGTCGGTGAATCCGTAGAAAAACCGCTCGAGTATTACGAGAATAACCTCAACGGCACATTCGTCCTTCTTGATGTCATGCGCCGTCACAACTGCAAGAACATCATCTTCTCCTCTTCTGCAACGGTCTATGGCGATCCGGCCATCATACCAATTACCGAAGAGTGCCCGAAAGGACAGTGCACCAATCCTTATGGACAAACGAAATCCATGTTAGAGCAAGTGATGATGGACCTACAGAAAGCAGACTCGGACTGGAACATCGTGCTGCTGCGCTATTTCAACCCAATCGGTGCTCATCCGTCCGGTAAAATCGGTGAAAATCCCAACGGCATTCCCAATAACCTCATGCCGTATATTACCCAAGTGGCTATCGCTAAACGCGAAAGACTCGGTGTCTTCGGTAACGATTATCCGACACACGATGGAACGGGCGTGCGCGACTATATTCATGTTATGGATCTCGCGTCTGCGCATGTGGCTGCGTTGCAGGCAATTACGCGCAAGCAAGGACTGACCATATACAATATCGGTACAGGACAAGGCTATTCCGTCTTGGACGTGGTCAAGGCTTTCATCCGCGTCAATAAAGTAGATATTCCGTATGTTATCATGCCGCGTCGCGCGGGAGATATTGCCACCTGCTATTGCAATCCCGATAAGGCTGAACGCGAACTCGGTTGGAAAGCGCAATTCGGACTTGACGACATGTGCCGCGACGCGTGGAACTGGCAGAAGAATAATCCCGAAGGGTACTAATGTTACCAAAGTGATGCAGGGAAATCAATTGCTGATTACTACCTTCCTCCCGCTCCCTTCCCGTTGGCATAGGTTTCTGATAGGTTCCTGATAGGTTCCTGATAGGTTTCTGATAGGTTCTCATGCCTGACTCCACTATGACATAACTATGACTTAATCGCTACTCGCTCCGTCCATTACGTCCGGATCTAATCCGGACACCCTTCTTTCTTCTTTTTCAGGCGAATATAATTCGCCGCTCTCTCCCTTCGTCCCTTCCTTTCTCCGTTCAATCCGCCGCCCTCCTTGCTTTCGACTTTTGACTTTCGACTAAAAAAGTGCGGTTCCCCAAAAACTTGCAGTTCTTCTGCCCCACTCTCTACCCATATATCATCGGGGTCCCCGACGTATGCCAGCCTATTGTTGTACTCGCTCAGCCCGTTCGATGACCTTCGCTCGCCGAGCGACGTAGTCGCCGCCTCGACTTTCGGGGTCCCCAAAACATTTTAATTTTTGGGGGAAGTGTAGAGCAAGGCGGAGTGCTTTACAAGCGCGGGGCGCGCAGTCGCACGTGCCTTAGCTTAAGCGCACTCGCGGGTTAGCGAAGTTCGCGGAAAAACGTTTTCTTCAACGTCGTGCACCGCGTTTTCGATTAAATATTACACTTTTTACAATCTCGTTGCCGAACGCGACAGCTACGGATACGCAAGGGATACGCTACCCTTGCGTATTTCGATTTCGTACACATTGTAACACGGTATCAAATGTAACACATCATTTTCAGTCCTCAC
>JAEDLW010000029.1:0-20040 GCA_016295035.1 Paludibacteraceae bacterium
CTTTTTTCATTGCTGTAAATAGAATTTTACATAGTCATTTCGTTTTCTTGACTCAAAATTATAGAAAAATTTTGATATATCAAAAAATTATAGTATTTTTGCACGTTTTTTCGGCTATAAACGTGCAAAAATGACGAAGAGCGATTGGACGAATAGTCAACGTGTGGGGCGAACTGCTCAACGACAAAGCTAATCCGCTGTATTTGCAGAAACCCGGTGTGCACAATGTGAAGAATAATGACCAATACGTGCATCTCTGGGACCAAGTTGAGCCGGAAAAGCATGAACCGAAGGGAAGTTTAGTTGGAAGTAATATTTAGCATATGGAAGCAAAATATAATCCTAAAGAGATTGAGAGTAAGTGGTATCAGTATTGGTTAGACCACAAGTTTTTTCATAGTGAGCCGAATGCGGTCAGCGACCAAGGCGTAAAAAAAGAGCCATACACGGTAGTTATTCCGCCGCCTAATGTGACGGGTGTGCTGCACATGGGTCACGTGCTGAATGAGACGATACAAGATGTGCTTGTTCGTCGCGCGCGTTTGGAAGGCAAGAATGCTTGCTGGGTACCGGGAACAGACCATGCGTCGATAGCGACAGAGGCGAAAGTGATTAAACGTCTCAAAGAGCAAGGTATTAACAAGAGCGATTTGACCCGCGAAGAGTTCCTCAAGCACGCTTGGGCTTGGACGGATGAGCACGGAGGCATCATTCTGAAACAGTTACGCACGCTCGGTTGCTCCTGCGACTGGGACCGTACGGCATTTACGATGGACGAGAAACGCTCTGCAGCCGTGATTAAAGTGTTCTGCGATCTGCATCGCAAAGGACTTATCTACCGCGGTTTGCGTATGGTGAACTGGGATCCTGAGCGTCAGACAGCGCTGAGCGACGAGGAAGTGATTTATCACGACGAGCACAGCAAGTTCTATTATTTGCGCTATAAGGTAGTGGAAGAGCCAGGTAAGTACGCAGTAGTTGCGACTACTCGTCCAGAGACTATCTTTGGCGATATAGCCGTGTGCATCAACCCGAAAGAGGAAAAGAACCAGTGGTTAAAAGGCAAGCATGTGGTTGTGCCGGGTGTAGGACGCGTTATTCCTATTATTGAGGACAGATACGTTGAGATCGGTTTCGGAACGGGTTGCCTGAAAGTGACGCCAGCACACGATGTAAACGACTATGCACTTGGACAGAAATATAATTTGAAGACTATCGATATCTTCACACCGGATGCCCATCTGAATATGGACACCATGGAGCCAGAACTTCAAGAAAATGTGCGCAAGTACCACGGTATGGACCGTTTTGATTGTCGCAAACAGATTGTGGAAGACTTGAAGGCCTTAGACCTCGTGGAGAAGATTGAGGACTATGACAATAAAGTGGGCTATAGCGAGCGTACGAATGTGCCTATCGAGCCGCGGCTGAGTCTGCAGTGGTTCATTAAGATGAAACACTTTGCCGACATTGCACTGCCGCCGGTGATGAATGATGAGATTGAGTTCTATCCGACCAAATACAAGAATACCTATCGTAACTGGCTGGAGAACATCAAAGACTGGTGCATTAGCCGTCAATTGTGGTGGGGACACCGTATTCCCGCGTACTATGACGCCGACTTATTGGCGCAGACGGGTCTGGAAGACTATCCGGCAGATAAGATTATCGTAAGTGAGACGGCACCTGAAGGGAACTACGTTCAGGACGAAGGTGCGTTGGACACCTGGTTCAGCAGCTGGCTGTGGCCGATTAGTCTGTTCGACGGCATTGAGAACCCGAACAACGAAGAAATTCAGTATTACTACCCGACAGCAGACCTCGTAACAGGACCGGATATCATCTTCTTCTGGGTGGCTCGAATGATAATGGCAGGCTACGAATACATGGGCAAGATGCCGTTCAAGCACGTCTATTTCACTGGAATCGTTCGCGATAAGCTTGGACGCAAGATGAGTAAGTCGCTCGGTAATAGTCCTGATCCGCTTGATTTGATTGATCGCTACGGCGCTGACGGAGTGAGAATGGGTATTTTGCTCTGTGCACCTGCCGGGAACGATATTCTATATGATGATTCACTCTGCGAGCAAGGACGTAACTTCTGCAATAAGATATGGAACTGCTTCCGCATGATGAAAGGACTGGAAGTACAAGACTTCGCGCAACCAGAGACCAGTAAGATTGCCACAAAATGGTTCACTGCCAAATTAGCAGAGAAATCAGCAGAGGTGGCTGACTTGCTGCATAAATACCGCCTATCGGAAGCGCTGATGGAGATATATAAACTATATTGCGACGAGTTCAGCGGCTGGTATCTGGAGATGATTAAGCCCGCTTACCAACAACCTATAGACCGCTCGACCTACGAACAGACGATGCAGTTCTTCGACCAACTGCTGCGCCTTCTCCATCCGTTTATGCCGTTTATCACGGAAGAGCTGTGGCAGAATATCGCTGAGCGCAAAGAGGGAGAGAGCATAATGAGCGCTACGCTTAATGATGGAATGAGCGCGACTGCGTCGCTCAATGATGGAATTCTGGGCGAAGGAGAAACCATCAAACAGATTGTTGCCGGTGTGCGTAATGTGCGCGCGTCGAAGAATATTGCACCGAAAGAAAGACTGACCCTGATTAGTCCGAAGAATCTTAATCCGTTAGTAGAAAAACTGGCGAACTGCGACATCCAAATAAGCGAAGACAAACCTGGTAATGCGGCAAGTTTCATCGTAGGAACCACTGAATATGCAATTCCTCTGGACGCCTTTATCAATGTGGATGAGGAGTTGGCAAAATTGGAGGCAGACTTGCAACACCAAGAAGGCTTCCTTCGTGGCGTGATGGCCAAACTAAACAACGAACGGTTTGTAGCAAATGCCAAACCAGAGATTGTGGAGTTAGAGCGCAAGAAAAAAGCCGATGCCGAACAACGTATCGCAGCGCTGAAAGCTAATATTGCCGCACTAAAGAAATGAGCGATATGATTTACATAGCGGGCCCATGCGCTGCGGAAAGCGAAGAGCAAGTGCTGGAAGCGGCACATGCGTTAGCATCAACGGGGGACATCATCTTCCGCGCCGGCGTATGGAAACCTCGTACCCGACCAGAGTCATTCCAAGGCGTTGGTGACGAGGGACTGCTGTGGTTACGTCGTGTACAAAACGAAGTAGGTCTGCCTGTTGCTACCGAGGTCGCCAATGCCGAACAGGTAAATAAAGCCCTGGCAGCAGGAGTTGATTATCTGTGGTTAGGTGCGAGGACGTGCGCAAGTCCGATTACAGTTCAGGCTATAGCCAATGCTATCATCACCTCGCCGCAGCGGACGCATCTACGTGGTGTGTTTATCAAGAATCCTGTTAACGAAGATGTAGCACTGTGGGAAGGCAATATCAGACGATTTCAGAATTTAGAATGCGGATTTCAGATTTATGCAGTCCATCGCGGATGCAACCATCAGCCTTGCTGGAAAATGGCATATCAGTTACACCAAGATATGCCATCTGTACCATTACTGCTTGACCCGTCCCACATGTGCGGAAAAGCAGAGCGAGTTTCGAGTCTCTGCCGAGACGCTGCCGAACTACAATATAATGGTTTGATGGTGGAAGTACATCCTCATCCCGAACAAGCTCTAAGCGACGCCAAACAACAAATTACTCCTGATGACTTCAGCGCTATCAAGCAAACGAAAAAAACGACTTATACGACGCCGTTGGAATTGCGCTGGATGCGTAAGATGATAGACGAAGTGGACGACCGCCTATGGGATGCTATTGAGCAACGCATGTCAGTCAGTCGGCGTATCGGTGAATATAAAAAAGCCAATCAAATAGATGTTATTCAACCTACTCGATTCGAAGAAATAATGAGCAAACGATTAGCTTGGGCGGAGACCAACCACCTAAATAAAGAAACCGTTAAAGTTATTATGGAAGCACTTCACGAAGAGAGTATCCGTATGCAGCATTAGTTTAGTGTGCATCGAGCCAGTTACGTCCATAACCAGCTTCTGCTATCAGGGGAACAGACAAGAGCATCACATTCTGCATCTCAGCAACTACCATTGATTTTACTTGTTCAATAATCGCTTCCGGCACATTGAAGCATAACTCATCATGTATCTGCATGGTGAGTTGCAAGCGTGGGTCATTGAACTCCTGTAAACGCTTATTGATAGCTATCATCGCCATTTTGATAATATCGGCTGCCGTTCCCTGAATAGGTGAATTGACGGCATTGCGCTCCGCGAAGGAACGGACTGTAGCATTGTGTGAATTGATGTCAGCCAAATAGCGACGCCGTCCAAACAGCGTCTCCACATAACCATGTTCGCGCGCAAACTGCTTCTGCGACTCGATAAAATCTATCACTTTTGGGAAAGCAGCAAAATAATCATCTATTAACGCCTTTGCTTCAGCTCGCGAGCAATCAAGCTGCTGAGAGAGGCCAAAGGCGGAAATACCGTAGATGATACCGAAATTAGCTGTTTTAGCGCGTCGACGTTGGTCTTTGGAGACTTGGTCAAGCGGTATACGAAAAATCTTCGACGCCGTAGCTGCGTGAATATCCTGTCCGCTGCGGAAAGCCTCTAACAGATGCGGGTCTTGCGACATATGTGCCAAGAGACGCAGTTCTATCTGCGAGTAGTCGGCACTAAGGAATAAACATCCTTCGTCTGCTATAACAGCACGGCGAATGAGCTGGCCTCGCTTCGAGCGAATAGGCAGGTTTTGCAGGTTCGGATTTGAGGAACTAAGACGTCCAGTCGCTGTAACCGTTTGGTTATAGGTGGTGTGAATCTTTCCTGTCTGCGGATTGATATACCCGGGCAGGGCAGATATATAGGTAGAAATAAGTTTCTTAAGTTCACGCTGGTCTAAAATTTTTCCTACTATAGGATGTTTCTCTTTCTGTGCTTGTAGTACCTCTTCCGATGTGGTATATTGGCCTGACTTAGATTTCTTAGCCCTCGGATCAAGCTTGAGTTGATCGAAGAGTATCTCGCCCACTTGTCTCGGCGAATTAATATTGAACGTAGTGCCTGCCAAGTTGTAAATTTCTGCCTCCAAGTCATTTAGTTCCTCTGTTAGTTCGGTTTCTGCCTGTTTGAGCAGTTGTATATCAAAACGTACACCGGCTTTCTCCATGTCATGAAGGACTTTAACCAATGGCAGTTCCACTTCGTTATACAGTTTCCATAGTGCAGGATTGGCTTTTAGAGAATCCCAATCCGGCTCTTTATAAGGATTGAAGGCCAACTCGGGATTAAGCAGATATGAACAGAGGCGATTCTCAATGGTATCATACGAAGCAGTCGGCTGATTAGCGCTTGTATCGTTAGCTACAGGCTCGGCAAAGAGATCCAATTGTCCTGCCGGCTGTACTGGATGTAGCTTGGGTTGTGTAGGCACCTTTTCGACCGGTGCATTACGCAAAAATGAATTGAACTCTAATGCCTCGTAGATAGGACGCAGTTTCATCCAGTCCTTGTCACGAAGCAGCAAGTTACTCGGATTAAAGTCCACAGGGACGTCCGTTTTGATGGTAGCCAAGAACTTCGAGAAGCGAATATCATCTGCTTGTGTCTCTACTTTAGTCTTGAGTGCACCTTTCAGCTCGTCTGTATGAGCCAGTAAGTTCTCAACATCTCCAAACTGAGTCAGCAGTTGCACAGCTGTTTTCTCCCCTACTCCATTGCAGCCCGGAATATTATCCGACGCGTCACCCATCAATGCCAGCAAATCAATGACTTGATTTTTATTCTGCAAGCCGTATTTATCGCATACTTCTTCAGGCCCCATTTGTTCAAAGCCGCCTGTATGCCGCGGGCGGTACATATGCACGCGCTCTGTCACCAGTTGACCATAATCCTTGTCCGGTGTTGCCATAAACACCTCAAAACCTGCTTTCTCGGCTAATTGAGAGACCGTACCTATCACATCGTCTGCTTCAAAACCTTGAACCTCCAAGACCGTGATATTCATAGCATGAAGGATATCCTTAATAATAGGCACAGCGCGGCGTATCTCTTCGGGCGTTTCCGGTCTTTGTGCTTTGTACTGCTCATACGCTTCGTGACGGAAAGTTGGTCCATGTGGGTCAAAAGCCACAGCTATATGTGACGGATGAAGACGCCGGATGAGATCTTCTAAGGTGATGACGAAGCCATAAATAGCAGATGTATTCTCTCCTTTGGAGTTCATACGAGGGGCTTTGATAAAGGCATAGAAAGCCCTATATATCATCGCGTAAGCGTCAATGAGAAGCAGTCTGTTCATAGTGTTACCAATTAATAGGTGTTAAGCCATGTTGAACAAGATAATTATTAGCTTGGGAGAAATGACCACAGCCAATAAATCCACGATAGGCAGATAAGGGGCTTGGATGCGGCGCGGTAAGAACGAGATTATTGCGTCTGTCAATATACTGTCCTTTACGTTGTGCATAACTCCCCCACAGCATATAAACAATATTCTTACGGCGTGTATTTAGTGCTTGGATAGCAGCATCGGTCAACTCTTCCCAACCTTTGTTTTGATGTGAGCCTGGGTGATGGGCTTGTACGGTAAGCGTTGCGTTCAGCAGCAATACGCCTTGTTCTGTCCAGCGCATAAGATTGCCAGAAGCGGGAATAGGAGTACCTAAATCGCGATTTATCTCTTTGTATATATTGACTAATGAAGGAGGAATCTCCACTCCGTCATTGACGGAAAAACAAAGTCCGTGCGCTTGACCGACGTCGTGGTATGGATCTTGTCCAATGATAACGACTCGCACCCTGTCAAAAGGGCACGAGTCAAAAGCATTAAAGATAAGTCGTGCAGGAGGAAAGCATTGCTTCGTTTGGTATTCGTTTCGCACAAACGATGTCAGCAACTCGAAATACGGTTTATCAAATTCCGGTTGCAGAACAGCACGCCAAGATTCATCAATACGGACCTCCATGTTGCCTTACTTGACAATCAACATTGCATCTCCATAGTCACCGAAACGGTACTTCTCTTCTACGGCTACTTCGTATGCTTTCATTACGTTTTCGTAGCCTCCGAAAGCAGCTACTTGCAGTAACTGACTGGACTGCGGCAAGTAGAGATTAACGAAGAAGGTGTTAGCTACAGTGAAATCATACGGCGGGAAGATGAACTTATTCGTCCAACCTTCATATGTTTTAATTTGTCCTGTTGTACCGGCAACATGCTCCAATGCACGCATCACTTCCGTACCGACAGCACATACGCGACGCTCACTCTCTTGTGCTTTAGTCACTTTATCAACCGCATCTTGTCGAATAGAGATTTGTTCAGAATCCACCTTATGCTTAACCAAGTCGTCTACATCGATAGTCTTAAAGTTGCCGAGCCCTACGTGCGAGGTAATGGTTGTATAGTCAATACCACAAATCTCCATCCTTTTTATCAGTTGTTTAGAGAAATGCAAGCAAGAAGCAGGTGCAGCTACAGCACCGATATATTTCGCGAAGATAGACTGATAGCGTTCGCGATCCATTTCCTCTACAGGTTCATCACGGAAGACTTCTTTATAAGTAGCCAACGTTGCTTCATCCATAGGACGACGGATATATTTTGGCAGCGGAGTAGTACCCATATCATAAAGACGCTCCACGTATTCATCCTCACTATAATCCGACAGGAAACGCAACGTACGAGCACGCGAAGTAGTATTATCTACCACTTCGGCTACGATAGACGGGTCCTGGTCAAAGAACAATTTATTGCCAACACGTATTTTACGGGCAGGATCAACGTTTACATCCCAATAACGCGTTGCATGGTTCAATTCACGAAGAAGGAATATCTCAATATTGGCCAAGGTTTTTTCTTTCTGTCCGTATAACCGAGCAGGGAACACTTTGGTATCATTGTAAACGAACAAGTCCCCTTCACCGAAATAATCCACAATATCACGCACTGTCTTATGTTCAATTTCACCTGATTTATGGTGTAAAACGAGCATGCGTGCATCTTCAGGGTATGCGGAAGGATACTGCGCCAACAATTCTTCAGGCAGTTTGAATTTAAATTGATTTAATTTCATATACTAATTGTTCAAATTGTTCAAAGTTCATACATTCCTCTACGCGATAATCTCCTACTCGTGTGCGTCTAAGTGCTATGAGATGTGCACCACTATTGAGTTTCTGGCCTATATCACGCGCCAAAGCACGAATATACGTTCCTTTGGAGCATACAACACGAATAACAAGTTGCATGGTCGTTTGGTCAAAACTAAGGACTTCTATCTCATCAATGACCAATAGTTTAGGCTTGAGTTCCACTTCTTCTCCTTTGCGAGCTAATTCGTAAGCTCGTTTGCCATCCACTTTCACTGCTGAAAACATAGGCGGCACCTGCCATTGTTCACCGAGGAAAGTAGGAATGACTTCATCAATGAGTTTACGTGTAATATGCGCTGTCGGATACGTTTGGTCGATAGGTTTTTCCAAGTCGAAACTGGGTGTTGTAGCACCTAATTGCAGTGTGGCCACATATTCCTTGGTATCGTATTGGAGTTCTTCAATGAGTTTTGTCTTCCTTCCTGTACATACGATTACGACTCCGGTTGCCAAAGGATCCAGCGTTCCAGTATGCCCAACTTTGAGTTTTTTGAGACCGAGTTGATGACATAATAACCATCGCGCCTTTCCCACCACATCAAAGCTAGTCCATTTATACGGCTTGTCAAAAGCCAATATTTCTCCCTCAACAAAGTCCATATATGATAGCAAAAGTGCCTACACAGAGACAATAAACAGCAAAATATATTAACTTCTGGCGACGTACTATATCAATCATAAACCGGCAAGCAAAACAGCCGGTGGCAAAAGCAGCGATGAAACCAACCACCAACGGCAGCCATCCTATAGTTACCACCACTTCTCCTGTGAGAATATCCTTGAGTTCCAACAATGCATCACCCAAGATAGGAATAAGAACCATAAGGAATGAGAACTTAGCCACTTGTTCTTTACTTACGCCGCACATTAGTCCAGTGGCAATAGTAGTGCCACTACGGCTTAGACCGGGTAATACGGCTACAGCTTGCGCACACCCGATAATCAAAGCATCCCGATAAGTCACTTCGTGACCTTGACGATTTAGACGTTTAGTCAAGAACTCGCTTAGCCACAAAAGTAATGCAGTTATAATCAAGCATATGCCAACGATGAGCAGTCCATTACCAAAGAAAGCTTCGACTTGGTCTTTAAAGAACATGCCCACAATAAACACAGGAATCATAGAGACTAGGATTTTAGCGACATAATCTTTATCCTGATTCCATTTGAATGTAGTAAACGTGCCTTTAAAGAGTTGTGCTACCTCACGCCAAAGGATGACTAAAGTAGAAAGAACTGTTGCAGCATGCACAACAACGGCAAAAAGCAAATTTTCCTCTCCAGAAGTGCCAAGAAGAGCTTGCCCTATTTCCAAATGACCAGAAGAAGAAACCGGCAAGAACTCCGTCAGCCCTTGCACGATGCCTAATATAAGTGCTTCAAACCAAGACATTACTCTTTCTTTTTGCCTTTATACAAAATAGCGAAAATCATCAATATAAAGCCAAGCAAAGAAATCATAGGGCCGACAGTGATACGTCTTACCGAAAAAATATCCGGATTATACGTATCCGAGCTCGGGGCACCTGCCATCAGTGCAAGGCCTAAGATAACTATCAAAAAGGATATGCCTATGAGAATGAGATTTATTTTTGATAAGTTCTTCATATATGCTTAAATTTCGTACATACTATTAGTCTTCATACGTATATAACGCCCTGTTGCGAACATAGATGCAATAAAAGTAATCACCACACCCGTAAGGATAACGACTCCTACGATGAAAGCAACATTCTGCCATGATAAAGGGAAGAGTTGTACGCCCATGTGCACATTTACATAATAGTACACACAAGCGATAGCAGCAATCGCCAATACTCCGGCTATCAAGCCCATACTTATATTTTTCCGCAAAATAGGTGCCTTAATCATCCACGAGGTAGCACCTACCAATTTCATTGTATTGATGAGAAAACGCTGCGCATATATCTGCAGGCGAATTGTATTACCAATCAGTGCCCACGAAATAAATAATAGCAAAGCCACCACAGCTAATAAGATAATGGACAGCTCATGGATATTGCGATTGAGCACAGTAAGTAAATCTTTCTGATAAACCACTTGGTCCACATATGGCAAAGTCATCAAACGACGTTCTATCACTGCCAGACTATCATTATTCGCATAGTTGGCCTTAACATGCATTTCATAAGAAGCCGTTAAAGGGTTATATCCCAAGAACTTGGAAGGATCTTCTCCTAAATACTCCACATGCTCTTTCAGGGCTTGTTCTGCAGAAATGAAACGGCAGTCCAAGCAATAATCCGAAGCCTTAAGCATGTCTTGCAGACGATTAAAATCCTTTGTTTCAGCTTTAGGAGTAAAGACTATTTCGACTACTGTATTTTCTTTCACTTGATTAATGAGTGAGCCGGTAGCCAAGAGCAGAACACACTCCAAGCCAATTAGAAAGAGAACCATCGCTACGCTAATAGTGGTGGTCAGATACATATTGAAGAAACGACGTGGTTTTCCCATTATTCGAACTACTTATACGAGAAAAGGGCAGGTTCAACGTCCTGCCCTATCCGATTAATATTCCCACAAATCTTGTTCGAAATCAAGCAGTTCAGCTTCGATACGAGCTTGCTCGCGTTTCACTTCTTTAGCCGTATATCCGTATTGTGCGTCAGGAATCATGCGGTTATACATATTTCCTTCACCCACAATATATGCGGTATAGAGATGTTTCTGGAAGAACTCGTCATAGGTAACGCGTTTCGTATCGTTCTGTGACGGGATAACGAACTGTTGAGCCAAATACGGGCGCAATTCGTCGAACGCAATCCAGAACAAAATCTGTCCGTACAAAGCATCCATAACAGGCATATCCTCATAATATACCACGTTATCAGCCTGCAGAGGTGCAATACCGATAATCTTCTGGTGCATACGCGAGGTGTGACGGTCGAAGAATACTACTTCTTGAATCAGATATTTATACTGATTACGTACGAAACCTGCATAGGAGTAGTTATTGAAACGCATCACGTTAGTTGTAGAGTCATAGTTGAGCAACATATAGTCTGAGGTAGCAATATCTCCATCACCCATTTCACCTTCGCGGTCGGTGTTAAGAATTGGCGGAACCATTTCACGAGGCATAGGATCATTATCAAAATAAGGTTTTATATCACCTACATCTGATGATTTAACATAAATGGGCAGTCCGTCAACTATAGCATCCAAAATCACACGGAAGAGGGAACGGTAGTCTGGATCGTCTGGTTGAGCAGGGAAATAGAGCTGATAGTTCTGCTTCTGACGCATATCGATGATGCGATAAATGTAGCGAGCCCATACTACGTCCTCATTGCGGTGGAACGTTTTAATAATGGTGTCTTTCGCAGGAGTGTACTCTTCAACAGAAATACGCGCCGAACCCTTAGAATCAAAGAAAGGATTAACATAATGTTGTGCTTCTGCGACCGATAAACCGAGCATCAAGCACGCAATAATACATAACTTCTTCATATGGATTATGTTTAATTAAGTTCAATAGGTAGACCACGCAATTGGATTTCTCTTCCATCAGGACCAACGGCCTTGATATACTGCAAGTTAACCATGTTACCTTGTTTCAGTTTCTTAATCGCCGCAAGTGATTTATCATCCAGTTTGTCACCCTTGATATTGAAAGATGCACCTGTCGGAAGTTTCACTTGGAAACCAGTAATCGTAAACTTAGCCTGGATGAGTCCGTCTGCGCCATAGGATGCTACAATTCTGTTAGAAGGATTGAGCAAGGCAGCACGCGCAATCTTTGTTTCCTCAGACAGTTGACCATTAATTTCAAAGTATGCATCCGGTTTTGGAAGGCGTTTTACACGATATACTTGCGAACCCATTACGCTCATTCTTCCATCCACTTCTGCTAAAACTTCAATAGTCATTTTATCGCCACCACCAGAACCCGGTTTAATAATCCACAGACCATTCTGTTTCATAATAGATGCACCCTGACAACGTACTTGCAGTTTGTCGCTTGATACGCCAGGAACAGAGATACTGAACGGGTTATTATAACCACGATACATTATATTGAGGTCTGTGTTGGATATGGTAGCTGTCGGTTCACCTACAGTATATTTACCTTCAAACGGCAGATAAACTGTCTCACCGAGATGTTGATATGCAATTTGTCCCTTATAATGTTTCTCACCAATACCAGATGCAACTACCTCGTAAATACCATTGCCATTGATTTTCTCACCGTTGATGTAGTATTCAGGAGATTTGGTTGAGTCAATACCGGCCAAGATGATTTGTGCACGATATTTGCTTCCACGAAGCACATACTCAGATGAAGGAATGATATAAGCACCCATTTTGTTCACACGTACGTCACCTGCATCAGTTTTGCTGAACAAAACTTGAACAGTTTTACCTTCATAGGTACGGATATCATTCTGAATTTTAGTCAAAACTGTAATTGTTGCGCAAACCGGCATTTCCTCAAAGATTGTTTGCTCCCACGAAATCTGCTTGCCATCAGCATTTTGACCAGGTTCAGTAGCGAACATTTTATCAATATCCTCATTTACCTCAGGATCATCAGCCACCTCTTTTAAGAGTTCACGATAAGCACCAATACGATTTTTCAGTTCAGTCGCATGGCCATCGTTAATACCGTATTGATGTGGGATGTTAGTATCGTCAAGTTTCTTGATTTGACGAACTGTTGCCCCTTTAACAGCCTTATCGCCGTCAGCGAGAAGAACGATAGCATCTTTAAAGTCGGCAATGTATTGGTACAATTTGTCCGATTCTTCCTTGACGCGCATAGCTTTATCGTACCACTCTTGCGTTTTGCCGGGGTTTTGGCTATAGGCATTGGAGAAGCGCTCGTAGCCATCTATGTTACCGCTTTCTGTAGTCTCTATGGTTGCATGCAAACTTTCATCCACCTGCAGATAACCATTGAGGATGGCAGCACTGACGTTCAGCGCCAACATGGCGGTGAGCACCAAGTACATCATACCTATCATTCTTTGTCTCGGGGTTTCCGGACAGTTTTTTGCTCCACCCATTGTTTATACAATTTTAATTAGGAACTACGAATTGATTTGTTTACCTCTAATTCAATATATATTGTTAACGCCTGCGCGCGTTACGCGAGAGCACTAAGCATATTGCCATAAATCTTATTCAGGTCAGCTACTTGCTGAGCCAGTTTCTTAGCGGATGCTTCATAAGCAACTTGCTCCTTCGCTGCTTCGTTGATAGATGCTTGCATCTTTTGTACGTCAGCCGTCATCGCTTTCACTTGGTCCGTAGCAGCTGTGACTTGAGTCGTTTGAAGTTTGTATGCATCTACTTGTGCTTGCAGAGCAGCAAGTTGAAGTTCATATACAGAATTCAGCGAACTAAGTTTCGTGCCGATACCTTCAACGCCCTTCTGCAGGTTCTTAGTTTCAGTAACAACACCTTGCATATCGGTAACGATAGTACCATAAGCAGCACTGAGTTCCTCATTTTTCTTAGATACAGCATCAGAAGAAGCAGCGAATTTAGCAGCAGCCTCACCAATGACCGCCATCTTGTCGCTTGCAGCTTCAACTTTCTCACCAGCAGCTTCCATTTTTTCACCTAACTTATTAGAAGCGACAGCAACTTTACCAAGGTCTTGAAGTTGAACTGCTGTTTTAGCCAAACCATCGATACCCTCTTTCAAAGCTTTCATATCATCATCTGTCAAAGCAGGAACATTGGCTTTCTGTTTACTCTCCGTTTGAACAGGAGCAGAGCCTTCTTCCGTACCTGCACCAAGTAATGTAGGACGTTGGCGGGTCTGCAATTCTGCCAGATATTCAGGCTCAGTACCATAGCCGCAAAGTTGCGGAAATACATTCTCCCAGTGGAAATCCTGGTGAGGTTTATCCAATACACCAATCATAAATAGCAACGCCTCCGTGATCATACCCGTCATAAGCACAGGACCTGCTCCAGGGAAGTGCATGATTTTAAACAACGCACCGATAATTACGACGGACGCACCGATTGAATAAACGATACCGGTTACTTTTTTTCCTTGATAGGATTCATACCAGCGGATGAAGCCTGATTCTTTCTTTGCCATACTAAAAAGTATTTTATATTGTTAATAAATGATTTTCATATATTAGATTGTTCCGGTTTTATCAATCGCCGATATACGAACGAACGCAACGGAATCCGATGTACGGACGCGTTTGATATTGATACTCGTAAGTACGTACACCACATTGGAGGAAGTAACTGATATCTTTCCAGCTACCACCCTTAACCACTTTCTTTTTCAGAATATCCGGGTCGTCGATACGTGCCATATAGCAGTAGTTGGGATTCAAGTCATGCACGTTAGTGTTAGCAACCGGTTGATAAGCAGAAGCTGTCCATTCAGCCACATTACCTGCCATATCAAACAGACCAAAGTCATTCGGACGATACTGCGCCACTTTGCATGTAGCGGTTCCGGTATCATCGTTATAGCCGCCACGATAAGGTTTGAAGTTTGCGAAGAAGCAGCCCTTTGCATCGCGAGCGTAGTTACCACCCCAAGGATACATAGCCATCTTGCGGCCACCGCGAGCTGCGTACTCCCACTCAGCTTCTGTCGGCAAACGATACTCTTGTGAATTAGCGCGAGTGTGCTCATGGAAGAATTTAGTGCGCCAGTGGCAGAAAGCATGAGCTTGTTCCCACGTAACACCTACAACAGGATACTCCAGATAACCTTGATGTGAGAAATATTTCTGCATCAAAGGATCATTGAACGAATATTGGAAGTCGCGTACCCAAACCATGGTGTCGGGATACACGCAGATAATCTTATTGGTAAGCAGGTCATTCGGCGAACGTAACGGACGCTCAATGGTTTTCTCTTGAATAGCACCGTTCTCGTCAATCCATGCGGTATCAACGCGAGCAATTGCCGTAGGAGGATAGCAACCGCGAGCCACATCGAATTTGTTACTCGGAAGAACAGCTTGGTCGTAGTTAATCCAGCTGTAGCGATACGTCAGGTGGTTCGTGTTCAGCGTACTTGTGCCTTCGAAATACATTGGTGCAAGAGCCTCTTGGACTTCTTCGTCATCACTGCTCCATGGAATTTTCATTTTCCAGTTCAGTCTGTAGTTCTCTTCGTCGAAGTCCTCGTTCTTAGGTTGAACAGCATAGTCGGTCATACCGGCTTCTACTAAGTTTGTGAGAGCAATAGAGTCGCGAACGTAGTTAACGAATTGCTTGTACTCGTTGTTTGTGATTTCTGTTTCGTCCATCCAGAAGGCTTCAACGGTAGCCATGTACACATTGTCTTGCTGTTCGAAAATAGCAGACTGTGTGTTTGCACCCATCATAAATGAACCTTTGCGGATGAACACCATACCATAAGGATTCGCTTCCTTAAACTGTGCACTATTAGCAACACCCACCAATTCACCGGCAGGTTTGTTGCATGCTGCAAAGACAGCAACAAGTGCCATAACAGACAACAATTTAGTGACTTTCATCTTATTATTTTTAATTACTGTTTTCGTTTTACAAGAACCTTACGCTCTTATATTTGTTGGTTCGTTTGGGCTTGAGGATATTAAATCCGTACGCCAAGTATATTTCGTGCGTACCATAACTCTCCAGAAGGAGGTGGTTATGTGGCAACTCGCAAGTATATCCTAATGTCAATCCCGATATGATATCCACTCCCAGCAGCACATTTACGCTTCCGGCTATTCGGTAGCCCAATCCCCAACGATATCGGTCTTTGTATTCGCAGAGCAGAGTTGCGTTTATATCCCACGAGGCGAAATCCGTCATCATCATCAGCGACGCACGCAGTTGCCATTCTTTGTGGAACTTAAACCTATGATTATAGCCTCCTGCCGCGTAGAAAGTTCCTCGCAAGTGTATTTCCGCGTAGTCATCCCACTCTACAACGGGTTGTGTCAAATGGCTATAACTGGCTCCAACCCACCAAACGCCGGTCGTGTAGTACACACCTACTCCCATGTCGAACGTCATTCCCGACTTAGCGCCTTTCGGAATGGCTTGATCGTTCGCATCGAAATAATCCGACTCAGACAATTGGTCCAAGTTGACACTATCTCCTTTAAATCCAACATTCACAAAGCCTAAGTCCACACCGGCGCTTAAATAACCTTTTCCCAACTTGTGCCGGTAGGTATATTGCACATGTAGCGTTTGGTTGGTAAACAATCCGTATCTGTCATTCATAAAACGGATTCCGGCTCCGTGTTTGGTCTTGCCTATCACAAACGGAGAACTAAAACTGAAATAAGTGGTCATCGGCGCATTCTGGATATTTGCATACTGCATGCGATGCATGCCCGCCACTTTCATTAAGTCCCCTTCTCCTGCCGCTGCAGGATTGTAGGCTGTTGGTAAATACATATATTGTCCTATCTGCGGGTCAAACTGAGCCTTTACAGCTACAGCAAATCCGACCAATACGCATAAAAGAACAACATATCTTTTCATTATTAATATTCTTCCTCGTCAAAGAAGAAGTCCTCTTTCGTCGGATAGTCCGGCCAAAGGTCCTCTATACTCTCGTATATTTCCTCCTCATCCTCCAATTCCTGAAGGTTTTCAATCACCTCCATAGGCGCACCTATACGGTTCGCATAATCGAGCAACTCGTCTTTTGTTGCAGGCCATGGAGCGTCTTCTATCTTTGATGCAAGTTCTAATGTCCAATACATACTTTCTCAAAATTAGCGTGCAAAAGTACTACTTTTATTTGTAATACGCAAACTTTTTATGCATTTTTTTGCATTTTTTGCGATTTTTTTTGCAAAGTCAAGGTTACAAATTACTTTTTCCACACCTCTTCAAGAGCATTATCACACAAGCATGCATAACGTGCAAAAACGAAAAAGTAATCGCTGAGTCGGTTAACGAACATCAATTCTTTTTGCCATTTTTCATGATTATCGCAGGCCAGCATAGCGCGTTCAAGTCGCCGTGCAACAGTGCGGCAAACATGTGCCCGACAAGCCGCCTCGTTACCTGCAGGAAGCACAAAAGCCTTTAGTGGTGGTACTTCGTCTTGCATCCGATCTATCCAACGTTCTATCTGCGTAATAGCATCATCTTCGATGCCTAACGTTGCGCCTGCCAGGCAAGCACCCAAATCGAAAAGGCGATTCTGAATCCAGCTTAGTTCATCGTTATCCGGCAGTTGCACCCGCAACAAACCGACAAACGAGTTCAGTTCATCTGCTGTGCCATATGCCTCAATGCGTTTGTCTGTTTTGCTAACGCGCTGTCCTGTTGCTAAGGATGTTTGCCCTTGGTCTCCTGTCTTGGTGTAGATTTTCATATTCTAAGTCGATAATGTTTCTTTAAGTAATGCGTATCAAAAAAGACGAGTCCGAAATCAAAAAAGTCCATCGTGGTTCTCACATCACGGCGATTCTGAATCCATAGCCAAGCGTTTTCCATCTCTTTACTATGATGAATATCATCCACTATGATCAACGATTTCTCATGCGCCAGCCGTGCGAGATGTTCGACATAGCGGCATGTGGGTTCGTACAAATGATTAGCGTCTATATATGCCACATCAAACGTCTCGCTTACCTGCTTGGACAGTGTTTCATCTATATTTCCCTCCACCGCCTCAATATTGTTGAGCCCCAGCTTTTTCCAGTTCAGCTGCGCCATCTCTATCAACGCCCTGCTTCCCTCGAAGGTCTTGATATGGTTAGAGCCGGACGCAGAAGCTAAGTAAGCAGTTGTGACGCCTAAGTTCGTACCCAATTCTATAATAGTGAGTGGTCGCTGGGCTTCATGCGTCAGCCAGTTGACAATACGGAAGAATATCTGCGCATTATGTGCCGACTCCAAACTGGTTTTTGCCACATCGCTCACCAAGCACGAATAAGTCGCGCCTTGACCTTTACTGCCATAATCGGTTACTTCAATGCGTTTAGGAGCACGCAACATGGCTTGCCGCCTCTCTTCAATAGCATCCCAACAGTAGTAGCGATTATCATCCGCGATAATCATTCGCACCAAGTGAAACAGATAAGGCGAATGAATTCCCTCTCCATCTGTGTTCCACGAACAAAACTGGTGTTTCAACCACGCACCAACGCGATATAGAGCCGAATTACTCATCTTCACCCACTAATTTCGTTATCTCTGCTGCTTCGTCTTGAGACATGGCATCCCGATTATCACGAATACCCATCAGCGGACCAAAGAACACTTTGGCCATGGCTCGGCCAACCACCTTGCCAAAACGGAACTTAGGCGAGTTGATATCGCCAGAAACAGGCACTTCCAGCACCATCATATTTTGAGCGGAAGTCAGCATTTCAGCACCCAACTTAAGAGGCACATTCTTGATCTTTGGCTTGCGAAGTTTCATCTTTTTGCCCACTTCTGGATGGTCTATCATTATCTTGTTATTACCATTCAAGTAGCCATTATTGATCGTAGCCGTGCTCTGAATGGCTAAAACACCATTGTTCAGCGGATAGCCGAAATAATATTCCGAATACTGCGAGAAGTCTTGAATATCGACTCCAGTCAAGTGTATGTTAAGCGTATGTTGCCCGTGTTTAATATCTGTGCCACCGGTAAAACTCGCAGTAAGCGTCGCTTGCTCGCCTGCATGTGCCACCAAACGCAAACTGTTATGTCCTTGAGCTGTCACATCTTTGCCGGAAAGAGTGAAGTCTTTAATGGTATACTCTACGTTCTTACGCATCGTATAATCCTCAAAACTGACATCTTGTCCGGAAATACGCAGATAGCGTGCCTCCCAAGTCAAAGGTGGTGTCTTTGCAGCATCCGTCTCAATTTCCATTATCGTATCCGGTTCTAATTCGTCCGGTTCTTTGCGAAGACGGGAGAAAGTATTATATTTCTCATTGCGTTCGAAATATCCAGTCATACCGCTTATAGTCAGTGTATCCAACAAGTACCTATTCTGCGCAATATCGCCGCGACGTATAACAAGTCGTATCTCGTCCAGTCCGGCAATCGATTCATCGTCTTCGTCGGTTATCTGCAAGCCGTTTAAAGACAGCGCACCCGAAGCAATAATATCGCGCACATTATCCAAACTACCGTTGATAAACAATTCGCCGTTGATAAGTGCGCCCAAACCGCTGATCCGCAGATAATCTTGCACCAACGGTAACGCCACATTCGAGTTCACATCCTCCAAACCAAGCGTAACCGTATAGCGGCGAGTAGCCATAACATAACCCGCTTTGATATTCACGCTTCCGCCGGTTGGCAAATCAAATTGGAGTCCGGCACGAGATTGTTGGGCACCAAAAGACAAGCCTGGAATAGTAAGGTTGATATGATCTATAACCCAGCGGTTATCGCGTATAACGTCATGATAAAGGAGTGCACCGTTGACGAGACGAATGTCATTGAGCGAAACGGTCCACTCTGACGGAGTCGTATCGCGCGGCACGGTATCATTAGAAGAGAAACGGGTGATAATATCCGAAAAATTAAACACTTCCCGACCATTTAGTATCTCGCCGGAAAAGTTCGTGAGATGGATATTGCGTATATCCACTTCTTTTGTTGCGAGTTTAGACCAGTGCATGCGCACATAGAGTTTGTCAAAAGCAACGAAATCGGTTATGCCGTTTGCTTCCTTGCAATGAAAATCCGTCAGCCGAACCGTTCCAAAGAACGGGTCGATAAACACATGCTTCACGCTCATCTCCCGTCCCACAATATTGGGACCATAGTGATTGATAACCACTTTAACTACCGGCGATAGTGCCATAACCAGCACTAACAATCCCACCGGCACACCTACTATCCAACAGGCAATCTTTAAGGCTTTCTTCAATCCTTCGGGCATAATGAATACGCTTCAACTAAATTCGGCTGCAAAGATACTGCTTTTTGCCGACATATACAAATTTTATTTGCAT
>JAEDLW010000030.1:0-20031 GCA_016295035.1 Paludibacteraceae bacterium
CTATATCACTATAGTGATATTACTATGAATTTAGTATGTGATTAGTATGTGATTAGTATGAGATTACTATGACATTACCATGATATTACTATAACCTTAGTATGTTAGAAGCCTGATTCCATCGGAATCATAGTATAACTCAAATATATTCAATCTGCAACAAAAATGAAAAATTTATACTATTTATTTGCATGGTTCAAAAAAAAGCAGTACTTTTGCAGCCGCTTTTGAAAAAAGTGAATGACCGTGGATTGATTTGGACTGCTTGCAACCACGTAAAAATAAAGGCTAAAAAGCGGCCTAACTGTTTAATTAACATTAAGTTATGGCTTATTTATTTACTTCTGAATCGGTGTCGGAAGGACACCCTGACAAGGTCGCAGATCAGATTAGCGACGCAGTTTTAGACAATTTTCTGGCGCAGGACGAAAATGCGCATGTGGCGTGCGAAACATTAGTTACCACCGGACAAGTCGTGATTGCCGGCGAGGTAACCGCTTCGGCTTATGTGGATGTGCAACAAGTGGCACGTGAGACGATTCGTAAAATCGGCTATACCAAGTCCGAGTACAAGTTTGAGGCGGATAGTTGCGGTATCTTAACTGCTTTGCACGAGCAGAGTGCCGATATCGCCCGTGGTGTTGTTCGCAAGGAGGAAGAGCAAGGTGCCGGAGATCAAGGAATCATGTTCGGTTATGCCACCAACGAAACGGATAACTTCATGCCGCTCACACTTGACCTTGCGCATACCTTAGTATATACGCTTGCGCGTATACGCAAGGAAGGTAAGAAAATGCGTTATCTTCGTCCGGATGCGAAGAGTCAAGTGACGATAGAGTATTCCGACAACGGAGAACCGCTCCGTATCGACACCATTGTCGTTTCTACACAGCATGATCCCGATGTGACGCAAGCACAGATTACGGAAGATATACGGACTATTCTTCTTCCGCAAGTTGCCAAACGCGATAAACGGTACGGCAAACTGCTGCAAGGCGAGTATCGCCTTTTAGTCAATCCTACAGGACAGTTCGTTATCGGTGGTCCTCATGGCGACACAGGGCTGACAGGACGTAAAATCATCGTTGATACCTACGGCGGTCGCGGCGCTCACGGTGGTGGAGCGTTCTCAGGCAAGGATCCGTCGAAAGTGGATCGATCGGCTGCGTATATGGCTCGCTATATCGCCAAAAATATGGTTGCGGCAGGAGTGGCGCGCGAATTACTCGTGCAACTCAGTTACGCTATCGGCGTAGCTGAACCCGTGTCGGTTTGTGTAACCGGAAGTGGCCTAAGAGTGGCGCAAGATACGCTGACAGACTATATCCGCAAACACTTCGATTTGACGCCTGCCGGAATAACTAAAGCACTCAAACTCAAGGAACCAATTTACGAAGAGACAGCCCGTTACGGACATGTGGGACGTACAAACGAAGTGGTGACAAAAACCTTCCACGATGAGAATGGCAATACACTCACTCGCGAAGTGGAACTGTTCACATGGGAAAAACTGGATTGCGTTGACAAAATCCGGCAAGAGCTAATGAATAATAATTAATGAAAAGGAATAGTTCAAAGGAAGTTAAGCAAAGCATCTTAGTGCCGGCAATTATTGTCGTAGCGTTGGTCTTGGATCAATGGCTAAAACTCTATGTAGCAACGCATTTCGAGCTTGGGGAGTCTGTGCAGGTTACCTCTTGGTTCTGGCTCTGTTTCGTCGAAAACAACGGCATGGCTTTCGGCATTGAGTGGTTCTCTAAGTTCGTGCTTACTTCCTTCCGAATTGTGGCTGTTGGTGTGCTTTTCTGGTACATGTGGCGCCTTATTCATGTGAACAAAACTCGGACGTCGTATCTTACTATGGTTTCGTTAGTTACGGCAGGAGCAATGGGCAATATCATCGATTGCGTTTTTTACGGAAAACTATTCGGTTATGCGGGTTGGTTTTACGGTAAAGTCGTAGATATGCTCTACTTCCCATTGATTACTAATTCAGCTGGTGAGTGCATCTTCTTTAGACCTGTCTTTAATCTTGCCGATTCGTGTATTACGGTCGCCGTAATAGCCATACTCCTTTTCTTTAGAAAAGATTTGGACGATAGTCTGAAGAAAATCGAACCATCTGCAACCGAGACAGACAAATAATCGTGAAAAAATCGTGGCTCATACTATTCGTAGTGTTGATGGCCTTTGTAGGCTGTCGTCCGAAGGGTATTTTGTCCTCTCGGCAGATGCAGGATGTCCTCTACGATCTGCATCGTGCGGATGCTATCTTACGTCAGTATAATTTAACGTTGGGGCACGATGAAGCTCTCGCTAAGTACTACGAAGTAGTATTGGAGAAACATGGCATCACCCAAGCGCAGTTTGATTCCTCCCTTGTTTGGTACACGGACCATCCGTCGCGTTTTGACAAAATTTACCCGAAAATTGAGAAACGTTGCAAGCAAGAACTTGACGAAATCATGCAAACGCTTGAGACAGAAAATGTACCTGATCAACCTGAACGTGAACTGCCGCCGTTTGAAGACGTCGTGAGACGCAATCTGTATGGCCTTCCGACGGACTTATGGCAGGAGCCGAAATTAGCGGTGGAAGTACCTTATTCTGTGGAAAAAGACTGAAAAAGTCTTAAAAATTGCTTTTTTATTCGAAAAAATTTGCACAATCCAAAAAAAAGCAGTACCTTTGCGCGCTCTTTTAAAAAAGAGCACGAATTAACTTATATTTAACCGTCAAGCTGGGCAGTGGACTTTAAGTCGTAAATGATGTCTGTCGGCTTGGCCTAAAACAAACTAATTTTAATGGATACTTTATCTTACAAAACTGTATCAGCTAACAAAGCGACCGTTACGAAAGACTGGGTCGTTATTGATGCTGATGGCCAAATCTTAGGCCGTATGTGCACGAAGGTAGCAAAGCTCCTCCGCGGCAAGTACAAACCCAATTTCACTCCGAACGTGGATTGTGGTGACAACGTAATCATCGTAAACGCTGAAAAGGTTCAGCTTACAGGTAACAAATGGGAAGGACGTGAGTATGTTCGCTACACCGGCTATCCTGGTGGACAACGCTTTACCACGCCGAAAGCTATGTTGGAAGAGAAGGGCGCAGACCGCCTCATCCGCAAAGTCGTTAAAGGCATGCTGCCTAAAAATCGTCTTGGAAGTCAGCTCATCACCAATCTTCATATCTTCGAAGGTCCGGAGCATAACATGCAAGCACAAAAACCGAAAACTATTGACATCAACACCCTTAAATAATTGAAGAAGTATGGAAACTATTAATGCATTAGGTCGTCGTAAAGCTGCTGTTGCACGCGTTTACGTTAAAGAAGGTGCTGGTCAAATCGTTATCAACGATCGTCCGCTCGACGTATATTTCGCAAGCCCGATTCTTCAATACATCGTTAAGCAACCGCTTGCTAAACTCGGTGTTGAAGAAAAATATGATATCAAGGTTAACCTTGATGGTGGCGGTTTCAAAGGACAAGCTGAGGCGCTCCGTCTCGCTATCGCCCGCGCTCTCGTAAAAATCAATCCGGAAGACAAAGCAGCTCTCAAAGCTGAAGGCTTCATGACTCGCGACGCACGTGAGGTAGAGCGTAAAAAACCAGGTCAACCCAAAGCACGTAAACACTTCCAATTCAGTAAACGTTAATCGTTATGATACTGAATCTCTTGTGCCGCGACTCTCTGCGGCATAAGGGCACGGAATAATTATTGAAAGAATAATTCAAACTAAACAAAACAAAATGAGAACATCTTTTGAACAATTACTCGAGGCTGGCTGCCACTTCGGCCACCTCAAACGCAAATGGAATCCCGCAATGGCTCCGTACATCTTCATGGAGCGTAACGGTATCCACATCATCGACCTCAACAAAACAGCCCTCAAAATCGACGAGGCTGCTGAGGCACTTAAAAACATTGCTAAATCCGGCCGTAAAATTTTGTTCGTAGGAACAAAGAAACAAGCTCAAGAAGTTGTTGCTACAAAGGCTCAAGAGGTCGCAATGCCTTATATCACAGAGCGTTGGGCTGGTGGTATGCTCACCAACTTCCCTACCATCCGTAAGGCTGTGAAGAAAATGTCGAACATCGATAAAATGATGGCTGACGGTACATTTGACAACATCTCCAAACGTGAGAAACTGCAAATTACCCGCCAACGTGAGAAACTCGAGAAGAACCTCGGTTCTATCGCTGACCTCACACGTCTGCCGAGCGCTATCTTCGTTGTAGACGTAATGAAAGAGCATATCGCAGTGGCAGAAGCTAACCGCCTGGGTATTCCGGTATTTGGTATTGTTGATACCAACTCCAATCCGAACAACATAGACTTCGTTATCCCTGCTAACGACGATGCTACCAAGTCTATCGACGTAATCCTTGCCGCTGTGTGCGAAGCTATCAAGGAAGGTCTTGAAGAGCGCAAAGTAGAGAAGGCAGATGAAGAAGCTGCTGCTCAAAAACAGAACGTAGAGGCTAAAGAAGGCGAAGCTGCTCCTGCTACTAAAGAGCGCCGCACTCGCGTTCGTAAAGCCGCTCCAAAAGCAGAGGCTGAGAAAGTTGCTGAAGTAAAAGAAGAAGCTCCTGCAGAGGAGACAAAAGAGGAGGCATAATTATGGCTGTAACACTTGCTGATATTAAGAAACTGCGCGATATGACCGGCGCAGGTATGATGGATGTTAAAAAAGCGCTCGAAGAAGCAAATGGCGACTTCGAAGTGGCTAAAGACTTACTCCGTAAACGTGGACAAGCAATTGCTGCAAAACGTAGTGACCGTGAGGCTTCTGAAGGTTGTGTGCTCGCAAAAGCTGTTGATGGCTTTGGTGCTATCGTAGCTGTTAAATGCGAAACCGACTTCGTGGCTAAGAACGAAGACTTTGTTGCTATGGTTAAACTGTTGCTTGATGCTGCTATCGACAACCGTCCTGCAGACCTCGCTGCTCTTAAGGCTCTCAAGATCGGTAACTTTACCGCAGAGGAAATTGTTACAGAGCGTAGTGGTGTAACCGGTGAGAAGATGGAATTGAGCGATTACGCTTTCCTCGTAGCTCCGAAAGTAGATGCTTACAACCACCTTGGAAATAAACTCTCTTCGTTGGTCGCTGCCGATGACGCTAACGCTGACCAAGAAACCGTACACGGCATGAACATGCAAGTGGCTTCCATGGCTCCCGTAGCGCTCGACGCTGATCATGTAGCCCAAGAGGTTAAAGACCGCGAGCTCGCTGTGGCTATTGACAAAACCAAACAGGACGAAATCAACAAGGCTGTTGAGAACGCGCTGCGCAAAGCCGGTATCAACCCTGCACATGCTGACAGCGACGACCATATCGCTTCCAACACGGCAAAGGGATGGCTGACAGAAGAACAAGCACAACTCGCTCGTGACATCCGCGCTAATGTGCCTGCTGAAGCTGAGGCTAACATGAACATGAAGAAAGTCGAGATGATTGCTCAAGGTCGTCTGCAGAAGTTCCTCAAAGAATCCACGCTCGTTGAGCAACAATATATTCTCTCAGACGCGAAAGAGCTGGTTAAAGACGTACTCAAAAAACAAAACGTCCGTATCATCGACTTCAAACGTGTAACACTTAATCAAGAATAAAACTAATGATACCGGTGGGCTTGCCTGCCGGTTTCAGTAGTTAATAATAACATTTATTAATGATTTAAACTACAAAACAATGAAAAAAACTTTCATCATGGCTGCCGCTCTTGCAATCGCAGCAATCTTCGCTTCTTGCGAAAAAGAACCTACGGCTCTCCAGCCTGAAAACTTGAATGGTAAAGCTACCATTTGCGGTTTCGTGCAAATTCAAACTTTCAAAGAGGACGGCGGATTCCTCGTACCTAATGATTTGCAACCTATGTCTGACCAACAGATTTCTGTTCTCTATGGTACAGATGACGGTAAAGGTAACATCACTTATATAGAGTACAATGCTACCACCAACAGAGAAGGTTACTATACCATCGACCTGCCAGTTGCAATCGGCAAACAAATCGATGATGTAAAAGTACAACTTAAGCTCTTTAAAGAGAATGCTACAGCTGCTTATTACAAAAACAGTAAGGGTGAAGATGTATTCATCACGACCGACGCTTGGTTTGAGGCTGTTCAAAATGCAGCAGCACCTGCTGGTCAGACCACCGTTCTTGATCTCATTCTGGTACCTGTTGAAGGAACCTCTCGCGCAGATCTCACTGTGAAGTAATTAGAGGGTAAGTGTTGGACAATTAATTATTTAAGCAACTTAATTAGAATTAATTAGTATGAAACGTTTAATGATAGTTTTAAGTGCATTGGTACTTTCTACTAGTGTACTTATGGCTGAAAAAGAGTGGACTAACAAAGTTCCTGAAGTGGGTTCCGTTGGTGTCGGTCTCACCTTCAACGTTGTTTCGTTGGCCACTCAAATGCAAACTCAGCCTAATGCAAACTCACATCTTGGTCCGTTCTTATTTGACGCTACTGATGGTTTGTTTACGACTCCTGCAAGCATGTATATCTTGTCGCAAGACCCGGTTGCTTCAATCCGTATTAAATATCGTATGACCGAGCACTGGAACATCCGCGCTTCTATCGGTTTCAACGGTAGCCACCTTGACTATTCAGAGTATGTACGCGATGACCTTGCTTTTGCTCTGGATCCTAACTCTGAGAACAAAGTGGTCGATCATATCAAAGCTGACCTCAACTCATCTAACTTCGCTGTTGGTGCTGAGTTCACAGCTGGTCCGCGTAACCTCAAATTCGTTGCTGGTGTAAACTTGCTCTATGCTTTCGCAGGTGGTAAAATGAACTTCTCTTATGGTAACGAAATTACCGCTGCTAACCAAACTCCGACAACCGTTATCGGTGAGGATCCTGTGGGTACGAAGTATAACGACTTCCCTGGTGGAATGGGTATCGCTTGGGGTCGTCCATTGGAGCGCAAAAACGCTGGTTTCACACACGGTATCGGTATCCAAGCTGACCTGGGTATTGAGTGGTTCTTCGTTCAGAACCTCTCTCTCGGTGCAGTGGCTACCTTCACTCCGATTATGTTCATGAAACAATGCCAAACCTACACAACCTACGAAGGCTTCTCAGCTAAGACTGGTCAAGTAGAACAATACAACAGCCTGGTTTCTCCGGGTTCATGGGCTTGCCTCTATGGCATCCGCAACCTTGGTCTCCAACTCTCCTTGAACTACTACTTCTAATCATGTAGAGTCGGTTAGACCGATTAAAAAGTGCAGCTTTCAAAAAAAGTTGCACTTTTTTTTATATTTATTTGCGTATATGCAAAAATAGTAGTAATTTTGCCGCGTAAATCAAAGATACTGAATAATTCTTCGGAAACTGTTCAATACGATTAATATAATTAAAACTAATACAATATGTGGTTAATTAAATCATCTATCGGCCGAAAACTCATAATGAGTATTTCTGGTCTGTTTATGGTTCTTTTCTTGCTGTTCCACGGCTCGATGAACCTGTGCCTCGTCATTGACGATATCTTTGGAACAACCGCGTACAACTGGATTTGCGCTATGTTGGGCGCTAACTGGTACGCCGTAGTAGCTTCTGCTATTTTAGCATTAGGCTTTGTGGTGCACATCGTCTTTGCGCTTATCCTTACCATTCAGAACCGCGCAGCACGTGGAAACGACCGCTATGCGGTGGAAGCACGTCAAGAAGGAGTTGATTGGGAGTCGAAAAACATGCTCGCTCTCGGATGCATCGTAATCGGATTCATCATTCTCCATCTCTACAACTTCTGGTTCAAAATGCAGTTCGCTGAATTGACCGGAATTCATGCTTCGATGTTTGATCCGCAAGACGGTTCGGCAATTGTAAAAGCCCTCTTTACCGACGGCTGGAGTGGTATCGTTTATTGCTTACTCTATATCATTTGGCTTGTTGCCCTTTGGTTCCACCTCAATCATGGTATCTGGTCTGCTTTGCAAACTATCGGATGGAGCAACCTCATTTGGCTCAAGCGAATCAAAATCATCGGTACCGTATTTGCTGCTTTAACCGTTGGTTTGTTCATGATAGTGATTCTTTACTTCCTTGGTGTTAACATCGGCATGATGTGCGCCGCGTAATTGTTTAACTGACTAAATCGTTACATAATATGGCTAAGAAAGAAGAATTATTGGAAGCTGCTAAGCAGGCTGCGAAAAATGTAGCCGCTAAAGCTGTTGAGGCTGCAGAGGAAATCAAAGCTCGTGCAGAGAAAGTAGCAGACCGCGCTGAAGTAAAAGAGGCTGTCGCTGCTGCTTCTGAAACCGCTAAAAAAGCTGCGAAAGCTGCAAAGGCTGCCGCTGAAACAATGGCTACTCCTTCAGGAAAAGCTACGAAAGTGATTACTCCCGAGATGGCTAAGATTCCTGCTGGCCCGCTCGCTGAGAAATGGACGAACTACAAGGATCACCAGAAACTCGTTAACCCTGCTAACAAACGTCGTCTCGACATCATTGTTGTTGGTACCGGTTTGGCTGGTGCTTCCGCTGCCGCTACTTTGGCTGAACTCGGATTTAACGTGCTCAACTTCTGCATTCAAGATAGTCCGCGTCGTGCGCACTCTATCGCTGCACAAGGTGGTATCAATGCCGCTAAGAACTATCAAAACGATGGCGACTCTGTTTATCGTCTCTACTACGATACAATCAAAGGTGGCGACTATCGCGCTCGCGAAGCCAATGTTTACCGCTTGGCGGAAGTAAGTAATAACATCATCGACCAATGCGTTGCACAAGGTGTTCCTTTCGCTCGCGAATATGGTGGATTGCTCGACAACCGTTCTTTCGGTGGTGCGCAAGTTAGCCGTACTTTCTATGCAAAAGGACAAACAGGACAACAACTGCTGCTCGGCGCATACTCTGCACTCAGCCGCCAGATTGGTAAAGGCAAAGTGAAGATGTACACCCGCTATGAGATGTTGGATATAGTGCTTATTAAGGATGAGAATGGCGAACCGCGTGCGCGTGGTATCATCGCTCGTAACCTTGTTACAGGTCGCATTGAGCGCTTCTTCGCTCACGCAGTCGTTGTAGGTTCGGGTGGTTATGGAAATACCTTCTTCCTGTCAACTAACGCTATGGCTTCTAACGGTTCTGCTGCTATGCAGATGTACCGTCACGGCGCATACTTCGCTAACCCATGCTACGCACAGATTCACCCGACTTGTATTCCTAAGCATGGTGACTTCCAGTCCAAATTGACACTCATGTCCGAGTCACTCCGTAACGACGGACGTATCTGGGTGCCGAAGAAACTGGAAGATGCAAAGAAACTGCAAGCCGGCGAAATCAAAGGATGTGATATCCCTGAAGAAGATCGTGATTACTATCTGGAGCGTCGCTATCCGGCTTTCGGTAACCTCGTTCCGCGTGACGTCGCTTCTCGCGCTGCTAAAGAGCGTTGCGACAAAGGCTATGGCGTAAACAACACAGGTCTGGCTGTGTTCCTTGACTTCAGCGATGCTATTCAACGCCTTGGTAAAGATGTTGTGGCTCAGAAATATGGTAACCTCTTCCAAATGTACGAAAAGATTGTGGATGAGAACCCGTACGAGAACCCGATGATGATCTTCCCTGCTATCCACTACACAATGGGCGGTATCTGGGTTGACTATGAGCTGCAAACCAGCGTTAAGGGGCTGTTCTGTATCGGTGAGGCTAACTTCTCTGACCACGGAGCTAACCGTCTCGGCGCATCTGCTTTGATGCAAGGTCTGGCTGATGGTTACTTTGTACTTCCTTATACCATTCAAAACTACCTCAGCGACCAAATCGGCGTACCACGTATGTCCACCGATCTGCCTGAGTTCGCTGAAGCAGAGAAGAAAATTCAAGAGAAGATTGACCGCTTGATGAAGATTCAAGGTAAACGCTCTGTGGATAGCATCCACAAAGAGTTGGGTCTTATCATGTGGGACTTCGTTGGTATGGGACGTACAGCCGAAGGACTCAAAACCGCTATCGCTAAGATTGACGCTATCAAGAAAGAGTTCTGGACCAATGTCTATATCCCGGGCGAAGCTGGTGCGCTCAATAACGAATTGGAGAAAGCTCTCCGTCTGGCAGACTTCATCGAGATTGGTCGTCTAATGGCTGTGGATGCACTTAACCGCGAAGAGTCTTGCGGTGGTCACTTCCGCGAGGAGTATCAGACCGAAGAAGGTGAAGCACTTCGTCAGGATGATAAGTTCAGTTACGTTGCTTGCTGGAAATACACCGGCGAAGATAGCGAACCTGAACTCATCAAGGAGCCACTCGATTATGAATTCACGGAACGTAAAACTCGTAACTACAAAGCATAAGTGAAATCAGAATCCAGTTCTGAATTCATCTGCTTAAAACAGAAAGTTTAAGTATTATGGATAGCTATATTAATATTAAGGTGCGCGTTTGGCGTCAAGCCGGCCCTAAAGCGCAAGGTCATTTTGAGACCTATGAACTCAATCACATTTTCCAAGGGGCATCGTTCCTTGAAATGATTGATATCCTCAACGAACAACTTATTGCTGAGCATAAAGACCCGATAGCTTTCGACCACGATTGCCGTGAAGGTATATGCGGTATGTGCTCCATGTACGTGAATGGTCATCCACACGGACCAGATAGCGCTATTACAACTTGTCAGCTCCACATGCGTAAGTTCAAAGATGGTGAAACGATTACCGTTGAGCCGTGGCGTAGCCGTGCTTTCCCTGTAATCAAAGACTTGATGGTTGACCGTCAGGCTTACGATAAGATTATGCAAGCCGGCGGTTTCGTAAGCGTTAATACCGGTGGCGTACCGGATGCCAACGCAATCGCTATACCGAAGCCTGTAGCAGACGAGGCTATGGATGCTGCATCATGTATTGGTTGTGGTGCTTGTGCTGCGGCTTGTAAGAATGGTTCCGCTATGCTCTTCGTGGCTGCTAAAGTGAGTCAACTCGCTCTCTTGCCACAAGGTAAAGTGGAAGCTGCTCAACGTGCGAAAAACATGTTAGCTAAGATGGACGAACTGGGATTTGGTAACTGCACCAACACCGGTGCTTGTGCTGCCGAGTGCCCGAAGTCTGTAAGCTTGGCTAATATTGCACGCTTGAACCGTGAGTTCATCTGTGCTAAATTCAAAGACTAAGATGAGACGATATTCCGAATATCGTGCCATGGCACGTGAGACCTTGGAAGGCCGCTGGAGTGAAGGCGTGCTGATGAGTCTGGTTATCCTGGCTCTCGCTTGCCTGTCCGCTGCTCCTTCACTTATTTTTCCGTTTTTAGGACTGAATGATGCAGTCGCTATTTGGTTAAGTCCTTCAACGGATAGTTTGACAACATTGATTTCGATATTGGTTCTTTCTCCGCTGGAGTTCGCTATGTATAATGCCTTTATGGGTATGGCTCGAGGCTCACTTGGAGAGAAAACTCCGATTGCAGCGATGTTCAGTTTCTTCTCTATGGATTGGGTGCGTTACGTAAAAGCAATCCTTTTGGAGATGGTAATCCTTATTCCTGTATCGATCGTTACATTGGGTATCGGAGGTATTATCTTGTCCTATGCTTATCAGATGGTTCCTTTCCTGATGCGTGACTATCCGGAGTTGGGTGCCCGTGAGGCGCTGAAACTCAGCCGTCAACTGATGAAAGGTTATAAATGGAACCTGTTTGTACTTCAATTCTCATTCCTTGGCTGGATAATCCTTTCTGTGTTGACAGCAGGAATTGGTTTTCTTTGGTTATTGCCATATATGAGAACGACACAGGCACATTTCTATCAGGACTTGAAAGATTCGCTCATCGAAGAAGAGTGATGCTTAAAACACCGAATTAGGGTGCGAAATAGATGAAAAAAGTGCAAAAGTGAATATTTTTGCACTTTTTTTATAGAAAAATTTGGTCAGTTCAAAAAAAAGCAGTACTTTTGCACCCGCTTTGGTCCATTAGCTCAACTGAATAGAGTACCACACTACGGATGTGGGGGTTGCAGGTTTGAATCCTGCATGGATCACTAAACGATAGAAAATGCGTTTGAGAGTTGTTCTCATACGCATTTTTTGCTAAAAAACGTTGTATCATGAAAAAATCTATCTTTTTACTATCCCTTATTGCTTTTAGTTTACAACTCTATGCAGAGACATCTGCCGAATTGGCGTATCCCAGTATTCCCTCTAACACCCGTCTTCGCGTAGTGGCATCGAACGTGTATAACTATCTAACTGATTTTGAAGCAAACAATGCCTCCTGTCAAACGCAAGGAGCTTTTGATACTAAGACCGACGAAATGGCTACAGTCTTTACCGGTTTGCAGGCTGATATCGTGGCCTTGTGTGAAGTGCAACAGGACGATGATATATTGAGTTATATCGTCGATGCGATGAACAAAAAAGTGGGTCAAAACGTTTATGACTATGTGCTTGATGGCTCACGCTATAACAATCCGGCTCCGGGCGGTTATGGAAGTATCAAGTGTGGATATATTTACCGTTTCGATAAATTTTCAGAAGGCAGCCGCTACAGTACCAACCCGACTGATCCCACTTTCAAACTGAGAATGCAGGTTATATCCTTCACGGAGAAATCTACCAAAGAAAAATTCGTCCTTTCGCTCAATCACTTCCAAGCAAAGACCAGCGATCCGAACGGCAACAAACGTCAGGAGCAGGCGACTACATTAGTTAAAGCGCTCAAGACGAACTACGGCGACCCGGATATTCTGATTGTTGGTGACCTTAATGCTGACATAAGGGACCCAGAGACTACCATTCGCGACATCGTTGACGGCGGTTACGAAGAACAGTTGCTCAAATACGATTCCAAGGCATATTCCTATACCCATATAGGACAGCGTCAACTTATTGACCACGCTATGGCGAATAGTACAATGGCTAATCAAATTACGGGTGCTTATGTGTACCACTTGACGAATTATGACAACTTCTCGGACCATGATGTGGTTTTGGTGGGTGTGAATCTCGGTAACCGGTCTGCGATAGATTATGTTACGCCGGAGGATGATACAACTACGCGCCACAAGATTTATCGCAATGGTCAGTTGTACATCCAAGTGGGTGAACACCTTTTCGATGTAATGGGTAGAAAAGTGGAGTAAGACATAACTCTCTTGAGTGACCCGAATAATGCATAAGAACTGAAAAAGGACGCTTCGCAGCGTCCTTTTTTCCATGGTATTAGTCTGTTAAATTTTAAGGTACAAAAAAGATTGTGTTGTCTTGATTTCTCTTTTCGGGTGCAAAAGTACTGCTTTTTTGTCACCCCACCAAATTTTTTTATATGTTCTACAACATGTTTTGGTAAAAAAATGCATTTTTTATCGTTTTTGTCCCAATTCGACAACTTCTAAGTCCTTAATTTGGTCCTTATAGATAGCAAAACGCAGTAAAGTTTGCACGGTTTGCCAACCTTGCAGTCCTGCTGCTCCCGGGTTCATGGTGAGCATTTTCCATGTGTGGTCGTACATGACTTTAAGGATGTGACTATGTCCGCAAACGAATAAGTCGATTCTTTGATTGGGGTCTTCTGAATGGGTTTTTGCTTTTTGGAACATTGGGATTAGCCACGGGTTATAATGTCCCGGGTAACCTCCGATATGTGTCATTAGTACATTGATATCCTCCACACGGAAGCGGTAGAATTCGCTTAGGCTGTAACGCACGTCGCCTCCGTCCATATTACCAAAGACTGCACGGGTGGGTTTAAATTCGCGCAAGGTTTGTAGCACTTCGTAACTACCAATATCGCCTGCGTGCCAAATCTCGTCCACGTCGCGGAAATGTTCTTTAACTCGCGGGTCTAAGTAGCCGTGTGTGTCTGACAATACGCCTATGCGCGTCATATGCGGGAAATCTTATTAAGAATGACAACTGTTAGCGCTAAGCATATAAAACCTGCGCCAACGAAAACGAGTAAGTCCGCGAGATCTATTACGCCGCGTGAGACCGCGGAATAGTGATTTTGGAGCAGTACCCAATAGAGTACAAAGCAGCATAGCGCACCTAAGATGTACGCAACGATTTGGCTTTTAGTGAATGAGCCTGCTAACATGCCAATAGCGAGGAAGGTGCCACTCATCATTATCAGTCCGATAAACGAACCGGCAAATTGTCCTCCGTCGATATTGCCCATCGGTTCTGCGATCGTATAAACGATAAAGTAGTGGACGATATTAGGTAGAAGTGCTATTAGCATCAGGGTCCATGCGGCAAGGAATTTACCGGCTACGATGCGCACCATAGAAACAGGTTGCACGATGAGCATGTCCCATGTGCCGCTTTGCCGTTCTTCGGCGAACAGCCGCATCGTCAGGGCAGGGCAGAGTAGCATCAGCAGCCACGGGCTGAGTTGAAAGAGTCCGTCCGTTTGGGCATATCCCGAATCAATAATATTCCACTGACCCGGGATAACCCATAGGAACAAACTTACTGCCAATAGGTATAGCCCAATAACAATATACGCTATCGGCGTCGAGAAGTAATATGCTAACTCTTTACGAAACATTTAGCTTCTAACTTCTAACCTTTGGTTAGTGCTTTACTTCGATGTCCTTGTTTACCGGAGTCTTTGGGAAGAAGATCCAGAATGCGACAGCCACGATAAGTGCGTAAGCGGCAAAGGTGTACCAGGACATTTTCCAACCGTCCCAGATCTCAGCAAAGGTAGCTGTTTCAGGCAAGTTGTAAACGAATTTGTTTACAACGGCTTGTGCAGCAAGTGTACCTACCGTAGCGCCGACGCCGTTGGTCATTACCATAAACAGACCTTGTGCCGACGAGCGGATTGAAGGATCTGTCTCTTGGTCCACATAAAGGGCTCCGGAGATATTGAAGAAATCAAATGCAAAGCCGTAAACGATACAGCTGAGTACGAAGAGTAATACGCCCGGCATGCCCGGATTACCGGCTCCGAAGAAGGCGAAACGAAGTACCCAAGCGAACATGGCGAGCAGCATGACGTTCTTGATACCGAACCGTTTGAGGAAGAACGGAATAAGGAGGATGCACACTGCCTCGCATATTTGAGAGATGGAAATCAAAATGCCGGAGTGCTGCACGGCAAAGGTGTTTGCAAATTCAGGATTGGCACCAAAGCTTGCAAGGAATGGATTGGCAAAGCCGTTGGTAATCTGCAGGCTTACGCCGAGGAACATACAAAAGATGAAGAAGAGCGCCATCTTTTTCTGTTTGAAGAGTGCAAAAGCTTTCAGTCCGAGTGCTTCTACCAAGTCCACTTTGCCTTCCACTTTCTTGATTTCGCATGCAGGAAGAGTAAGCGAGTAAACTGCCAATACCAAGCTCAGTCCGCCACTGATAACGAATTGGGCGGGGGTGTCCATTGCGCCTACCAGATCTACGACCCACATGGTGGCGATGAAACCAACGGTTCCGAATACGCGGATAGGCGGGAAGTCCTTAACGGTATCCATTCCGGCTTTGACCAAAGCGTTGAACGCTACTGAGTTAGTGAGCGCAATAGTAGGCATAAAGAATGCTACGGAAATGGTGTAGAGGGAGAACAGCGGAGCAAAGGCCACATCGGCTCCCATTGAGAAGGCGTAGATTCCTGCGCCGCACATAAAGATACCGGCTAAGCCGTGGCACAGGCTTAGCGCTTTCTGAGCGGGTAACCAACGGTCTGCTACGATACCCATCAATGCGGGCATGAAGAGACTGACGATACCTTGAATAGAGTAGAACCAGCCGATTTGGCTGCCAAAACCGTGAGCGCCCAAATAGCGGCCCATAGATGTCAAGTACGCACCCCAAACGGCGAACTCTAAGAAGTTCATCACGATGAGGCGGATTTGAAGGGATCTGTTTTTCATACGCGTTAAATTTATGATTATGATTTAGAATTCCGAAGTAAAGTGGAACTTAATGTTTTTGTAGTCGTTTTGCGCCATATTGAGGATGTACGCGCTGTCCGCCATAAAGACATCCCGTCCGTCTTTGTCGGTTGCCATGTATTGTGCTTTGCGGGACTTGAAGGTGCGCAGTTCTTCCTCGTCGTCGGACTCTATCCAGCAGGCTTTGAACATCGCCATATTCTCCCAGCGGCACTTGGCGTTATACTCATGCTCAAGGCGGTATTGTATCACTTCGAACTGCAGTTGTCCGACGGTGCCGATGATCTTGCGGCCGTTGAGTTGGCTGACGAACAGCTGTGCTACTCCCTCGTCCATGAGTTGGTGCACACCCTTGTCTAACTGTTTTTGCTTCATCGGGTCTGCGTTCTCAATGTATTTGAACATCTCCGGTGAGAAGGAAGGCAGTCCTTTGAAGTGCAGTTCTTCTCCTGAGGTAAGGGTGTCTCCGATCTTGAAGTTACCGGTATCCGGCAATCCGACGATATCGCCGGCAAAGGCTTCGTCCACGGTCTCTTTCTTCTGTGCCATGAAACAAGTCGGGGCAGAGAAGCGCATTTGTCTGTTCTCGCGCACGTGCTTATAATACACGTTGCGCTCAAAGCGTCCAGAGCATATCTTAAAGAAAGCAATACAGCTGCGGTGGTTCGGGTCCATGTTCGCGTGTATCTTAAAGCAGAAACCGGTAAAGCTTTCTTCCATTGGATCTACTTTGCGTTCCACGGCTTCTACGGGACGTGGTGACGGAGCGTTCTTAACGAAGAAGTCCATCAGTTCCTGCACGCCGATGGTCTTGTAGGCAGAGCCAAAGAAGACCGGAGCCAAGTCGCCCGCCAAGTATTTCTCGCGGTCGAAGAGCGGATAGACGCCGTCAATGAGTTCCATATCGGCTTCCAGTTTCTCACTCAGTTTGACGGGTCGGTTAGCAAGGCTGAATACGCTTTCGAACTTGAGTCCTTGTCCGTTTGCCCAAGTCACCGGTGTCACGGTAATACCCAATTCGCTCTCTACGTCATCCATCAAATCGAACGGGTCTTTACCTTCGCGGTCCATCTTATTCATAAAGACCATCACCGGTGTCTTCCGCATTCGGCACACTTCCATAAGGCGGCGTGTTTGCGTCTCCACACCTTTGGCGCTATCGATAACGATGATTACGCTATCAACAGCTGTGAGTGTGCGGAAGGTGTCCTCTGCGAAGTCTTGGTGACCGGGAGTGTCCAGGATGTTGATGTGGTACGTTACGTCCTGCTGTGAATTTACTGATCCAGAGCCGCTCCGGTAATCGAAGCCCATGACAGAAGTAGCAACGGATATACCACGTTGTTTCTCTATCTCCATCCAGTCGGATGTAGCGGTCTTACGTATTTTGTTCGACTTGACAGCTCCTGCCACGTGGATAGCGCCTCCGTAGAGTAGGAGTTTTTCTGTCAGTGTGGTCTTACCAGCGTCCGGGTGCGAGATTATCGCAAACGTGCGTCGGCGTAATATCTCGTTAGCGAAGCTTGGCATTGAATTTCTCCTCGAAGGTCTTTTGCAGGCGACCCATTATGTTTTCGATTTGTTTATCTTTGAGTGTGTTTTCCGCGTCTTGCAGGATGAAAGAGAGGGCGTATGATTTCTTACCTTCTTCGAGGTTCTTGCCCTCATAGACGTCAAACAGATAGACGTTTTTGAGCAGTTTGCCTCCGGTCTCAAATGCAGCGCGGGCGAGGTCAGCAAATTGTACACTCTTGTCCACGAGTAAAGCGAAGTCACGTTTTACTTCCGGATACTTAGGCAGGTCGCTAATAACCGGTTTGTACTGTTTATTCTGTTTGAGCAGCTCTTTCCAGTACAGGTCTGCGTAGTAAACAGGGTTATCGATATCGAACTGCTTGATCAGGTTTTTGGCTACTACTGCCATGTATCCTAACACTTTGCCATTGGCAGCTTTGATAACGAGTCCGTCGCTGAAGCATTGTGCTATTCCGCAGCAGCAATCTTTAGTCGGGTCAATTGCCGGTTCGAGCACCAGCTTGTCCATGTTCACGCCCAGACGGCGCAGGATATTGTTCACGTATGCGTGCAGTTGGTAGAAGGTGGTCTTCTCGTCTTTCATTACCCAACTCTGGAGAGTCTTGTTACCGGTAATCCACAGGCCGAGATGCGGTTCTTCCGTATATCCATTCACCTGTTCACCATTCACACGTTCATCCGTTACGAGCCGGTGGTAGCAGTTACCGAACTCGTAGAACTTTAGGTCGGCATTCTTGCGGTTGGCATTGCGTTGAATGGACTCCAGTCCGCCGAAGAGGAGTGTTTGTCTCATTACGCCTAAGTCTTGCGAGAGCGGATTCATTATCTTCACGCAGGTGTCGAGCCAAGTGCCGTTTTGGTAGTAGGATGTCTTGGTCAGACTATTGTTCATGATCTCGTTGAAGCCTTGTGCGGTCAGTTGTTCCGAGATACGTTTCTGTAGTGCTTCTGGATTGGGTTTGGGGTTATAGGAAAGACTGGTGTTCAGTTTCTCAGGGAATTCGACGTTATCGTAGCCGTAGATACGGAGGATATCTTCCACTACGTCGCACTCGCGCTGTACATCTACGCGGTAACGAGGAACGGCCAATAATAAGTTGTCGCCGTTCTTTTCGACAACTTCTATTTCCAGCGCTTTGAGAATGGTGTTTATTACATCTTCGCCGATTTCCTTACCAATAAGTTTATATGCTCTGTCGAGGTTGAATGCTACTTCCCATGGTTTAAACTCTCCGTTCTTCACATCAACGATGTCCATCGCAATCTCTCCGCCTGCTAATTCTTGGATTAGCATAGCGCAGCGTTTGAGGTTGTAGATAACGGCATTCGGGTCGCAACCACGTTCGTATCGGAAGGATGCGTCGGTGCTGAGTTGGTGACGACGAGCGGTCTTACGGATAGACACAGGGTCGAAGTACGCACTCTCGAGGAAGACGTTCTTAGTCTCGTTGGTTACGCCGGAATCGAGTCCGCCGAATACGCCGGCAATACACATCGGTTCTTCGGCATTGCATATCATCAGGTCGGCAGCCGACAACGTATGTTCTGCGCCATCAAGGGTGATGAATTTAGTACCTTCGGCTACGTTCTTAACGATAATCTGTTGACCTTTGATTTTGTCGGCATCGAACGCGTGGAGGGCTTGTCCCATCTCGTGCAGCACGAAGTTAGTAGCGTCCACCACATTATTGATTGGACGCAGCCCAATCGTAGTGAGTGCTTTCTTGAGCCATTCGGGTGACTCAGCCACTTGAACACCTTTGATGCTTACGCCTGAATAGCGTGGGCAAGCGTCCGGCGCGTCCACTTGGACGTTTATTTGATATTTGTTATTTGTTATTTGTAATTTGTCAAATGCTTCTACGGATGGTTTGGTGAGCGCAATATGCTGTCCATGCGCTTGGTAGTAAGCATACAGGTCGCGCGCAACGCCAAAGTGCGAGGCTCCGTCGTTGCGGTTAGGCGTGATATCCACTTCGATGACATAGTCATCCTCTAAGTGGAAATACTCTTTTGCAGGTAGTCCGACAGGCGTGTCAGCAGGCAGCACCATGATTCCGTCGTGCGATGAACCAACGCCAATCTCGTCCTCTGCGCAGATCATACCTAATGATTCCTCACCACGGATCTTTCCGCGTTTGATAGTGAAGTGTTCGTCGCCTGAATATAGGACAGTTCCTATAGTGGCTACTATCACTTTCTGCCCTGCGGCTACGTTGGGTGCGCCGCAAACGATTTGTATCGGCTCTTCGTTCGGTGCGATACGGGTGGTGGTGATGTGTAAATGGTCGGAATTAGGGTGCTCCACGCAGGTTACCACTTCGCCGACTACCAGGCCTTCGAGTCCGCCTTTGATGGATTGTACTTTCTCAACAGTACCGACTTCCAATCCGATGGAAGTCAGAATCTTTGCTACTTGTTCTGCATCGTCCTGCAGAGCGATGTAACGCTTTAACCAGTTGTACGATATATTCATTGTTTATCTATTTATGCCCACATTATAGCAATTTACGCCGCAAAGTTACAACAAAATGCCGACATAGCCAAATAATTTGGCAAAAAAATAGAATTTACTTCATTTTTGGGTAAATTGTTTGGATATACCCCTGAAATTGCGAAAGTAATTTCGGGGGTATTGCC
>JAEDLW010000003.1:0-59291 GCA_016295035.1 Paludibacteraceae bacterium
CTATGGCGCGCTTTAGGCCGCAACACACTTATCTCCGTACTTCTTTTCGGAGCATTACTCGGTCTCTTATGGCTGGCCGAACTTCTCTTCCCGAGTCTCAACTTACTCAAATGGCAGGACGCGGCATGGGTAGTGGGGATTCCCGCTTCTGTTATAGGTGTCGCGTATATCTTGACAATCCGTGACCCGCATAACTTCACAGGTTTTTTTGCTGGTATCATAATGTCTATCCTCTTGGGAGTGCAGTTTATCTTAGAGGGAAGTTATGACTCTACATTCCTGTATTTCTGCATCTTCGTCCCGTTCCAAATGATGTCTATCTATAAATGGAGTCGCAACAAAAACGATGGCGGCGCAAGTTTTGAGCCGAAATTCCTGGAAACAATTCATATGTGGATATCGGTGGCAATCTGCTTATCTATCACCATCGGAGACTATCTGCTCCAAACCTTTGCTATTATGCATGACGGCTTATGGGATAGTTGGCCTATTAAACTATTCAATGGATTGATGATTGCCTCATCTTTCTTGGCTAACTATTGGCTTATTTATCGCAAAAACGATGCGTGGATCTACTGGTTTATTTATAGTGTAGCTGGAATAGGCCTCTTCATCATTTTAGGTAATGCTTTCTCAATCGTACTCTTCATCTTCTTCCTTGTGATCAACTCCATGGCGGGTATAGCATGGATTAAAAATACCAAGCACGAAAACCTCGGATGGGTTATAGGAAAATAGCAGAAACATACCACCTAATAAAAGGTGATTAAAGGGTGATTAAAAGGTGATTAAAGGGTGATTAGCCTGATCCTGACGAAACCTTGGCATTTGTTTATACGCTTTGGAAGGATGCTGTATACGCGGTTACCTTAGTGAAATGCTCCTGCAGCACCTATGCATGAAGGATTTAAGTTTGTCGGTTGGGATAGCGATGCATATACAAATGTAACGGCTGATCTTATCATCACCGCCCAATACAAGGAGATAGCTGCTATCGACAAAGTAACGAGCACTAAGTCTGCTACTATCTGATAGATCTGGCGTTGTGCTGACGGAACTCACGAGGAGATAAATTCTCTATATTGCGGAAGAAACGAGTGAATGAGGCTTGTTCTTGGAAGCCAAGCATCTGACTGATTGCCTGAACACTCAAGTCCTTTCGTGAGATAAGTAATAATTTTGCCTTGGCTATGATATATTGGTCTATCCACGCATTGGCACCACATCCGGTAGCATCGTGAATAAGTTTGGACATATATTTGGGTGTAAGACATAGTTTCTCGGCATAGAAATTGACTTTATGCTCTTTGACATAATGCTCAGCGAGTAAGTCCATAAATTTAATGAATACATGCGAGCCGCGTAAAGATGTATCCATATCCGATTTCTTCGCGTCACGAAATGCATTGAGGAACTCAAAGAAAATGTGTATCGTGTTACATAGTGCTTCATGCCGATGAGGAAGATCCGGCTCTTTCTGCTTCAAAATGGCATCCATGAGTGATATGACCAATAACAACTGCTGGATTTGCGGAGCATTCAGGATTATGGTCGGCTTAACATGATATTCCTGAAATCTATATCCGAATGATGTAAGCCGTGCATCTTCAATGAGTTTATCACCAAAGATGACAAGAGTAGCTGTAAAATCATCGCTGGTAGGAAAACCACTAAAAATATGTTTTCCGGAGAAGATTGCAATATTGTTCTTCTTAAGATGTAAGTTACAGTGGTCGAAAATTACATCCGCATCTCCACTATGAACAATCACTATCACCGTTTTTGGTAAAGTTATTGTATGAACGGGTGGAAAATGGTGCACGTCACGTAAGATGACGGCATCGGTAGTCTCGATTTGCTGCACCTGTTGCTCAACAACTTGGGGATCAAGTGTAGTCATAATTCTACTGTTTCAGTATTATTGTGTTATTTTTTTATCTTAAACCTATCAGTTTATGGGTCTGTACACTTAGTCTCCATGTGGGATGTTCTAAAATATACTGTATGACCTTTTGGGTGTTAGTTTGTTCTCCTCTTGCTAATGGCTGAAGCAGCCAGTTCTTTGTCTCTATATCCGCTTTCCAATGCTCAGGATTGATGCCTGTGTAAACAACCTTCACTTCGTCAGCATGATGCAAGTGTAACGTGCTTCCCTCCTTGGGAGAACAGGTAATCCAATCTATCCCTTCAGGTAATTCTCGTGTTCCGTTGGTTTCTATCGCTACCTTATATCCCGCTTGGTGAAGTGCTTGCAATAATACTTCATCTACTTGCAATGATGGCTCTCCTCCTGTGAGGATAACATAGCATGTCTCTTTTTGTAAACGTCGCACTTCAGCAACAATTTCTTCTGCCGTACGCTCTTCATAAGTGCTGAAATCGGTATCGCACCACGGACAACGTAGGTTACATCCACTGAAACGTACAAAAACAGCAGGTATGCCTGTGTGGCATCCTTCACCTTGCAAACTATAGAATATCTCTCGTATCTTATAACTCATAGATAGCGATATTGCCTTCGGACTCTTGAACACTTACTTTGTAACAGTTGTCAATGTGGTCGCAAATCCATTTGGCGATATTCTCAGCGGATGGGTTGACATCCAGCACATCGTTGATATACTTGTGGTCAAACGTGTCTTTTATCACACGCTTGATGTGGGTGAAGTCCACTACCATTCCGTCCTGATTAAGTGTTTCTGATTTGCAGTAAACAACAATAATCCAATTGTGGCCATGCAGTGCTTCGCACTTACTCTCATAACTCAAATGTAAGTTATGTGCTGCTGAAATCTCTATCGTTTTTTGTATGTAATACATGCTTCTTTTAATGCTTCTTCGCGCTCTCGACAGGTGCCGCATACGCCGCAAGGCTTATCGCCTCCTTTGTAACAAGACCATGTCTCATCATAGTTAATTCCTAATTGTAGTCCGTGTCGCGCAATCTCTGCTTTGCTGATATTGGTGTACGGCGTAAATAGTCTGACATTGTTCCATGTTCCGGCACAAACGGCTTGGTCCATCGCATTCACGAAATCCGGTCTGCAGTCCGGATAGATAGCGTGATCGCCGCCGTGATTGGCTAACATGATATATTGCAGCCCTCTGTTTTCGGCCATTCCAGCCGCTATGGCCAACATAATGCCATTGCGGAAAGGAACAACTGTAGATTTCATATTGTCTTCATCGTAGTTACCTTCAGGTATTGCCTCACTGCCTGAAAGTAAGGACGAATTGAAGTGCTCCTTGATAAAGCCGAGTGGGATAATAATATGCTCTATCCCAAGGCGTTGGCAATGCAGTTTGGCAAATGCTAACTCCTTGTCATTATGATTGCTTCCGTAGTGGAATGATAGCGCTAAGGCGATGCGTTCCTGATATTCGTAAAGCATCGTAGTTGAGTCCATTCCGCCTGAGAATACTAACAGACTATCTTTCATGCTTGTCTTTGAATTGCTCTAATAGTCGTTGCTGGCGTAATTGTTGGTGATCTGCGTCGCCGTAATTGGCGAAGGGATAGATGCAAATTCCACCGCGCGGTTTAAAGTAACCGGTCACTTCAATGTATTTAGGGTCCATGGCCTTAATCAAATCCTTCATGATGATGTTGATGCAATCTTCGTGAAAATCACCATGATTACGGAAAGAAAATAGATACAACTTGAGAGACTTACTCTCGACCATGCGCTCACGGGGAATGTAGGAAACGTAAATGTGTCCGAAATCAGGTTGGCCGGTCATGGGGCATAAGGAAGTAAATTCCGGACAATCAAATGTAACGAGGTATTCGTTATCGGGATGTTTGTTGATAAATGTTTCAATTAATCCTGGATTATAGTCCGAGGAATAATCATTGTGCTTGTTGCCAAGAAGGGTTAAACCTTCCAATTCGTTTTCATTTCTCATTATTGTTTTCAGTTTTTTATGGAGGAAAAACATTAGCTCCAATTGTTTAGGTTGCAAAAGTACAACTTTTTATTTAAATACACAAATTTTATTTGCATATTTGTGATTTTTATTGTATCTTTGCGCACTTTTAATCTAATATCGCTATGACTATCCAGTTTTTAGGCGCTGCGGAAGAAGTAACAGGCAGCAAGCACTTGATTACCACTGACTTCGGAAAAAAGATCCTTTTAGATTGTGGTATGTACCAAGGTAAAGGCATGGAAACGGATTCCGATAACCGTAATCTTGGTTTTGAACCGAAGGATATTGACTTCATTCTGCTTTCTCATGCGCATATCGACCATTCAGGACTCATTCCGTACGTATATAAATTGGGTTTTCGCGGGGAAGTGGTGTGCACGCCTGCTACGCGCGACTTGTGTGCCATTATGTTGCAAGATACAGCCTTTATCCAGGCGCAGGATGTGAAATGGTATAATAAGAAGATGGACCGCAAGCACTTACCTAAAGTACAACCTTTATACGATTTGTCGGATGCAGAACGATGCATGAACCGGTTTGTTACGGTTAGTTATGAACATCGATTTAGACTGACCGACGATGCTTTTGTAACTTTCACAAATTCTGGGCACATGCTGGGTGCTGCCATAGTAACACTTGAGTTGCGCAAAAAGGATGGATCTTGGATTAATATAGCCTATACGGGCGATATTGGCCGTGCGCAAAATCACATACTTTGTTCCCCGCAACCATTCCCCCAATGTGATTACCTTATTTGCGAATCTACATACGGTAATAAATTACACGATGATGCTATGGCCTCGGAGGAACAACTGCTTGGAGTCGTAGAAGATACCTGTGTGTATAAAAAAGGTAAATTACTTATTCCGTCATTCTCTGTAGGTCGGACACAAGAGATTGTTTATGTACTCAATAAGCTTCATCATGAAGAGAGACTTCCTAATATCAAGTGTTTTGTAGATTCTCCGTTGGCTGTCAATGCCACACATATCTTCCGTATGTACGCGGACGAGTTGAACCAAGATGTGCGCGATACGCTCCGTTTTGATCCTGATCCGTTTGGCTTTAATACCCTTAAATACATAACAGATGTTAATCAGTCCAAGGCACTCAATAATTTAGACGAACCATGTATTATTATTTCCGCTTCTGGCATGTTGGAGGCTGGACGAATCAAGCATCATGTAGCAAATCACATATCTGAAGAGTCAACAACAATACTGATTGTCGGTTACTGTACCCCTACTTCTCTTGGCGCGCGTATTCAGGAACCTAACCTTAAGTGGATTTCTATCTTTGGTTTCGACCGCCGCATCAAAGCACAGATAACTAAGATAGAAGGATTTTCAGGACATGGTGACTACAAAGAGATGATAGATTATCTCATAAAATCACTCGAAACGAACCGAGTTCGCCGCACCTTTTTGGTGCATGGTGAGCCCGATGCACAAGCAGAGTATAAGGACCATCTCTATGAGGCTGGTTTTATGAATATTGACATTCCGCACAAGGGACAAATCACAGAAATATAGTCCATAAAACTAAAAAATACACTTTTTTTGCAAAAAAATTTGTGTATATGAAAAAATAGCAGTACCTTTGCGCGATTTTTCGGGTAGTAGTTCAGCCCGGTTAGAATGCCTGCTTTGGGAGCAGGAGGTCGTGAGTTCGAATCTCGCCTACCCGACTGAAATGAAAAAACCACTTGAGCAATCAAGTGGTTTTTTGTGTTTTTTAGTGTAGCGGGGCCCGGGATTGAACCGGGGACCTCATGATTATGAATCATGCGCTCTAACCAGCTGAGCTACCCCGCCATCAGAAAAGCGGCTGCAAAAGTACTGCTTTTTTTTGAACTGACAAAATATTTTCGCATAAAAATGCAATTTTGCATGAATTTTATGCTGAATAACGCTATACGGACATTAACCGATAGGTCAAATAACCGGAATAGACAACTAACAAAATGATTCCTCCCCAACGTGTGACTTTGCGGTCATGGTTGGCCTTAATAACCAGCCATGTGATTATACCTCCAAGTGCTGCCATGCATGCGTCAACCTCAATCCCCTCGTACGCTGGCAAAGGGTTAATAAGAGCACTCGTACCAAGCACAAAGAAGACATTGAAAATATTACTGCCGAACACATTTCCTACTGCAATATCTGCATTGTGCTTATAGGCTGCTATAACAGATGTCGCTAGTTCAGGCAATGAGGTGCCAAGAGCAACAACGGTTAACCCAATAATAGCCTCAGATACTCCTAACCTCATAGCGATATTGACTGCACTCTTGACAATCAGTTCGCCACCTATCACCAATCCTGCTAAACCAATTAGTATTAAAACTATCGATTTCATCAGAGAAATCTGTTTGATTTCCACTTCATCTACGTTGGGGTCATCAGGATTATGTTTAGCATGAACAAAAGTGTTTATCAAGAAATAAATAAATATAAGGAGTAGGACAATACCGCCAATGTAATCAATACCTTTTTCTTCACTATTAATAAGTGGTCTAAGGAAAATACATGCCACAACAAGGCCTCCGGCGAGAATTGACATGGGAATATCAAAATTACGCGTACGTGCTTGGGTGGCAATAGGATAGATGGCTGCTGTAAGACCTAGGATGACAAAAGTATTAATAATATTAGAACCGAGGATATTAGTGATTGCTAAATCTGTCGAACCATGTGCTACGGAAATCATATTGACTACAAACTCCGGCATTGACGTGCCAAAAGCAACTACCGTCAGGCCGATAACAAGATCCGATATGCCAAATCGTTTCGCGACGGCAGAAGCACCATCAACAAGCCAATCCGCTCCCTTAATAAGCCCGATGAAACCGAGAATAATGAGTATTACACCGCCCCATATACTAACATTTAACCATACATCTAAGAATCCGAACATAAAACTTTAATTATTAATTAAACATTAAATAGGAAGTGCATTATATCTCCATCTTGAACGACGTAGTCTTTTCCTTCTATACCTAATTTGCCTGCGGCACGGCATGCAGCTTCACCTCCTAAAGCAATGAAATCATCGTATTTAATTACTTCTGCCCGAATAAAACCGCGCTCAAAATCACTATGGATAACTCCCGCGCACTGAGGCGCTTTAGCTCCCGCTTTGAAGGTCCAAGCACGTACTTCGTCTGAACCTGCTGTGAGAAAAGTGCGGAGGTTAAGTAATGCATAGGCAGATTTAATAAGGCGGTTGACGCCGGACTCTTTCAAACCGATTTCTTCTAAAAACATCTGACGTTCTTCATAAGTCTCAAGTTCTGCTATCTCGCTTTCTATCTTGGCAGCAATAACTAGCACTTGTGCATTCTCATCCTTTACAGCTTCTCGTACTTGTTCCACGTACTTATTACCATTAACAGCTGACGCTTCATCTACATTGCACACATACATAACGGGTTTATTTGTAAGCAAGAACATCTCTTTGGCGGCCGATTCTTCCTCTTTGTTAATAAGTTCCACTGTACGGGCGGAACGACCTTGCGATAATGCTTCACGATATTTGAGAAGAACGTCCAAAGCCAGTTTAGCCTGTTTATCACCACCTGCTTTAGCCTGTTTTTCTGTCTTAGCAATACGTGATTCAACCGTCTCAAGGTCCTTGAATTGCAGTTCGGCATCAATAATTTCTTTATCGCGTACTGGATCCACAGTTCCGTCTACATGTACAACATTTTCGTCATCAAAACAACGTAGTACATGGATAATGGCATCTGTCTCGCGGATGTTAGCTAAAAACTTGTTGCCTAGTCCTTCACCCTTGCTCGCGCCCTTAACCAATCCTGCAATATCTACGATTTCAACGGTGGTTGGAATGATTCCACGTTCTGGATGACAAAGTTCGCCGAGTTTAATAAGACGTTCGTCAGGAACCGTGATAACACCTACATTGGGTTCAATCGTGCAAAACGGAAAATTTGCCGATTGTGCCTTAGCGTTGGAAAGGCAATTAAAGAGAGTTGATTTGCCGACATTGGGCAAGCCTACTATTCCACATTGAAGTGACATGTCATTTTTGATTAAAATTGCGTGCAAAAGTACTGCTTTTTGTTGATATATGCAAATAAATTTGCGTAATTGATTTTTTTATACTAATTTCGCGGCATGAAAGTAAGCATGAAAGACTTGTTTTTTCCTCGTTGTTGTCCACTATGTGGTTACGTGGTGGAGGATAATGCTGTTTTTTGTGAAGATTGTATTCGGAATTTGCCGCGTACTGAACAAGCATTTCTTCGTTCGAATATGACCGAAGCATTGTTTGCTCACGAAGATAAGTTCATACGTGGTGCAGCATTTTTATTTTTTGAGAAGCAGGCCCCAATACAAGGTACGCTCCACAAAATGAAGTACGGATTGTTTGCCGATCCATATATTGGATATGCTTTGGCATGTGAAGCTGCTGCTGAGTTTATGCAATCGGATTTCTTCGATGGAATCGACGTTTTATTGCCCGTTCCGCTTCATCCAAAAAGATTACGAGAACGTGGATTTAACCAAGCCGAATGGATATGCATGGGATTGAGCGAAGTAACGGGCATCCCAATGGATACCACTCATTTGATTCGTGTACTTAATAATGCCCATCAGGCGCAAACCGCAGGCATAAAACGTACGGAGAACGTGAAGAATATTTTTGCCGTAACTCATCCCGAAGAATTGTATAAAAAGCATGTGCTATTGGTGGACGATATCATTACTACGGGAGCGACACTCCAGGCATGCATGAAAGTACTGAGTCCGATTAGAAAATGTTATTTTTCTGTCTTTGGAATAGGAAAAACACGATAAATGAGTACTTTTTTTTGTGTATGTCCTTTTAAATGCGTATTTTTGCAAACTGTTATATAAAAAACACCATTATTTATGGTTAAGCACTATGATTTTCTCATTATTGGCGGCGGCGTTGCCGGTATGAGCTTTGCGCTTAAAGTAGCGCGCACCCAGAAGTACAAAATTGCCTTGTGCTGCAAGACAACTTTAGATGAGGCCAATACAGCTAAGGCGCAAGGCGGTATAGCATCTGTGACCAACCTCTTGGTTGATGATTTTGACAAACATATCCACGATACTATGGTTGCTGGAGACTGGTTGAGTGATAGAGCTGCTGTTGAGCAAGTGGTGCGTAATGCACCCGATGGAATCGAGGAATTATTGCAATGGGGAGTGAATTTCGACAAGACAGAGGATGGTCAATTTGATTTACATCGTGAAGGAGGCCACTCCGAGTTCCGCATTCTTCACCATGCTGACGATACGGGTGCCGAAATTCAGCGAGGTTTGATGGCCGCTGTGCGCAATAATCCCTATATCGAAGTATTAGAGAATCATTTTGCAGTTGAAATCATCACCCAACATCATTTAGGTGTTCGCGTTACGCGTCGTACACCGGATATTGAGTGCTATGGTGCATATATCCTTAATCCTGAGACTGAAAAAATTGACACATATTTGAGTCGCGTTACCCTTATGGCTACCGGTGGAACAGGAGCTATTTATGCTACAACCACTAATCCGAATATTGCTACTGGTGATGGTATAGCGATGGTATATAGAGCGAAAGGTATAGTGAAAGATATGGAGTTTGTACAGTTCCATCCGACAGCGTTGTTCCATCCAGGTGAGACACATCCTGCTTATTTAATCACTGAAGCAATGCGTGGTTATGGAGGTATCTTGCGTCTTCCGAATGGAGAGGAGTTTATGCAAAAATATGATCCGCGCTTAAGTTTGGCACCGCGTGATATTGTCGCTCGCGCGATTGACAATGAAATGAAGATACATGGTCTTGACCATGTTTGCTTGGATGTAACCCATAAAGACCCTGAAGAAACGAAGCACCATTTCCCCAATATTTACGCCAAATGCCTTAGCATCGGTATTGATATCACAAAGGAGTATATCCCTGTTGCTCCTTGCGCGCATTATATGTGTGGAGGTATTAAAGTTAATTTAGACGGACAGTCAACTATTAATCGTTTGTATGCTGTAGGCGAATGCTCATGCACTGGCTTGCACGGAGGTAACAGATTGGCTTCTAATTCACTTATCGAGGCAGTTGTGTATGCTGATGCTGCGGCTAAACATGCGCTCAGTGTCATCGAAAATTACGATTTCAACGAGCAAGTGCCTGAATGGAATGACGAGGGAACAATGTCTAACGAAGAGAAAGTGCTTATTTCACAAGATATGAAGGAGGTCGGACAGATTATGTCAACGTATGTAGGTATTGTACGCAGTAATTTGCGTTTACGTCGCGCTTGGGAACGTCTTGACTTGATTTATGAGGAGACGGAAGACTTATTCAAGCGTGTTAAAGCCACTCGTGAGATTTGTGAACTGCGAAATATGATTAATGTGGGATATCTCATTACGCGGCAAGCTTTGGAACGCAAGGAAAGTCGCGGTTTGCATTTCAATACAGATTATCCAAAAGATCCATCATTGAATACGCAGGAAGTTTGGTAGATTACCCCCATTTTTGGACAATCTCGTCCATAATGGAGAATACTTCCTCTTTGGTGTCAGCACGAAGGAGTGCTATTCGTGTTTGCTTGAAGTCATATAAACCTTTGAAAACTGGTGAGTTCGCAAAATGTCTGCGCGAGTGCACTATACCCTTGCGTTCGTCGCCAATCCATTCGATACTGCGTTCTACATGCTCTTTGAGAATATCTACGCACCATGCCATCGAACGTTTGGGTACCAACTCGCCTGTTGTCAAATAGTGTTTCATATCTTCAAAAATCCATGGACAGCCGAACGTTGCGCGACCTACCATAATGGCATCCACCCCATAACAATCAAAGCATTCTTTGGCTCGTTTGGGAGTGGTGATATCACCATTACCAATAATAGGAATATGCATACGTGGATTGTTCTTCACTTCGCCGATTAAACTCCAATCTGCTTCACCGGTATACATTTGTGCTCGGGTGCGGCCATGAATAGCGAGTTCTTGAATACCGCAATCTTGTAAAGCTTCAGCTAGTTCAACGATAATTTTTTGCTCATCATTCCATCCCAAGCGTGTCTTGGCGGTAACAGGTGTGTGGACGGCGTTGACAACGGCTTTAGTAATCTCGAGCATCTTAGGCACGTCGCGTAATAAGCCTGCACCTGCACCTTTACCGGCTACTTTTTTCACTGGGCAACCGAAATTGATGTCAATATAATCAGGCTTGGCTTGTTCTACTATTTGAGCTGCTTCAACCATGGACGCGGTATCTTTGCCGTATATCTGTATGGCTACAGGCCGTTCGGCATCGGAGATTTGCAGCTTGCGGGTAGTAGAAGCAACATCGCGCACTAATGCATCGGCGTTGACGAACTCTGTGTATACGCGATCTGCACCGAAACGCTTGCAAAGCATTCGGAAGGCAGGATCGGTCACATCCTCCATCGGCGCAAGATAGAGAGGGTAGGTGCGCATAAGTTATGCTTTCTTGATAGAAGGATATTTAATACGGTGATGGTTGATTGCTAATAAGCGCTCTTTGAACACTTGACGGATATCTTCTACATCTTTGAATGACAAAGGAGTCTCAGCGAATTGGTTTTCTTGAATCTGTTGCTCAATCATATCATCCACCATCGCATAGACACTATTTTCTGTGTATTCTTTCAAACTGCGCGAACGTGCTTCCACCGCGTCAGCCATCATCAATATTGCTGTTTCCTTGCTGTTCGGTTTTGGACCAGGATAACGAAATAATTCAGGATTGACTTGCTCTTTTCCCTTGGAATTATTAACAGCAGTATTGTAGAAATACCTTGTTAAGGATGTGCCGTGATGGGTGGTAATGAAACTAATTAATATCTCTGGCAATCGATGTTGACGGGCAATGCGTACCCCATCTTCCACATGTGCAATGACGACCTTGGCTGCCTCTTCAGGACTCATATCTAAGAGCGGATTCTGCCCTTCCGGTTGATTCTCCGTAAAGTATTCTGGATGAGCCAATTTGCCTATGTCATGGTAGAGAGCCCCGGTGCGGACTAAGAGTGATTTGGCACCGATACGCTTAGCGGCTTCCATAGCCAATGTGCTCACTTGCATCGAGTGTTGAAAACTTCCCGGAGCTTTTTGGGCGAACTCTAACAAAAGCGAAGAGTTAATATCCGTTAATTCCACTAACGTAATAGAACTAAGAAGCTTGAAACCTTTCTCAAATAGATAAATCAAACCATACGCACAGATGATAAGGATAGTGTTGATGCCGAAATAGAGATAGTTCCATGCATCAATACTACGCCATTCACCCGTGGTACTCAATACATAAGCAGTGTATGTGACGGCGTACGTCAGTAAAATCAAACCGGCTGTTTGGGCCAATTGTGCGCGTTTAGTCATATCCTTCAATCCGGCTACGGCCACAATTCCTATGGCAATCTGTACCACCATAAACTCACCAATATTACCAACGGCGGGCGCAGCTAACAACAGTGTCATCAGATGCAGGAAAAATGCTGTACGAGAGTCGTAGAAAACACGTGTGATAATAGGCACCCAAGCAAAAGGAACTATATAGATACTTAGGGACGTATATCGCATCAAAGCGCAGGCTAAGACAAGAATTAAACCCGACAAAATTGCAAAGAAAAGCATCGTCCTTTGTTGTTTTAAGAACTCCGGGCGGAATATGTATAAATAGACGCCAAATAGCAAAATGAATAGTATGGCCAATAATGCTTCTCCAGCAATGGACCAAGCCGATTGCTTTTTGGTTTGTTGCTCTGCGTAAGCTATCTTGAGTGACTGCAGTAACATTGCCGTTTCTTCTGTAACAATATCGCCGCGGTCCACTATTTTTTCGCCGGCTTGAACGATGCCTCTCGTCAGTGAAATACCGCTTAATAAAGATGCACGCATCTGGTTGGTCATAGCCGTATCGCGTACCAAATTAGGTGTGAAGTCTTTCTCAAATGCCACATAGGCGGATTTGGGCGTATAAACATCTTTTAGCGGGTAAAGTGTTGCCACTTTATTGTCTACCACCGATATATGCTCCACTCCTTCTTTGACTAACGCTTCACGTTCGCTTAAAGACAAAACTAATGGTGTTTGAGGTTCTCCGTTAATATAAGTGTAAATAGGTGAAAAATCGCGCAACACTTCTATCTCCTCCTTATTGAGTTGTGCGTCCGACTTGTATATGGGAAAGTCGAATTCAGCCACAAGACGATCGTATGACCAAGGGCGGCCTACTTCGTACCAATATGGGAAAGACCTATCGTAACGAGGGTAGAGGTACACCGTCACAGTGGCCAATAGAAAATAGGCTAAAATATTGACTACGTTTTTCGTAAAAGACTTAATTTTCATATTTTGTCATTTTTATCGTTTCTTACTAAAAAAATCTTGCATCAGTTGTCGACAATCGTTCTCTAAAATGCCTGATTTCACCGATGTTTTCGGATGTAGTGCCTGCGGTGCAAAATAAGTGTAACCGCGTTTTTCATCTGCGCAACCATATACCACACGTTTAACTTGAGCCCATCCAATCGCGCCGGCGCACATTACGCACGGCTCAACGGTAACGTATAGTGTGCAGTCAATTAGATATTTGCCTCCTAAAGTCTGCGCTGCGGCGGTGATAGCTTGTATTTCCGCATGCGCAGTCACATCGCTTAGCGCCTCGGTCATATTGTGTCCGCGACCAACCACCTGTCCTTCCGCCACTATAACACAACCGATGGGCACTTCGCCTTCTTGTAGAGCTTTGTGTGCTTCATGTAAGGCCAAAATCATATATTTCTCATCTACTTCCATCGAAATGTTTCAATCAAATGAATGATATCTTGTTCCAAATAATCTAGTACGGGGCGTAATGAATCAGCATTTGGTCGGCAGTTGCAATAGGCAGCTCCACGGAAAAAATGTTCGGTGGAATCGGTTAAAAAGAACTGATATGGTGATGCAGTATTTCCTTCAAGAGTAAAGAACACTCCGTATACCTTTGCCTCTTCATTTACAAACTCACGTTCCGGTATTGAAGAGGCTTGCGTGACATGTTTATACACAAATTGCACGGCATCATCTGTAAGCTCGCGCAAATTGCCCTTCACTGGCATATATGAACAATGAATATCTGCGTTAAGCACATCGTAGTGGATATTCATCCATTCGCCATCGCCTTTGTTGGATATAGGAAGCCATAAAGCATGACGGGACATGTCAAACGTATAGGGTTCTTTGGCGGGCAATGGCATATACTCAGCCTCGGGCAATACAATACGGCAATAACCATATGGACGAGGATAAGATGCTTTGCGGCAACCGCAAAAGGCGATACTTAAAAAAAACACTATAATCGGTATATATCTGCGCATAGTACACATTATCGGCGCAAAATTACTTCTTTTTTTTGATATATACAAATTTTTTTGTACTTTTGCGGTCGCAAACGTTAAGACTATGTTGCAACAACCCTTACATATTGATCTTCCTATCCTTCATCTTGTAGGTGAAGAAGCGGATAATTTGGGATTGGAGTGTTATGTTATTGGCGGTTGGGTGAGAGATCAGTTTCTTGGCAGACATAGTAAGGATATTGACATCGTTGTAGTGGGGTCGGGTATCTCTTTGGCCGAGTCTGTGGCAAAACGTTTGGGTAAAGGTGCGCATATTTCCGTCTTCAAAACCTATGGAACGGCGCAAGTGAAGCACCGTGATATGGAATTGGAGTTCGTTGGAGCGCGTCGCGAGAGTTATCATCATGATAGTCGTAATCCGATTGTGGAGGATGGAACTTTAGAGGAAGACCAAAATAGACGCGATTTCACCGTCAATGCCTTGGCCATCTGCATCAATAAAAATCGTTATGGTGAGCTGCTCGATCCTTTCGATGGAATCAGCGATATGGAGGCGCATGTGCTGCGTACACCTTTAGACCCGGACATCACTTTTTCCGACGATCCGCTGCGTATGATGCGGGCTATCCGATTTGCCACACAGCTGCATTTTTCTATTCATCCCGAGACCTTTGCGGCTATTGAGCGTAATCGCGAGAGAATAGGTATCATTACGAAAGAGCGTATCGTGGATGAGCTGAATAAAATCATGCTTTCTGATCGGCCTTCTATTGGGTGGCTACTGCTTGATGAGTGTGGGTTATTACCACTTATCTTCCCTGAACTGGCGGCGCTAAAAGGGGTGGAGACAATAGAAGGAAGAGGTCATAAGGATGTCTTTTATCACACCCTACAAGTGGTGGATAATGTGGTCGCGTTGCAAAAAGAAAAATCCGGTAACATCGAAGAATTTGATACAAACGACAAGACTTTATGGTTGCGTTGGGCTGCTTTGTTGCACGATATAGGTAAACCGCGTTCCAAGGCTTGGGACCCTAAAGCGGGATGGACTTTCCGTAACCATAATTACATAGGGGCTAAGATGATTCCACGTATTTTTAAAAATATGAAACTTCCTCAGAATGAGAAAATGGATTATGTGATTAAAATGGTGGATTTGCATATGCGCCCTATTAATTTGATTGAGGATGAAGTAACCGATTCTGCAGTAAGACGTTTGCTCTTTGAGGCGGGGGATGATATCGACGACCTTATGCTCCTGTGCGATGCCGATATAACATCGAGAAATGCGCAAAAGGTAGCTCGTTTCCATGCTAATTATGAGTTGGTCCGCCACAAAATGGTTGAATTGGAGGAGCGAGATCGTATTCGCAATTTTCAGCCTCCAGTTCGTGGCAAGGAGATTATGCAGTTGCTGCATCTAGAGCCTTGCTCAACCGTTGGTGAATTGAAAAACGCCATCAAGGAGGCTATCCTGGACGGCGTTATCAAGAATGATTACAACGAGGCGATTGCATATCTTTACAAACTCGCCAAGGAGAAATCACTTATATAAGAATCGCTTGATAGAGCGTTTTGGAGTCTTTTCAAACTCTTTTTCCACCAATTCTATTTCTGCCACTTTGGAATAATTCGGCAGTAACTTGTTGAGAGCCACGAGGTTATCCTTCATTAGCTTGTTCAATACTTGAGGGTCTTTGATATCTTCTGGATATACAAGACCTACGAGTTTGCCATTACGTTCAACAACCACAGATTCGACGACACCTTCAAGCGAATTCAGCTTATCCTCGATTTCTTCAGGGTAAATGTTCTGTCCGCTGGCACCAAGAATCATATTCTTGCAGCGTCCGCGCAGGAACACATTACCTTTCTTGTCTATCACACCCATATCGCCTGTACGTAGCCAGCCGTCTTCGGTAAAGGCTTCGTCTGTAGCTTGCAGGTTCTTGTAATAACCGCGCATGATGTTTTCACCGCGCACTTGCAGCTCACCTTCAATATTACGTGGATCCGGCGAATCTACGCGAATCTCAAGGCGGTCGATACCCTTACCGCAAGAGCGGAATGCATACTTAGACCAGTGTTCATAGCATACCAACGGAGCACATTCTGTCATTCCATAACCTACGGTATAAGGGAATTTTATTTGTCGCATGCAGCGCTCAACTTCTTCGTTTAGAGCCGCTCCGCCGATAATGAGTATTTCCAACTTACCGCCAAAGGCTTGCATCAGTTGATTATATACCTTCTTGCGAATAGGAATATTGATAAGTGGGGTGTACCACAAAGCCTTAACTAACGGTTTATTGATAACAGGGAATATCTGTTTCTTAAAGATTTTCTCTACCAACAATGGCACAGTCAGAATCATATACGGATGAACATCCTTGAAGGCTTGCAACAGTAGCGACGGAGTTAGGCTTTTTACTATAAAGTATACGTGTGTACCGCCGGCCAACTGATAAAGAAATTCAAACATCAGACCGAACATATGCGCCATTGGAAGCATTGAAACAATGGACTTACTCGGGTCATTTGGAATCCGGTCTTGTCCGAATACCACGTTTGAACTCAAATTACGATGCGTTACCATTACACCTTTTGGGTTACCGGTTGAACCGGATGTATAGTTGATAAGTGCCAAGTCATCAAAGTTATCTGTCGGGAAGTCGAGGTTCTCTTTCGAGTAGCCATTCGGATATTTCTTAAGAAACGCTTTGTCTACATCCTCAACCGTCACTTTTTGTTTGCTTTGCATAATGCTGTAATCAGCCAACGCAACAAACGTATCTACCGTAGGCATCTCCTTTAAATCTACGCGCCCGCGCACCCATGGGCCCACGAAAAGCACTTTCGATTCCGAATGTGCAACTAAGTTATAGATACTCTCTGTTGTGTAATCCGGTAATAAACTCACTGCCACTAAACGGCGAGCTGCTACTGCCAAGTAAACAATGCCCCAGTTACTGCAGTTACGACCGCAGATTCCAACTTTGTCACCGGGTTTGAGGCCCAATTTGTCAAACATCAGACCGAGCCACTCCATTTTTTCTGCCAATTGACCGTAAGTGTAATTGATAGTGCCTCCGTAATCTGATACCGCTACTGAGTTCCAGTTCTCACTAATCGTTTGGTTCAAATAATCAAAATAATGTTTCATACCTTAAATATAATATATAGTTCAACTTTGATTTTGACGTGCAAAATTACTTTTTTTTTCTTCCAAAACCAAAAAAATGGTACTTTGAAACTACTTTTGGGACAAAAATGTTATTTGTGGGGTAAAAATGCTTATTTTGGGGTGAAAATAATTGCGTATCTCAAAAAAAAGCAGTACTTTTGCGGCCGTTTTTAGACTGCTGTAATATGGCCGAAGTAAATTCAACTCCTCAACAACCAAAGTACGACGACAGTAATATCATCACCCTCTCAGGTCTTGAGCATATTCGCCTCCGTCCTGGTATGTATATCGGTAAACTTGGCGATGGAAGTCATGCCGATGACGGTATCTATGTCCTGATTAAAGAGACTATTGATAACTCCATTGATGAGTTCCGCATGAAGGAAGGTAAGGCAATCGACGTGACGGTGGAAGGACGAAAAGTCACTGTGCGAGACTACGGACGTGGCATTCCTTTAGGAAAGATGGTAGATGCTGTTTCTGTTATCAATACAGGAGGTAAATACGATAATAAAGCTTTTAAAAAATCAGTCGGCTTAAATGGTGTTGGAACAAAGGCGGTAAATGCACTTTCTTCCGATTTCACCGTACAATCTTTCCGTGACGATTGCACTCGTTATGCCATTTTTCATCAGGGCGAACTCGTCGAAGATTCCGGTATAATGACCATCAAAGAATGGATGGCTAAAACTGGCACTAAAACCGTACCAAAACGAGGTACTCGCATTGAGTTTACTCCAGATACGGATAAAAAACTCTTCGATAACTACGAGTTCCGGGATGAATATATTGAGACCATGCTGCGCAACTACTCGTATCTTAATACTGGTCTTACACTCAACTACAATGGTCATAAGTTCGTCTCTAAAAATGGCCTCTTTGACTTGCTCTCAGAGCGCATGACGGCTGATCCTTTGTATCCGATTATACACATCACAGGAGAGGATATTGAGATCGCTCTCACACATACCAATCAGCCCGGCGACGAGTACTACTCGTTCGTCAATGGACAATATACCATCCAAGGTGGTACCCATCAAGCTGCTTTCCGCGAGGCTATCGGACGTACCATCAAGGAATTCTTCAACAAAAATCAGGAGTTAGCCGATATCCGCAACGGAGTAGTTGGAGCGATTGCCCTCAATGTTGAGGAACCGGTTTTTGAGAGTCAGACCAAAGTGAAACTCGGCTCAAAAGATATGGCGCCAACGGGCGAAATAAGTATCAATAAGTTTGTCAACGATTTTGTCAAACAGCAACTCGACAACTATCTGCACAAAGTGCCCGATGTCACCGAAATCATGTTGCAAAAAATTCAGGATTCAGAAAAAGAACGCAAAGCGATTGCAGCTGTTTCCAAGGTGGCGAGAGAAAGAGCCAAAAAGAATTTGCTCAATAACCCGAAACTTCGCGATTGTCAAGTGCATTATAATGACCCCAAACCCGTTCGTTCTTCTAAGGATGCCGATGATGATCTGCGTCAGGAAAGTGCTATCTTCATCACAGAGGGTCTGTCCGCATCTGGTTCCATTACCAAAAGCCGCGATGTCCGCACACAGGCGGTCTTTTCTCTCCGTGGTAAACCGTTGAATAGTTACGGTCTCACCAAATCAGTCGTCTATGAAAACGAGGAGTTTAACTGCTTACAATCTGCCCTGAATATTGAAGATGGATTGGATGAACTCCGTTACAACAAAGTTATCATTGCCACCGATGCCGATGTGGATGGCATGCACATCCGATTACTTATGCTTACTTTCTTCCTCCAGTTCTTCCCTGATCTCGTGAAGAAAGGGCACGTCTATATCCTCCAAACGCCGCTTTTCCGCGTCAAAAACAAGCAGGAAATTCGATATTGCTATTCCGAAGAAGAGCGAATCAAGGCTATCAAATCCGTCAAAAATCCTGAAATAACTCGATTCAAAGGTCTTGGAGAAATTAGTCCCGAAGAGTTCAAAGGCTTCATCGGCCAAGGTATCCGTCTCGACCAAGTATCCTTGCGAAAGGAAGATGCCGTGAACGATTTACTCGCTTACTATATGGGCAAGAATACTACCGAGCGCCAGAATTTCATCATTGACAACCTCGTCTTCGAAGAGGATAAAGTCGACGAAAACACCGTCCTATGATACCTCTTATTCTTTTCATAGCACTTGGTCTGCTAATACTCGTTGCTTTCGAGATTCGTGCACGCAAAAAGTCCGGTGAAATCGGAGAAAAAATGTCGCCGGAAACTTCCGAACCGTCTGACGGCGAGTGTTGTGGACAACACTTGGTCTGCGAGCGCGAAACACTCCTTCAGACCAATGCAAAAATCGAGTATTATGATGACGAAGAACTCGACGCCTTAGCCGATATAGCTCCGCAAAACTATACTCGCGAGCAATACAAAGCCATAAGGGAAGTCTTCGATTCGCTTAACGAAAAAGATGTGCCAGGGTGGTGTCGTTCTATTCAATTAAGACATATCGAACTTCCTCAGGATATCCGTGAAGAAGCCTTGCTTATAGTGCGCGAAAGACGCCAGAAGCAATAGATTCCCAAACCTGTCAGCACTAAACTGACTATTCCGACCCACAGCGTGTCGCCTGTACCAAATGAATCAATCACATCGCGATTGAGATTATTGTTGTATATGATCCAGAACGCCACAACAGTCGCAGCATTGTTCACAAAGTGCATCGTTATAGGAATCCACAGCGAACCCGTCCAGCACAATGCGTAGCCGAACAGCGCGCCTAACAGCATCCGCGGAACAAAACCAAAAAACTGAAAATGTACCGCGCTGAAAATAATAGCCACAGCCCATATCGCCGCATGTTGTCGCCCTGTCAATCGCACGCCTCCTGTCGCTCCTCGCTTGGCGATTAAACGTTGCAGCACACCACGAAAAGTCATTTCCTCGGACATTGCCGGAAGCAATGCCATCAGAACCATATTCGCTACCAATACCTCAGCACCCGTGCCGATTAGAAATCGTTCTGTCAATAGCGCAGCAGCTTCTTCCTGTTGCCGCATTAAATCCTCCAACGGCTTAAGACAATCCGGCAAACTCATCTGACTGTTCCAGTATGCTAAAAAATTGATTCCCGGAATCGCCACCAACATCAATACGATTGCGACAATAAATATACCAATATTCAAGGATACCGGAATTCCGGCATTCAGTTTTAATCCTAACCACTCATTCGGCTCGCGGCTACATAAATATGCTACCAGCAACGGAGGCACAAAGAATGTCGCTAATGTTTGTACAAACTGAAACCACTTGAGTGCTTGGGTCGCCTGATGGTCTATCGGCAGCATAGTCCAAACAGTCATCACCAATACCGTCAGTCCGAGCATAATGCCAAACCACACAAATCCCTTCATCCAGCCACTTCGGCTCCCTAATATTCCCTTTCTCTGTTCCATGACGCTGCAAAGGTACAATAAAATATTGACTTGAACAAAAAATAATACAACTTTCATCAAAAAGCTGCATTTTTGAATAGATTCTGGGATCATAAAGAACTCTGTTTATTCTCGACAGCGAATCGAAGGTCATGCCTGCTTTAAGCATACTTTCACAATACTTCAACTATGAGACAAGAAAAAGGGTTTTGTATTAAAAATGTAACAAAATGTAAGAATTTAACTGTAAATAGCATCTGGAACGATGGCAGTGAAAATCAAACACTCGATTTGAACTACCGACCAATACCTCTACAGTGGTGCAAGCAAAGGGAACTATGTACAACGTGCTCGGCGAAAAAGTCAAATAAGCGATTAGGTGAAAGTAAGTATATCCATCGCTTGATCGACGATATTGCGCACTCCGGCTGCTTTCAATCGCTCACGCGGAACGAAACCCCACGAGCAACCGACAAAAGGAACTTCGGCATTCAATGCGGTCTGATAGTCCACCAAACTATCACCAACATAAAGCACATCTCCGGGCAACTGAGCGCGAATATCAAAGACTATTTTAGGGCACGGCTTGCGCTCCACACCATCCCTTTCGCCTAAAACAACATCAAATACTGAAGGGAAGAAATGATTCACAATCTTCTCTGTGGCGGCTTGGTATTTGTTACTGGCAACAGCCAACTGATATCCTCGCGCTTTTAGTGCCGCAAGCAGCTCGGGAATATCGTCATACGGACGCGTGTAGTCGCAGTTGTGCGCATTATAATATGGTACAAAATACTCCCGCACACGCATAATGTTTTCTTCCGTCCGTTCTGCTTCCGGCAGAGCACGGCGAATGAGATTGTTGATGCCATCACCCACCATGGCAGGATATGCGCTAATCGGATAAGTAGGGTAGCCCTTCTTCTCCAAAGCATAGTTACAAGCATAGCCCAAATCGTCTATTGTATTGAGCAGCGTTCCGTCCAAGTCAAAGATAATAATCATACGGCCGGTATCAGTTAATTTCAGTTAATCGCAATTTTGCGCTGCAAAATTACATTTTTTTTTTGAATTGTGCAAATTTTGGAGAGAAAATATATTTTTTTTAGATCATATACATCAGCAAAGCGACCCGAGAGAGCCGCTTTGCGTGATTTATTAAGTTGGAGATTTGATGTGTGCTATTGCTGAATCTGCTGTTTGATGATGGCACTTAATTTGGGTGAGATGTCTATATATGCTTGGCGGGCAGCTTGCTCGTAATTGATAGTGTGACCGCCCTTTACGCTAACTTGATTCTCGTAAATTCGTTGCCCTGTTGCCATCTTTTCTATGACGATGTTTGCGTCCACGTACGCAAAATAGATTGTTGTTTTACCAAATGTTGAGGCATTATATTGTCGCGCTGGAGCGGTTACATAGACTGCCCAATCAGCTTGTGTGGCTTTCGTAACAAACGTGCACCCCATTTTCGACAATTCTCCTTGAATCTCGCTTTTAAGAGTGGAGAAGTTCGAACCAAACATATCTGCTGTGCAAGACAAATAAATATTGATACCGTTTTTTAAGTCAGTGATGATAGCCATTAGACGACTTTGCAGATTTTTAGTTTCTGCTAATTGTAGACTTTCCGCATCGCTCATTGGGTCAGCAACAATCAATATCCGCTGTGCCTGTTCTACCTCTTGAAAATGAGGGAAAGCCTTTTTGATATTTTCCCGAGCCTCTAATTTCTGTCCTTGAGCAATTAGTTGTTCGGTGTTTTCCAAGATGGTTTCAATACGAGTTAGACCCGCTGTAACTTGTTTGTCCATCTGCCGCGCGAGCGTGGATTTCTTGATGTAAGCAAAAGCCACAACCTCATTACTGGACGGATTCTTCCATGCTTCCACTTGCAAACCTGGTATTTCCAGATTGACGGTTGTTTTTGTTTTGCTGTCATACGTTTCTCGGATTGTTTCAGACCAAGCATCAATGGACTGGAAACTCTCATCATGCGTATGGAGTTCTGTTTCATTTTTTACATGCACACTGATAGTGCTTACGGCTTCCGTTCGGGCAGCAACTTTCAATCTTTCCATTGCTGCTCCGGCTGATTCATTCGACCGCACTTCTCCGTATGCAATGCCGGTAAAATACGAACCTTTTGGGTAACTGACAGCCCGCTGATTGGCGTCATACCAATTCGGCTGCTGTGCAAATGCTGTCAGTGAAAGGACTGAGAGGAATATAAGTAATAGTTTTTTCATTGATATAATTTATGTCACAATTTTACGGAATACAAACTACGCGGAAGCCGTGGTCGCTGCGGCTGAAGTCGGGCGAGATTCCGTTACGAAACGCTACGCGGCAATTAGACGAACTGTCGGGCCAGCTACCACCCCGAAACACGCGGTTAGAACCCGACGACGCGCCGGTCGGATTGTTCGTATCATAACTCGCGTAACTACTGCTGGACCAGTCTTTGCACCACTCCGACACATTACCCGACATGTCATAAATGCCAAGTGCATTAGCGCGTTTAGTTCCACACGGATGAGTACCACTCCCACTATTATCACGATACCACGCTACACCGTCAATCATATTTCCGCCGGAATACTTGGTTCCTTCGTTCTTATTGCCTCCGCGAGCCGCATATTCCCATTGCGCCTCCGTCGGCAAAGTATAAGTCTTGCCTGTCTTGTTACTCAAAACACGGCAGAACTCCATCGCCTCTTCCCAACTAACATAATACATAGGATAATCAGCACCAACACCGTGCGTGGGGTTTGACCTGCTTACTTTATCGCGTTGCTGGTAAATACTGGTGCCCATCACTTTCTCCCACTGGGATTGCGTTACTTCCAGCATGCCAATATAGAAACCATCCACCGTCACACGGCGCACGTTCTTCTCAGAATCATTGCAATCGGATTGATCACTTGTGCACCCCATCATAAACTCTCCACCTTCTACCCAAATCATTTTCATATTGATGCCCCACGTATCCTCTGTAAAGTTCTGACTGGCGGTACTTCGCGAAGTAGCACCTCCTCCAATCCGTGCCGATTTGCGCGGTGTACCTGCTATTTCTCCTAACATCTCTTTTGCCAACTCATTGCATGATGCAGGCAGGGTGCTGTAATCATCATTCTGTACATTTATATATTGAGTGGCGGGATTTGTCATTTGACCAGTCTCAACATCAACCAGATACGCTTCGATGTATAATTGCGTATTGTACTTTGTAATCGTGGATACGCAGATGTATTGCGCACCCGTCATAACGCCGACTTGTTTTCGTTGCGCATCATCCACCATACCCGAGCGCTGGAAACCCTGTTCTTTCAGCATGGCATCAACATCCATACGTGTAAGAACCTGAAAATTTGATTGCCAACCAAATGCTTTACGTAATTCTCCACGAACCATACTAATTTCCATTGCATTACAAGCCGTAGAGCCGGGAATTGTAAGTGGTTGCAGTAAGGCCAGCTTAATATCCTCTGCACTCGCGGTCAGCGTCATTGCCGCTAATACAATAATTGTAAAAAACTTCTTCATATAGTATGCTATTTCAAATTTAGTGCAGCCGAGGGAGTAATCAGCTCCCTCGGCGCAATGAAGAAAAGTTATAGGGCAGGCTCTTGTTGTTTCTGGAATTCTTTGTCAAATTCCTCGGAGAACTTTTCGTAATTGACTTTCAAACGTTCTGAATTCTCTTTCTGAAGTTCTGAGAACACCGGTTTCAGGACTTCATCCTTGCCGGTTTGAACCACCATGTAGCACTTGTAAACCTTATTGTTATTCTTAAGATACGAGGTCGTTTTCTCGCAGAAAGTATTGTATGCCAGATATTGATCGATTTTCTGCTTGATCATATTTTCCATTTTTTCCTCGGAGTACAGGCCTCCAGCTGCAGTTTCATCTGTGACCATTTTCGTTGACTCGTCATTCATGTAGTACTTGAGCAGCGATTGAACGGCTGTACCGATTTTGCCCGCCAAGTCACGTACAGCAACTGCTTGTGCTTTGGTACGTGCGCCCTGTTGATTCAGAGATTCACCGATACCGCGTGCACGAAGAACTTCTGAAGAGCTTGTAACGTCCATACATGGTTCATTGACCTCTTTTTCTTCCATGGCAGCAGCTTCCTCAGCTCTCTTTTGACGAGCTTGAGCTTCCTCTTCTTGTCTACGGCGATCTTCTTCTGCTTTCTGACGAGCAGCCTTAGCTTCTGCTTCAATTTCTTCGTTTTGGCGTTGAACGTTACGGAGGCTATCCATCTTCATTTGGTGACGCAGCGCAGCCTCTTCGCGTTGTTGCTGTTGCTGCATCTCCCATTGTGCTTTTTCAGCAGCCTTTTTATCTTTGCGACTTTGCGCATTTACCGGCATTACTGCCACACACATTGCTGCAATAGCAGCCAAAATGATTGTTTTTTTCATTGAATAAATAATTTAGAAGTTAATAATGTGGTTAATTATTAAAAGTTAAGAGCCAATCCAAGTCCGTTATGACTGGCAGTTATATTTAAAGATAGTGGTGCAGAAACACATTTTTCATTATACACCTGATAAGCTTTATTACGTTTGGTATAACCAACTGCTAATAGGGGTATAGATGCCACAGTCATAGAACTTCCCACCGAGATAAAACTGACACCGATTATCCCTAGGAAGTCCAGGCTATATGTATCATCAGATGTATTATTCGTCATGACTGTTTCATAATTCCCCGTAATCTCGTCATACACATATGTATATGATTGGGAAAATGAAGGATAAGGTTCGCTTAATGCCATACACACAGAACCTCCCGCGACTGCAGCCAAACCAACAGCAAATAATCCCCAACCAGCTCCGATAAGTTTTTTACCTTTATTATATTGTGAATAGGCTTCTACACAGTTTTCTTGAAGAAAGCGGACGTATGCCTGCTGATCCATATTATTTCCCAGATATACGTAATTTTTATTATCGATTTGTTTAATATAATATTTTTCACGTTCAAGTTGAGACTTTCTCTCTTCACGGGCTTTTTCCTCCGCTAACTGTCTATCACGAAGCGCTTTAGCCTCAGCCTCCTCTTGCTCTTTTCTTATACGCTCTTCTTGTGCTCGTTGTTCCTCTTTTTTTGCTGCAACAATAGCTGCTTGTTCTGCCTTTTTTGCCGCTACAATAGAGTCTTGTGCTTGCTTTTCAGCAGATTTAGGCTTTGTTTTGAATAAATTAAGAAACTTATTAGCAGATGTTGATACTCCAGCTAATGCACCGAACATATTACTTGCTAAAGCTCGGCATCCGCGCAACATCTCCTCTGATGACGTTCCCATCAATTTGTTATCCGTCATATCAATTAAGCCTGTTTCAACGTTAATAATTTGCGCTGCTACAAAAATTTTCCCATCACGAGTTAAGGAACCTTCCGTTGCCAAAATATATGCAGCACCTGTCATCTCTCCGATTCGTTTGATATCACTATCACTAACATTACCCGAACGTTGAAAACCGTGTTCGTTAAGAACTGCATCAATGTCAGTACGGTTATACGCTTCAAATCCATCAATGTTGGTAACGGCGCGGGCGAGGTTACTTCGAAGCATTAGTTTTTCGGTGTACTCAAGTTTGCCTTCGCGATCAATCACTTCGATAATGGCAACCCTTTTCTTTTGCTGTGCAAATAGCATTGTAATAGAAAGCATCATGCACAGTAACAATAGTAGTTTTTTCATCATTAATTATTTTTTTCAATTAGTGCCTACTCTTCATCGGCTTTTCGGCATACTCCGTTATATTATATATTATTCGTTATAGACAAGTCGCACAGAACAACTCCAACAATTGGAAAATAATTCTTTCACTTGAGCACTATTGGGTAATGCGTCCCCGTAATAGTAAAGCGCAGACGGATATGTATAATAGCCATGTTCATCTGTTGCCTTCCATATCGTTCCGCTCGGCAGACCTAAAATTCAAACATGTTGGCGCATATAGACACACCAAAAAAGCGTAGACCTCGTGTTGCTTACTTACACACGAGGCCTAGCATACCTAATAGTTCAAATAAACAACAAGAAACCTACGCCGATATGACAATACTTGCCGAGAAATGGCAAGTCATGTAAAGTCATACCCATAGGCATCTATTGCTCACTTTGGTTTTGAACTATTGATGTGAAAATTGCTAGTTTTCGTGTGTCAAACACAAAGCGTCAATAAACGCTATTCAATATGTCTGAATCCCACCCGATAATGAGAGACATTTCCCTCCGGCGTAGAATTCCGCTGCAAAATTACTATTTATTTTTGAAACGTACAAATATTATTGCATTTTTGTAGAAAAAAGGACAAACAAAGAGCACTCGCGTGCTCTATTTTTTTAGTATGTCATCCCATATTCGTCAGTAAGTGACGATTCTGTCATAGTGGTGTCAGGAGTGAAAACCTATCAGGAACCTATCAGAAACCTATCAGAAACCTATCAGGAACCTATGGGAGCGGGGAGGGATTGGGATGATGACAAGTCTTCTCGATCAATTAGAAGGGAGTGCTAACTATAATAAGCTTCACTTTGTCTGTTGTATTAGTCGTGTCGGATAAAAAATGTAAATAAAATTCTACTAAACTTGACTTTTTTATTACTCTTTGTATATTTATATATAAGGAGCAGGCATTAAAGCGCCTGAATGATATATGAACAATCAATACAAACGCCAGTACCGAGAACTGGATGATTTAATGATGATCCTTATTAATCTGTATTTTGACCTTAGATTACCAGTGAAAGATGTATGAATTTGATTTAAAAAGTTTTTTGCACGTTTAGAATTTGCACATGTCAGAAAAAGGTTGTACTTTTGCACCCGATAATAGCAATCAAATATTGTAGCAGCTTTATATGAAAAAAATTCCGACATGTTATATCACATGGCTATTAGTCGTCATTGCTTTGATGCTTAAATGCTATGCCTTCGAAGCATTAGTATATGCGCCGAATATTGTTCATTGGAAATTGATGGACTTTTTGAGTAAGGGTGCAACCAGTATGCTGATAGCCTTGCCGGTTATATGGAGTAGAAAGAAATACATGGGCTGGGTGATACTGGGATTGACAGATTTATGGCTTATAGTCAACCTGCTATATTATCGTGTGTACCATTTGTTCGTCACGTGGCATCTTTTAAGAATAATTGATAATTTACACGGTTTCGAAAGTAGTGTGCTTCCCTACTTTGACGTATCATTACTTTTCCTTCTTGCTCCTTCGCTGTTGCTGCTACCGAGCATGTTCTACAAAGCAACACGCGCTAAATGGTATGGAACATGTATCATTGTGCTTGTCGGTATCCTGGCAAGTGTAGGAGGCTCATATGCTCATTGGCGTGATTATCGGGACGGAACGGATAATGACAAGTTCAATTGGACATGGATTAGCCCTGGCACTCTGCCCCAATCCAATGCCGCGCGTATTTGGGAGAGTGAGAAACAAGGTAATTGCTACGTGCGCACACGATCGATTTTGGAATATCCCGTATTCTTGATATGCGATGCCATCCGTACACTATCGAACAAAGATGAACTTCCGCAACTAACTGAAGAGGAAAATGCGGAATTACAACAATTGCTGAATCCTGTCGAACCAGCGAATGCACCGGAAGGCAATCTGTTGATAATCTTGCTGGAGAGTTTTGAGTCATGGCTACTGGATTTTGACTATGCTGAAGGGAAACCTGTCTGTCCGTATTTGAAGCAGTATATATCCACTCACCCGCTTTTGTATGCTAAGGATGTCACTTCCCAAACGATGTACGGCCTTTCCGGAGATGGACAACTAATTGTAAATACTGGCTTGTTCCCTCTCTTGGAAGGAGTAGCTTGTGTGAATTATGCCTATAATACGTACCCAAATTTAGCACATTTTTATCCAAATAGTGCTGTCGTAAATCCCTGCCGCAATGTATGGAACCAAACAGCAATAACACCTGCTTATGGATATAAACAGTTGATAGAACCACAAACGGATGAAATGCGTAGTTGGAATGACAGCGTGCTGATAGACAAAGTTATTGAGACATTTTACGCACTTGAGTCACCATGCTGTATTATGGGGATCACTGTTTCCGGCCATTCTCCTTTTGCCTTTTCTCCTGATCCGCTTACAATAGATGACAGTGTCCCTCCGATTCTACGTGATTACATGCGAACTGCCCATTTCACCGACCGACAGTTGGGACGCTTGTTGGCATGGGCTGACACCGCAAAAGTGATGGCTAACAGCACCATTGCTATCACCGGAGACCATCGTATCTTCGGCTCTTGGGGCGCAGAAGATGTCCGGGACTTTGGCTTGCGAGCCAACCTGCCGTTTGGTACAGGTTGTGCCGGATGTCCATTCATCTTAGTCTCGCCGAGAATAACCACAACTCGGGTTGTAGAAAATGGATTCCAAGTGGATATTTTCCCAACTATTATAGATGCTATCGGACAGAAAAACTATTTCTGGAAAGGAGTAGGGCGTGATTTGTTAGATAGTGAACCATCTTCCGAAGACCATTCGCGAATTCGGAAGCAATTATCGGACAAATTGATTCGAATGAACTACTTTGCCAACAAATAATATTGGTTCTCCTATTTTGTCGAGAAGAAGCGACTTGAAAATTGCCGTCTGGCAATAATCGTTTGAGTGACAACGAGATAAGAACGCGGGCATTGGAGTCCGTCTTCCAAAAAAGGATGGCCATTAGACCATCCTTTTTCAGTCGAGAAGAGGCGACTCGAACGCCCGACCCCTACGTCCCGAACGTAGTGCGCTACCAACTGCGCTACTTCTCGAATTTTTCAGGTTGCCGAAAAATTCGACAAATCCCTTGACAGTTCGTTATTTTCTTAGTCATAAAGCAGGGTACCCCGCCCTCCTTTACTCCTGAAAATAATCTCCTCTCTGCGTGAATTCTCGTTCGCATTATTGAGAGGTCTTGATTTTTTGCCCTCACAAAACCGAAAAAAAATCTCGTTTTTGCAAAAGCGGCTGCAAAAGTACTGCTTTTTTTTTATACGTGCAAATTATTTTTTACTTTTTCTCGGAAATGGCGTCAAAATCAGCTTTTTTACGTCATTTTCGGTCAATGTTGCTACATCTACACTCTTCGGAAGACGGAAATTGCCATCTTTAGTCTTGATATATGCCCCATATCTGCCGCGAAGAATTTGGATGTCACCAAACGTGCGCAGTGGCTCTTGCTCTTGTTCTCTATTCGTCAATAACTTCTGTACCTGTTCCATCGTGATGGTGTGCGGGTCAATTGACTTAGGTATGCTCACAAACTGTCCGTTATAGCGGAAATATGGGCCGAATTTGCCTTCGCCGATAACTACTTCTTTACCATTCAGTTCTCCCAATGTATAAGGTAGCGCAGTCTTAAATAGCTGCAACGCTTCTTCAAGCGTAATGGTGTAGATTGATTGACCGCGTTTGAGCGATGTAAACTTAGGTTTTTCGTTATCAGAATCGCCTAACTGCACGCACGGGCCAAGTTTGGTAATCTTGGCAATAACAGGTAGTCCTGACGCCGGATCGATACCTAACTGGCGCGATGCTACCTTACCCGCAGGAACTTGCTCAATCAGCGGATGGAAAGTGTGATAGAATGTGTCTACTGTATCTACCCAGTTAGCTTGACCTTCTGCTACTTTGTCGAAATTTGCTTCTTCTGTTGCAGTGAAATCGTAACTTAGAATAGTGGGAAATTGGTTAACAAGGAAATCATTAGTAGCGAAACCTAAGTCGGTAGGACGTAACTTCTGACTATCCGCACCATATAACTCGTTCTTCTGCTTGTCGGTGATTTTATTATTCTGCAGCGTCAGGATATTGTATTCGCGCTTTTTACCGGATATATTGCAGTGTTCTACGTACTTACGTTGTTGTATGGTGTCAATGATTGTAGCATATGTGGACGGACGACCAATACCGAGTTCTTCTAGTTTCTTCACAAGTGCTGCTTCTGTGTAGCGGAATGGCGGACGGGAATAAACCTGCTGTGCTGTCACTTCTTTGACTTTAAGAGCCTCATTCTTTCCCATGGCTGGAATGATTTGCATCTCGTTCTCGGCTTCATCGTCGCTGGATTGTACATATGCACGCATAAATCCATCAAAAGTGACGATTTCACCGGACGCTACGAAGAGATATGGCGTACCGCTTATCGATACTTCCACGCGTGTCGTCTCAACTTCCGCATCGGCCATCTGACTGGCGATTGTACGCTTCCAAATTAGTTCGTACAAGCGTTTCTCATCCGTGTTCGCACCTGCTGTGTGCACATTCATATAGGTAGGACGAATAGCTTCATGTGCTTCTTGAGCACCCTTCGATGAGGTGTGATACTGGCGAGCGCGATGGTATTTTTCTCCGTATTCACCGATTATTTCTTGCTTTGCGGTTGCAATAGCCAATGTGCTCAGATTTACAGAGTCGGTACGCATATAAGTAATCTTACCTGCCTCGTATAGCGATTGCGCCAGACGCATGGTCTTAGAAACAGGGAACTTGAGTTTACGGGCTGCTTCTTGCTGTAACGACGAGGTAGTGAATGGTGGTGCCGGTACGTGGAAACCAGGCTTCTTGGCTACAGCTTCTACCCGATAATTGGCGTTCTTGCATGTTTCTAGGAATGCAAGGGCTTGTTTCTTTGTGATAAAGCGATGATTAAGTTCTGTGTGTAGCACCGATGCATCTGCCGGATTAGTGCCGGTGAAATCGGCCAAAACACGATATTGTGATGTCTCTTTGAAGTTCTGAATCTCGCGTTCACGTTCCGCAATCAAACGTACTGCTACGGACTGTACGCGGCCGGCAGATAATCCCGTTGTTACCTTCTTCCACAGAATAGGAGACAACTCAAATCCGACAATGCGATCCAACACACGACGCGCTTGTTGTGCGTCAACTAAGTTATAGTCTATATCACGGGGATGCTGGATAGCCTCCTGAATAGCGCTCTTTGTAATCTCGTGAAAGACAATACGGTGGGTCTTCTTCGGGTCGAGATTAAGTACTTCCTTCAAGTGCCATGCAATAGCCTCTCCTTCACGGTCTTCATCGGATGCCAGCCATACTTTATCAGCTTTCTTGGCTTCATTTCGCAACTGCTCTATCAATGCATGCTTACTCGGGTCTATAACATAATTAGGAGCATAGTGATTGTTAAAATCAATACCAAGACTATTCTTTCCCACGCCTTCAATATCGCGGATATGACCTTGTGAAGATAATACATGAAAATCGGGTCCCAAAAACTTCTCAATCGTCTTTGCTTTGGCAGGAGACTCAACAATAACTAAATTTTTGCTCATTTTTTTATTATATATTTTATATATACTTTTTTGCGGCAACTCCTTTATATATAAGGAATTGGCAAATCGGCGGCAAAAGTACTGCTTTTTTTTTATACGTGCAAATTTATTTTTTTGTTTGCGTATATCAAAGATAATTACTATCTTTGCAGCCTGAAAAAAATTTTTGGCTTATGTATATCGCAATTGTAGTCCTTTTATTGGTTTTCGGCGTAGGTCTTTTGCTCGCTGAGATGTTCCTTCTGCCTGGCTTTGGTATAGCTGGCATTAGTGGTTTTGCCTGTCTTGCCGGTAGTGTAGTGGTAGCTTATCTGAAACTCACGCCTATGTATCCATGGGCTGGTCATGTAACTTTAGCAGCCGCACTCGTGCTCACGGGATTGGCTATCTTTGCTTTCTTACGCGGACGCGCCATAGACAAGATGGCGCTGGATGCACAGATTGACTCGAAAGTGGAGTTGGCAGAACCGGGTAAGAAAATCAACAACCTCAAGAAAGATGCAGCGGCTGAAGGAAAGAAGTAATTAACTTTAAAATCATACTATTATGGGAATCTTTGAAATTGTTTTAGTTGTATTAATCGGCATTGCGGTCATTATTTTCTTCTACTATGTTCCGTTTATGCTGTGGATAAATGCCGGTGTCAGCGGTGTGCATGTGTCGCTGATTCAGTTGTTCTTGATGCGTATCCGTAAGGTGCCCCCTACGAAAATTGTGAACTGCATGATTGAGGCGCACAAGGCAGGTTTGGAAGATGTGAAACGCGATGGATTGGAAGCACACTATCTGGCCGGTGGTCATATTGAGCGCGTAACGCACGCCCTCGTGTCTGCATCGAAGGCCGGTATCCAACTGCCGTTCCAGATGGCAACCGCTATTGACTTGGCCGGTCGTGACGTGTTTGAAGCCGTACAAATGTCGGTGAATCCGAAGGTAATCGACACTCCTCCTGTAACTGCTGTGGCTAAAGATGGTATTCAGCTGATTGCTAAAGCGCGTGTAACCGTACGCGCCAATATCCGTCAGTTGGTCGGCGGTGCCGGAGAAGATACAGTTCTCGCACGTGTAGGTGAGGGTATCGTTAGTTCTATTGGTAGTGCGGAAAGTCACAAACAAGTGCTGGAAAACCCTGATTCCATCAGTAAACTGGTGCTTTCAAAGGGCCTAGACGATGGAACGGCGTTCGAGATATTGAGTATTGATATAGCGGATATTGACGTAGGTAAGAATATTGGTGCCCAACTTCAGATGGATCAAGCCGAAGCGGATAAGAATATAGCCCAAGCGAAGGCTGAAGAACGTCGTGCAATGGCTATCGCCAATGAACAAGAGATGAAGGCTAAAGCGCAAGAAGCACGCGCGAAGGTAATTGAGGCTGAAGCACTTGTGCCACAAGCCATGGCCGAAGCTTTCCGCAACGGTAACTTAGGCATAATGGACTATTACCGCATGCAAAATATCCAAGCCGATACCGCTATGCGTGAGGCTATCGGTACTACTAAACCGACCTCGAAGAAATAGTTGGCATGCGAATAGCCATACTTCAGTACCCTGTTTTATGGGCAAATAAGGAGAAAAACCTCCGCCTTTCCTGTGAGCGTTTGCGCGCTTTATGCGGAAAAGCTGACTTGGCATTACTGCCTGAGATGTTCACCACGGGTTTCTGTACAGATCAACCGGAACTGGCAGAGCCTGTGAGCGGAAGAACTATGACTACCTTGCAGGCTGTTGCCGATGAGTGCGAACTGGCTATCGTAGGGTCGTTTATATGTCGTGAGGATAAATGCTTATATAACCGTGGATTCTTCATTAAACCATACGAAAGTCCCGATTTTATCGATAAAGCGCACCTATATGCGCACGGGGGAGAAGACCAGTTCTTTACGGCCGGAAACGAGCGCAAAGTAGTGGAATATATGGGTGTGCGGTTCCGATTGCTTATATGCTACGACTTACGTTTCCCCATTTGGGCGCGGCAGGATAATGACCATCTATACGATGTACTCTTGGTTAGTGCCAACTGGCCGCAAGCGCGTATCCATTACTGGGATGCCTTAGTTCCTGCCCGAGCAATTGAAAACCAGTGCTATATCTGTGCTGCTAATATAGTAGGTGAAGATAATTCAGATATGCATTATAACGGACACTCAGTAGCTTACGACAGTTATTTAAATCCTGTTGTATGGTTCGAGGATGATGAAGAAGGCACAAAGATTGCTGATTTGGATATTGACCGATTACGGCATTTCAGGCAAGTATTGCCGTTATGGAAGGACGCAGATGGATACAATTTGGAAAATACGAGAACTGACTGGTGATGAACAAGTGTTGACCACTCAGCTTGCCAAAGAACTCTCTATCAGTGAGTTGTCTGCGCGCATGTTGGTTGTGCGCGGTATCTGTTCCGCCGAACAGGCACGTTCATATATTCGCCCATCGTTAGAAAAGATTAATGACCCGTTCCTCATGCGAGACATGGATAAAGCGGTTTCGCGTTTGGAAAAAGCTTTGCAGAATGGGGAACGGATATTGGTTTACGGCGATTATGATGTGGATGGCACAACTGCCGTTGCACTGATGTACACTTTTGTCAAGAGCCTGACGGATAATGTGGATTTTTATATTCCGGACAGATATCTGGAAGGATATGGCATATCGTTCAAAGGCATTGATTATGCCCAATCCACCGGCTGTTCGCTTATTATTGCACTGGACTGTGGTATAAAGGCCGTAGATAAAGTGGAGTATGCGACAAAGCGAAATATAGACTTCATCATCTGTGACCACCATACGCCCGGCGACGAGATTCCCAAGGCGGTAGCTGTGCTGAATATGAAACGCGAAGATTGCCCGTATCCATATAAAGACTTGAGTGGTTGTGGTGTAGGATTCAAGTTCGTACAAGCTTACTCGCAGACGCATAATATTCCGATGAAATGGCATGAAATGTTACCCTTGGTTGTGATGGCAATTGCTTCTGATGTGGTATCTGTGACGGATGAGAATCGTATATTGGCTTTTTTCGGACTTAAGGAGATAAATAATAATCCAGCACCGGGCATTGCCGCTTTGATTGAGGTGGCAGGTATTGACCCGAAGCATGTAACGATAACTGATTTGGGGTATAAATTAGGTCCGCGTATTAATGCATGTGGTCGGCTTTACTCCGGTCGCGATGCTGTAGAGTTGCTTATTACGGATGATGTGGAGTTTGCTAAACAACGTGCACAAGATATTAATTCCTATAATGCTGAACGGCAGACATACGATAGGACTACGGCTGAAGAGGCATTAGCAATTCTTGCGCAGGATCCTGACAACGGAAAGAAACACACAACTGTCGTGTATTCACCTAATTGGCACAAAGGCGTTGTGGGTATTGCCGCAAGTCGATTAATAGAGACCTATTACCGTCCAACGATAGTATTGACAGCTGGTGATGACGGTACTATTTCGGGTTCGGCTCGTTCAGTGGCAGGTTTTGATATTTACTCCGCTATAGACTCGTGCCGTGATTTACTAACGAACTTCGGAGGACACCAGTTCGCAGCGGGATTGAGTATGTTAGAAACTTCGTTGCCTGAGTTCAAAAGACGGTTTGAAGATTATGTGGCCACCCATATAACGGAAGAACAGCAACACCCTATGATTCAGGTAGAAGCAGAGATTAATTATGCCGATATCACCGATCAATTCTTCAAGGTATTGCGTTGCTTGGAACCATTCGGACCTGGGAATGAACGCCCTGTTTTTGTGACGCGGAATGTAATTAATAACCGCTATACCAAACGTGTAGGCAAAACGGGCGAACATCTGAAGTTGGATGTGACGGACCGCACAGCAGCCATCACGGGAATAGCTTTCGGCAAAGGCGATTTGGCGTTGCACCTGCAGAATGGAAATACTGTGGATGTTTGTTATGAATTGGATGAGAATATCTACAACGGAGTTCGCAGTATTCAAATGATGGTGGAAGATATAAAAATTGTAAATAAATAAACACTATATTATGTTTTCAGAAAGAGATACACAAGGACCGAGCCGTCGCAGAGGCGGAATTGAGGTAGTTTGCGGATCGATGTTCTCCGGCAAAACGGAGGAATTGATACGTCGTATGAAACGTGCACAATTTGCTAAGCAGCGGGTGGAGATTTTTAAACCTGCAATTGATGTGCGCTATAGCGTAGAGGATGTAGTTAGTCATGACAAGCGCGTTATTCAATCCACGCCGGTGGATAGTAGCCAGAACATTTTGCTTTTGGCGAGCGATATTGATGTGGTGGGAATTGATGAGGCGCAGTTCTTTGACATGGGAATTGTGGATGTATGCAAGCAATTGGCGGAGCGCGGTGTGCGTGTTATTGTTGCCGGTTTGGATATGGACTTTAAGGGTGTTCCTTTTGGTCCGATGCCTGCATTGATGGCGATTGCAGAAGACGTATATAAGACACATGCTATCTGCGTTAATTGTGGTGATTTGGCATATGTGAGTCATCGTTTGGTTGCTTCTGAGAAACGCGTTTTACTCGGTGAAACCGATAGTTATGAGCCATTATGTCGTTCATGTTACAATAAAGCGATAGCGGCGGAAAAAGCATCCGAATCTGAAAGCAATTGATGTTATATTACCTTTAGCCATTTCGGACGTTTATACATATAGCGTTCCGGAGAATAGTAAGTGCCCGCAATCAGGAATGCGGGTACTTGTTCCTTTGGCTAAGAAAGAAGTAGTTGGTATTGTAATAGGCGAACGACATGAGCCGGTGGCAGAACATGTTGTTTTGCGAGATATTATAGCGGTCTTGGATGAGATGCCGATTGTGACCGAAGAACAACTACAATTATGGCGTTGGATAGCGGATTACTACGTTTGTCCTATTGGTGATGTAATGGCTGCGGCATTGCCCGCAAAGATAGGGGATAAAAGTTATTCTTTTTCTCCTGTTAAGAAACGTCGTGTTCATTTGCCGAAATATGCCGGTGAAATCGAGCCTTTTCATGCATTGGACACCCAACAATTGAATGCCTTATCACAGATAAAAAAGGAATGGGAATCGCATAATACGACCTTGCTTTTCGGTGTGACATCTTCGGGTAAAACGGAAGTTTATATGCATCTTATCCGCGAACAGTTGGAGGCAGGAAAGCAAGTGTTGTATTTAGTGCCGGAGATTGCTTTAACAACCCAATTGACAGATCGTTTACAGAAAGTATTCGGCGAGCAAGTGGTGGTATATCATTCCCGCGTGACGGACGGATTGCGTGCAGAGATTTATCGTCAACAGTTATATCCAAAGCCGCTGCTTATCGTCGGCGCAAGGTCTGCTGTGTTCCTGCCATTTAAGGAATTGGGATTAGTGATAGTGGATGAAGAGCATGAACCGGGTTACAAGCAGCAAGATCCTGCTCCGCGATATCATGCTCGTTCGGTAGCAATTATGTTGGCGCAGATGTACCATGCAAAAGTGTTACTTGGAACAGCTACTCCTTCGGTGGAATCGTACTATAATGCACAAATAGGTAAGTATGGTTTGGTGACGATGAAGGAGCGTTTTGCGGGCTTGCAGCTTCCGAAGATAACGATGATTGATTTGTCTCGGCAGTATCATCGCAAAGAGATGTATGGTCATTTTTCTGATCCGTTGGTGGCGCGAATGAAAGAGGAAATGGAGAAGGGGAAACAAGTTATATTGTTCCAAAATCGCCGCGGTTATGCGCCAATGATGGAGTGCGAAGATTGTTCCAAATCTCCGAAGTGTGTGAATTGTGATGTTCCTATGACTTTGCATTTGCGGGACAAACGATTGACCTGCCATTATTGCGGATATAGTATTCCGATGCCTCAGACCTGTCCGGAATGTGGTGGAAGGATTAAGATTCATGGTTTTGGTACGGAGCGTGTGGAAGATGAAGTGCATGAGTTTGTGCCTGCAGCGCGTGTGATGCGAATGGATCTCGATTCAACGGTCAAGAAGAGTGCCTATCAGGATATTATCAACGCGTTTGGAAAGCATGAAGTGGATGTGTTGGTTGGTACGCAGATGGTGTCGAAAGGATTGCATTTTGATGATGTGAGTTTAGTTGCTGTTCTCAATGCGGATAATTTATTTAACCAGCCTGATTTTCGTTGCTATGAAAGAGCCTATCAGATGCTGGAACAAGTGAGTGGTCGCGCCGGTAGAAAAGGTGAACAAGGTGAAGTGATTATCCAGTCTTTTGATGTGAAGAATCCGCTCTTTGAGTATGTTCTTAACCATGATTATGAGAGCTTTTATGCTGCGCAAATTTCTGAAAGAGAGGCATTTAACTACCCGCCATTTAGTCGGATGATAACAATTATATTGCGGCATAAGGATGCAATCAAGGTGCATAGTGCTGCGAATGAGTTGCAAAGGCGATTGAGTCAGGTGTTTGGTAAGAGATGTTCTGTTGTGATAGAGCCGAGCATCTCGAAGATACAGAATATGCATATCCGTACGATTCAATTGCGGATTGAGGCGAAAGCAAGCTATGCTCGCGGCAAGTCCATGCTGCGTGAACAAGTGCAAGCTTTACCGGAATTAAGGAATGTGCAGGTACTATTCGATATTGATCCGATGTAAATGGCTGAACAGTAGCATAATAATAGTCTAATCACCCTTTAATCACCTTTTAATCACCCTTTAATCACCCTTTGTTAGCGGGAAGAGATTTGCAAAAAATGGGATAATTCTGCAGGTTTATTTTGCGTATATGAAAAAAAAGTAGTACTTTTGCAGCGTTTTTTGAATATGATTCAAAAGTGAGAAGCGGATATCATTACATATTGTTAGGATTGTCCATTGTGGCAGCGATTATCTGTGGGATACTGATTCCGCGGGTGAATGTCAATAGCGACATGACTAAATACCTGCCGAATGACTCGCGGATGCGTGAGGGTTTGGAGATAATCACGAATGATTTTTCGGCGGCACAGTTGCAGAATGCTGACGTGAAGGCGATGTTTCCGGATGTACGTTCCGATGAGCGTGAGGTTCTGATGAGTCAGTTGAAAGCCATTCCGGATGTTTACGGTGTCACCTATAATGTGTCGGCAGATAGTGCTTACACCTTATTTAATATGGCTGTACCGAAGAGTGTTGACCAGAAGGCGTTGGGTAAGTCTATTTGTGAGCGCTACGGAGATGATGTGATTGTAGAGACGAGTCAGGATGGTGCGACGCCTCCGTTCTCAGTTATTGTTATTTCGGCTATATTCATTTTTGCCGTATTGTTTTTTATGGCTCAATCGTGGTTGGATCCGTTGCTGATTCTTCTTGCGACAGGTATAGCGGTTGTGTTGAATGTGGGAACGAACTTCTTCATGCCGAGTGTATCGATTACGACGAATTATATTGCTCCGATTTTGCAGTTGGTATTGAGTTTGGACTATTCGATAGTGCTTTTGAATCGCTATCGTCAGGAGTTGAATTCGGGTGTTGAACGGACGTTGAGTCAAACGATTAATACGGCTATTGTGCGAGCAATACCATCGATTATCAGTAGCGCGATGACAACAGTTGTCGGTTTGCTGATGTTGCTGTTGATGCGTCTGAAGATAGGAATGGACATGGGTATTGTTTTGGCTAAAGGTGTGCTATGCAGTTTAGTTTGCACGTTCACTGTTTTGCCTTCCATGTTGTTATTATTCCACAAGGCAATGCAAAAATCGACGAAGCGCGTGTTTGTGCTTCCGACAGACAAGATAGGTTGGTTTGTGACACACCATAAAGTGACATTGGTTATCTTTATTGTGCTGCTGTTTGGTTCATCCTATTATTTTTCTCGTCAGACGGATATAACTTTTTCGACGAATGGTAAGTCGCTGATAAGCGAAGTATTCCCGCGTTTGAACCCGATGCTTGTTGTATACGATACAAAAGACGAGCCTGGCATCATGCAGTTAGCAGACAGCATGAAAGATGAAGAGAGTGTGTTGAGTATAGTGTCTTATCCGACTTTGCTCAAGTCTCAATATACGGCATCTGAACTGACAACCCATATCAAATGTTTGACCGTAGATATGGCAGACTATATGCCGTCGTTGGACAACAATATGAGCCTGCTGACTCCGGAATTGATGCAAGTGGTATATTACCTTCATTCGGGCAGTGGTGACACTTTAACACTTCCATTCCCGGAAGTGATGCGATTTATCAAGGATGATTGTTTAAATAATCCGTTGTTCGCAGGTGTCATTGATAATCGGATGCGCAGTCAGATACAGTTGCTAAACGGATTGATGGCTATTTCGAGCAATTCGGATGACGAAGAATTAGAAGAAGAAGCAGAAGATGCTGCTCCGACGGTTATTCATCACGAGGATGTGGATGCTCATGTGAATCCTGTTGAGTCGCGAACGGATGCGGATGCTGAGGCAAAGAATGTGCATCACGGCAAAGGTAAGATGGCTGTTGACGGCAAGATTTCAGTTATTCAGTTTGCTAATATTCTGGATGCTATTTACAGTAATGAGTCCTCGTTATACCTGCGCTATATTACAGATACGACACAGTTGCACAAGGATATGAACGTCCGTCAGATGGCCGATTTCATCGGTTCATCGAATAGTCAGACGAAGCTTGTTTTTTCGATGAGCGATTACGGCAAGCGAATGACTCCGTTGCAGTATGTGCATTTTTTGACGGACGATTTGTTCCATCGTAAGGCACTCCGTTCTATGGTTAGCGACAAGCAGAAACGCGAATTGACTATTCGTGAGCAATTTATGGATTATGCTGATGCAGATGCCTATTTGTCGGCAGAAGAATTGTCATCGATGTTGATGGAATATGGTTTCCACACGATGACGGAATCACGTGTTCTGGCGATAGCTCGTGGACAGGATTTATTGCCAGAGCCGGAGGAAGAAGAACTTCTTCCAGAGGATAATCAGGCACTTTATTCGGATGTTGATTCGTGCGCAATAGAGAAAGAAGAATTAGCGGTCGTTTCACCTACTCCGAAAGCGAAGAATGAAAATGAGCGTCGCGCCGAATTGATGGTGGAACTGATGGAGTCAAACAAAGAATACACGAGTGCAGAGATGGTGAAGATATTCAAGTCGTTAGGCGAGCAAGTTTCTCCATCCACGGTTCATTTGCTGTATTGTTACTATGGTAGTCAGCACTATTATAACGATAGTCTTCGGATGAGTCTGGAAGGTTTGCTTTACTATGCTGCCGATACCTTGATTAAAGATCAGCAAATGACCGCATTCCTTGATGCGAAGACTCGTGCCTTAATAGAAGATATTCCGAATCAGTTGAAAGAAGGCATCGGTATGTTGAGCCACGACGATTATGCTTTGATGGTACTTTTGACCAATTTGCCAGACGAATCCCCTGAGACCTATGCTTTTGTGGAGGAACTTGATAGTTTGTCGTCTGCGATATTGGATGAGCCATACTATTTGGTTGGCGAATCGGTTATGTTTGACGAGATGAAACGTGGATTCAGCGCAGAAATGACGCGGATTACGTTGTTTACGATATTGGCTATTTTCTTGATAGTTGCACTAACATTCAAATCCATATTTGTTCCGATTATTCTGGTGATGACTGTTATGACGGCCGTGTTTGTGAACGTGACCGTAAGTGGTTGGATATCAGGTGGTATGTTGTATATTGCTTACTTGATTGTTCAAAGTATTTTGATGGGTGCGACGATTGACTATGGTATATTGTTCGCTAATTATTATAAGGAACATCGGCGTGTGGAGGATGAGTATGAATCGAGCAAGCAAGCGTATCGTGGTTCGATACGTACTATTATGACATCCGGTATCATTATGGTCATTGGTCCTGGTGTAATGGCAGTATCGGTTGATGATGTGGCAATTTCGTCAATTGTAGGTTGTTTGGCCATCGGTTCGGCAGTGTCGGTATTATTGATTCTGTTCGTTCTGCCAGGAATATTGGTGGCTTTCGACAGATGGGTTGTTAATAAAAAGAAGTGCAAATGATACGCGTCAAGAAAAACGATACTGTTTATCAGGTAAGAACGGAGGAACAACTTCTTCCGTTTCTTATGCAACAGATGAGCGGCAAGAGTCGTAATAGTACAAAGTCTTTATTAGCGCATCGGCAAGTCTTGGTTAATGGAGCAGTTCAGACTCGTCATGATGTGGCATTGCGAACCGGAGATGTGGTGACGATATTATCCGGCAAGGGCAATGTTGAGTTGAAACATCCGAAACTGAAGTTGGTTTATGAAGACGAGTATCTGATTGTGGTGGAGAAAAAGCAAGGTCTGCTTACTGTTCCTGTGAATGCGGGCAGTAAGGAAATGACGGTTTTTTCGATATTGAAAGGATACGTAAAGAAGCAAAATCCTCGCAATGGTATCTATGTTGTACATCGTTTAGACCGAGAAACGAGCGGATTGTTAGTTTTTGCCAAAACGCCTGAAATGCAGAATTATTTGCGTACATATTGGAAAGAACTGGTTAAGCAACGTACATATATAGCTCTTGCAGAAGGCAGTTTTGCGAAGAAAGAAGATACGATAACCACATGGCTAACAGAGGATAAACGTAATGCAGTAGTTTATTCGTCTCCTGTTGATGATGGCGGTGATGTGGCGATTACGCATTATAAGGTTGTTTGTGAGCGGACGATGCCTGATAAGAGTGTGATATCTCAAGTGGAATTGCATTTAGATACAGGACGTACGAACCAGATCCGTGTTCATTTGGCATCGATAGGTCATCCGGTTGTGGGGGATAGGAAGTATGGGCACGGCAATACATACAGCCCATTTGACCGGTTGTGTTTGCATGCTCGTGTGTTGGAATTCATTCATCCGGCGACCGAGACGGTAGTTCATTTTGAGACATCTATTCCGAAGGATTTTCGACGTTAAGTGACTAAAAAATGCTTTTAACTGGCAAAAAATAGCTGAAATTACATTTTTTTGTCAAAAAAATTTGGACATGTCATAAAAATGTTATACCTTTGCACCCGAAAACAAACAAATTTTCATAGTTAAGGTTTAGGTTTTATTGCATCAGGAGGCTGAGAAGTTTCCTGATGTTTTAAAAGAAAGAGTACACTTGAGAGAGCGGTGCTTATTTTTTTTACGAATAAGGAAAAGGAAGAAATGAGTAAAACTGATGAACTAAATCCAAATTTAGTACCGGATTTAACGGATACGGAAGAGGCTCGCAAGGCATTTATAGCATCCGAGATTTTTAATCGTAAATATTGATACAAAGAATATGGCAACAACCTACATGACTGCAGAGGGATTGCAGAAACTGAAAGATGAGCTCCAATTTTTGGAGGGAACAGAGCGTCCGCGTGTTATTGCAGCGATAGCTGAGGCACGTGATAAAGGTGATTTGAGCGAGAATGCAGAGTATGATGCTGCGAAAGAGGAACAAGGTCACCTTGAAACCAAAATTGCTCAACTCAAGACCAAGATCATGGACGCAAGAATAATAGATGAGACAACCATCAAAACCGATGAAGTTCAGATTTTGACCAAGGTTAAGGTGGAAAATCTCAAGAATGGTCAGCAGAAGACTTATCAATTAGTAACCGAAGATGAAGCTAATATTCTTGAGGGAAGAATAGCTGTTACCACTCCGATTGCTAAGGGTTTGATGGGAAAGAAAGTAGGTGACATAGCCCAAGTCCAAGTGCCAGCTGGAATTATGGAATTTAAGATATTAGAGATTAGTCTATGACCATTTTTACTCGCATTATCAAAGGCGAAATACCGAGTTACAAGGTAGCGGAAGATGCTCGCTATTATGCATTTTTGGACATTAATCCACTCAAGAAAGGGCATACTTTAGTGATTCCGAAATTGCCAGAACCTGAGGCAGATTACATCTTTGATTTGGATGATGATTTGTTAGCGGGTATGATGGTTTTTGCCAAGAAGGTGGCAGCAGGTATTAAAGCGGCTACGGGTTGCAAGCGCGTAGGTGTAGCGGTACTAGGAATGGAAGTGAACCATGTTCATGTTCACTTGATTCCGTTGGATTCTGAAAAAGATATGCTTTTCAGCAATCCGAAACTGCAATTATCTAGTGCAGAAATGGCGTCGATAGCTAATTCTATCGCACAAGCCATTGATCCTGTTTAATTGGCTTTAATCCACGTTTGGTTACGCCCAAGGAATCCTCGTTTATCAAGGCTGCCTCTTAAAACAAGGCGGCCTTCTTTTAAGTAAATTTTGCCGTAATAGAACTTTCCGGATTCTGGATCCAAGACTTGTCCCTCGCGTAATTCGCCATCAATTGCTTTCATATTGCGAATAATCACCAATCCCTCCAAAGGTTTGTTATGATCTTCTCCCTCGCACATGTCGCATACTAGGCCGGAAGGCCCTACTAACATCTTGGCAATTTTGCCATAATATAGTCCATTAGAGCCTTTGTATATTTCTACGATGGAGAAATTGTCTCCTGTTTTGTCGTCGACGGTTTTCCATTTTCCGACGATTTGATCTACTTGGCTAAAAAGGCTAATCGGCATTATTAATAGTGCCACAAAAATACAGAAATGTTTCATATTCATTCAATTTTTGGTGCAAAAATAGTGTTTTATTTGCAAATGTGCAAATAATATAGTACTTTTGTGGGCATATTTATGAAAATCGTAATATGAATTCATCGAAATCATTAGTTTTTGCATCCAATAATGCACATAAATTGGAAGAAGTACGTCGTATTTTATCTCCTCGTGAAGTGTTAAGCCTAAACGATATAGGTTTTTATACAGAGATAGACGAAACAGGGATGACCTTGGAGGAAAATTCCATGATTAAGGCAGAATCCGTGTATAATTGGCTTAGGGCCAATCAACGTGCTGACGAATTCGATGTTTTTGCAGATGATACGGGATTGGAAATAGAAGCTCTCAACGGACAGCCGGGCGTGTTCACTGCTCGTTGGGCAGGTGAACCGGCGTGTGATGCGAATAATAGAAGGAAAGCGCTTAGTGAACTGTCAGATAAGACTAATCGTAATGCACGCTTCCGTACGGTTATTACGCTCATTCAAAGAGGAGAAAAACGGCAAGTTGTAGGAGAAGTTAGGGGTGTGATCGCTACGAAGGAAGCCGGAGGGAACGGATTTGGATATGATTCACTTTTTGTTCCTGACGGATATGACAAAACCTTTGCCCAATTGCCAGCTGAAGTGAAAAATAGAATTAGTCATCGTGCTCGCGCATTGGCAGAATTGGCTAAAATAATCAAATAGAGTGCTTATGAAACGACCGTTTGTTATATTATTGTTTTCTATAATCCTGGCAACTTTGTCGGTTGCGGCAAGTGATGAGGTCGTGGAACTTGATAAGTGGCGGCTACATCCTGCATATGCTAATGTTAATTCAATAGCCGCATCGAATGATGAGATTTATGCGCTGTCGGAAGGTGCTCTTTTCTCGGTGAACAAAAAGGATGAAACAATAGAATACTATAGTAAATTAGATGGACTATCAAGTGCGGATATTCAGTTACTAGCATTTAATAAGATTGCAAATAAACTGGTTCTCATTTATCGTAATGGTATGGTTGATTTGGTCAAGGATGGACAGATTGTGCCCTTGTCCGATTTGTATTTGAAGCGAGAAACATCCGAAATTTCATTTAATAGTATTACTCTGTACGATCAGTATGGATATCTTGCTACGACAACTGGAATCATAGTTATTGACCTTAAAAAGGATGAGATAAAGGATACGTATTACATTGGAGACAATGCTTCGGACGTAAATGTTCGGGCAATCGCTTTTTGTAAGGATAGTATTTTCGCAGTATCCGATTCGCTACTATACAAAGGAGCTATCAAGGATAATCTAATAGATTATCGCAAGTGGAAAACATCCTTACTGCCGCAGCAAGAGAATGTTCAATCATTAGCCGTTTTGAATTATCCGTATTTGTTGCAAAACAATACTTTGTACCGCTATGATGCAGGATTGTGGCAGGAAGTTACTGATACAAAGTACCGTTGGATACGGACGAATGGAAATCAGATACTTGCTGAAACGACATCCGATATGCTTGTTGCTATCCATACCGATGAATCTGTAAAAAACCTAACTGATGAATTTAGGGCATATGATGCAATTTGTGAAAATGGTCAATATTGGTTGGCTGCAGGAGGTGTGGGCTTAATGCGCTATACCTCAGACGGATTTCAACAATTTCTTCCGAACGGACCTCTCTGTAATTTGCCATATCGTTTGCAGTTCTTTGGCGAAAGATTGATGATGACCCAAGGCGGAAGATGGGCCAGTGCATTCCGCAGAGCAGGACATGTAATGTGGTATGACAATGTAAATAAGTGGCAAGCAATCACGCAGGATCGTATTGCGGCAAAAATAACGAATTGGGTTATGGATATTATGAATTACGCTGTGGATCCTAATAACAGCAACCATTTCTTTGCAACTACTAACGGATCCGGACTAGTGGAATTCTTGAATGGTGAGGCCATCAAACTATATACAGAAAAGAATAGTACTTTACGTTCCGATTTGGAGAATGACGACACTCCCTATTATCTTCGTACTGACGGTGCGTTGTATGATGCGGATGGAAACTTGTGGGTGCTCAATACAGGTTCGCGAGGATATCCAATCAATATATTGTCGCCTGATAGTGTATGGCATGGGCTACCTTTGCGCAGTGGAGGTCAGTATATCACACTTACTACCCCTTCCCCTCTTATTGCTGATAGGAAGTATCCAAATAGTAAATGGCTCTTGGATTGCCGTAGTACTCAGGGAGTTATTTTAATAGATGATAATGGGACCCCATTTATATCATCGGATGACCATGTCATGAAGAGAAATACTTTTGTGGATCAGAATGGCACATCTTTCTCTCCTGAGAAGTATTTTACATTAGCGCAGGACAAAGATGGCATCCTATGGGTAGGTACTCAAGCCGGACTATTCTTAATAGAGACAGCAGAAGGCTTCCTTGAATCGGCTGCATGCAAACGTGTCATCATCAGTAGGGAAGATGAGGAGACGCAGTTGGCTGATTACTTGCTGGCAGATGAACAGATTAATTGTATTGTTGTTGATGGCGGAAATAGAAAGTGGATTGGAACCGCTGCGTCAGGACTATTTTTAATGTCTTCAGACGGGTTGGAGACTATCCATCATTTTACAGTGGATAATTCCCCGCTACCGTCCAACGAGGTATTATCTATTGCTATTCATCCGACGACAGGTGAAGTGTTTATCGGTACGGCCAGTGGACTCGCTTCATATCGTGGTGATGCATCTGAACCAGAAAAGAATTTTGATGAAGTTTATGCTTATCCCAACCCTGCACCGCGCGATTATGCGGGATCATTTACAATTGCCAGATTGATGGATAATTCTGTAGTCAATATTATTGATGCGGGAGGTAATCTGGTTTGTAAAACGAGATCCAATGGAGGAATAGCTGTTTGGGATGGAAAGAACTTAAATGGCGAACGTGTTGCATCGGGCATCTACACCGTTTTATGTAACGGAGAAGATGGAGCACATGCGGTGACCAAGATTTTCATCTTGACCAGATAATTTAATGTGTTTGTGTTAATGGATTAATCGTAGGAATTCGTTCCGTGTTTCGGGACGAGTGAATGCTCCGGTAAAATCCGATGTGGTAGTGATGCTGTTTTGTTTTTCAGTGCCACGCATTTTCATGCATAAATGTTCAGCTTCTACAACCACCATGACGCCTAAAGGATCAAGCGTACGTTGAATGCAGTCCTTAATTTGGGTTGTCATGCGTTCTTGAATCTGCAAGCGACGAGCATATACATCCACAACTCTTGCTATTTTGCTAAGCCCTGTAACGCGTTTTCCATTAGGAATATATGCAATATGTACTTTACCGAAGAAAGGTAATAAATGGTGCTCACATAGTGAGTAGAAGTCAATATCCTTTATGACGACCATATGACGATAGTCATCTTCAAATAATGCAGAGCGCAAAATTGCGTCTGGATTTTCCTTGTATCCCTTGGTCAAATATTGAAAAGCTTCGCCAACTCGTTCCGGAGTGCGTTGTAATCCCTGGCGTTTAACATCTTCTCCCAACTCTGTAAGAATCGCAGAAACATGTTCAGCGATATTTTTCGTTATGGTCTTATCTTCCTTGAATACTTGTAAGTTCATTTTTTTATAGTTACTTGATCACGTACAACATAAGTATCGCCCATTAATTCAGGGAACAATTGTACAAAATTAGTTTTAAACTCTTGTGCTTCTACGTAGGTTTCGAAATCGCCAACACGTACTTTCCAGAATGGTGGTACGTAGGAAACATAGATGGGCATATCCAATTTGGATTGCATATCTTTTTCCAAACGCATAGCTTCTTGTTTAGCCAGTTGTTGGTGATTGGATGAGTAAATTTGTACACGGTATCCCGCCATTTCAACTACTTGAGATGATTTGCCGGTAGTTTTCTCGCGCAGCAGTCGTGCTACGGATTCGCTTTGGTGCACTTGAACATTTGGCATTTCATCCGTTATCAAGGTGTCCTGTACGACTACGGCTATACTGTCGTCTGCATAACCATACATGCCGAAGGCGAGGCTGACTATAAATAGAATTTTTTTCATGCTATTAATATCTAAATGAACTACCACCAACGAATTCACGCAAGAACGATGTAGGTGGAATTTCTCTTTCGGGAATGGACTCAAAATAACTGAGGAAAGTGAGCATTCTGTGTGCCTCACCATATTCCTCACAGTATTTCGGCACTTCTGCTAAAATCGGTTCTGCATGACGTTTCAAAACCGCCAACTCAAATAATAATGCCGAATTAAACATAACATCTGCATTCTCCTGGAATGGATATATCCATTTTTCCTCGCCACGACGCACACTCGGACAACGGGCAATCGTTTCTCTTGCCGAATAATTACGATATCTATAGTCGCGCACAATACGACGAATCAAACGGATATCAGTAGTTGGAATCCAGTTATGATTATCCAAATTGACTGTAGTCATAGGACTAACAAAAATCCGGAAGGTTGCTTCCTTGGGTATATTAGGCAACAACAGTGGATTTAACGCATGCAGACCCTCCAGAATAACTATTGTATCCTGCTCCAATTTCAGAGTGTTACCTTTATATTCACGTTTACCGGTTTCAAAATTATAAGTGGGGATCTTAACTTCCTGACCTTCTAAGAGTTGTTTTACTTGCTCTTGAAGTAATGTCAAATCAACCGCATTTATATGCTCAAAATCCCAGTCACCGTTCTCATCTCTCGGAGTATCATCACGATTAACAAAGTAGTTGTCCAATGATAGTACAACAGGACGAATTCCATTGACCATTAATTGTATGGTTAAACGTTTCGAGAATGTTGTTTTTCCGGATGACGAAGGACCCGAAATCAGCACAAAGCGCGGAGGATTATCTCGTCCAACAATCATATCGGCTATTTGCGCCACTTTCTTCTCGTGTAATGCTTCGCTCAATTTAATCATCTCGAATGAACGATTATTTTTGCAAGCCTTATTGAATTCACCAACATTACCAATCCGCAACAGTTTGTTCCAACCGAAGAACTCTTTAAAGATTTCAAACATCTTATCTTGTTGTACGAAATCCTCTAACCGGCTTGGATCATGGCGGCAAGGTATGCGTAAAAGCATATCTTCATACAACGGCTCTAAATCGAAGATGTTGAGATAACCCGTTGACGGCATCAATACCCCATTGTAGTAATCAATATAATCACCTATACGGAAGAAACGACAATAAGGGTTACCTAACGTTTCCAACAGCGAAGACTCATAGTCCGGACGTTCGTGAAACAATTGCATAACCACTTTTGTTTGTTTCTCTTCTACTTCTACCGGACGATCTTCTGCAATTATTTTTTGCATGCGCTCCTTAATAGCAGCTATAATCTCGGGGTGCAGTTTAATCTTGGTACCTTTATTGTCCCGCAATGTGCAGAAATATCCTTTGGAAATGGGGTGCTCAATACGTAATGACCATTCCGGATATAATTCATTGATAGCACATCCCATCACCATGCATAATGTACGAACATATACACGCATTCCGTCTGCACAACTGGCATCAATAAATTCTACATCCTTAGGCTTATAGACAATATAACGTAAATCATGCACTTTGTAGTTGACTCGAGCGGCTATTACAGGATACTTCAATTGAATACCGACACTCTTGTAGAAATCCATTATAGACGTTCCCCGTTCAACTTGGTAAAACTGTTTGTTGTTTTTACAATATAAAGCGATAGTCTGGGTCATAATACATTAATTAAAGTCAATAATATGGTGAATTGATATGATACCTATAATCTCTTCTGTATCCGGTTTTTCCGTAACAGCCAAAGTGGTGATATTGTACCTGTCCATGATTGCCAACGCGTCTGACAACAATGCATCCTTATGGATATGTTTGTAAGAAGGAGTCATGATATCACGTGCCACAATATGTAAATCGTCATATTTCTGAATAGCACGACGCAAGTCTCCGTCTGTGATGATTCCAATACATTTTTTCTCATCATATACCATAGTCATTCCGAGGTGTTTATCGGACATCTCATGCACCAATTCTTTGAATGAGGCATCGACCATCACACGCGGGACATTGGTGGTCATCAGATTTTTCACTTTGCCTAACAACTGGCGTCCCAAAGCGCCCCCCGGATGGTAAACAGCGAAATTCTCAGCCTTAAAATGGTTTTTTTCCATTAAGCAAATCATCAAGGCGTCCCCCATCAATACAGTAGCGGTGGTGGACGTTGTAGGAGCTAATCCTAACGGACACGCTTCTTTATCTACATGAATAGATACTACTACATCTGACTCCTTTGCCAAACGAGAAGACATATCACCGGTCATAGCGATAATTGAACATCCTAACTTACGAACAGGTTCAATGACATTCAATATCTCACTGGAAGACCCGCTATTGCTAACCAGTAATACAATATCCTTACCATTGACGATACCTAAATCTCCGTGCACCGCCTCTGCCGCATTAACAAAAACGGCAGGCGTCCCGGTGGATGCCAAGGAAGAAGCAATCTTATGACCGATGATTCCGGTTTTGCCGATTCCCATGACTACCAGTTTCCCTCGGCAGTTTTGTATAAGATCTATCGCCTTATCAAAATTTGAATCAATAGTTGCCCCTAACTTGTGCAATTCCTCTATTTCTTCCTCAAATATCTGTTTAGCTCTTTGCGAATAAGTCATATTCTTTTGCTTGTTCTATAATCTGTTTTATTTCGCTTAGTCTTAATTGATTAGCCGCATCGGAGATGGCCTTTTCGGGATGAGGATGCACCTCAACGAAGATGCCATCCACGCCGACTGCCAGTGCTGCACGCAATAAATACGGGACCATCTCCCGACATCCTCCCGTTACACCCGCTTGAGTACTCGGCAACTGGACGCTGTGAGTAGCATCGAAGATAATCGGGCAACCGAACTTGCGCATTTCTACCAACGAGGTCATATCGACGACTAATCGCCCGTAGCCGAATGAAGACCCGCGTTCGGTCAACCATATTCCGTTACTATTTCCACGCACAGCAGATATTTTATCAATGCAACCTTTCATGTCCCAAGGCGCCATGAACTGTCCTTTCTTAACATTCACCACGCGTCCTGTCTCAGCCGCTGCCTGTAACAAGTCTGTTTGACGACTTAAGAAAGCGGGAATCTGCAACACGTCCGCCACTTGCGCCACAGGTTTACACTGCCACGATTCGTGGACATCCGTCAGAATAGGAAGTTCCAACTGCGTCTTCACTTCTTCCAGAACACGCAACCCTTCTTCCATTCCTACTCCACGCTGGCTATTTGATGTGCGGTTGGCTTTGTCGTACGAAGATTTGAAAAACAGATTTATTTCCAATTCTTCGCAAACACGCTTCAGCGTTTCTGCTGTTTGAAACACTACATCACGACTTTCTATCGCACACGGACCGGCTATTAAAAACATTACTAATAAAATTTATTGTATCTCAATCTACGCTACGGTAAGCGCGTACCCACTTAACTTTCAGTTTACCGGCACCGCCTTTTTCATTATTAGGCAACCAGGATTGCCCGAAGAAGAACATAGCTTCCTTCGGTAATTTATTCGGCATACGGAGTATCTCCATATTGTTCACATACCAAATCAGCTCCTCTTTAGTCCAACGGAATGTATAAACGTAGTACATAGAACGCAGCATACCTGTCAAGTCTGCCATTCTCGCATCGTTACCATTGACAAGTCCTAACTGATGCACTTTACCGTTGTAGTGATATAAAGCGACCAACGGACTGCCATTCTTTCCGGTTGACAAGCCAATGAAGTGATGAGGCACGCCCTGACTGCGCACTTTAGCCATGAACATGCCGTTTTCCTGTGCAAACGCTTCTTTCGTATTCATCACGTCGGAAGTATATTCAAATACCTGATTGATAAATCCTTTCTTTTCGTCCCACGCAAGTGCTTCTTTGCTCTCTTCACGTGTTTCGAGGCTCATACGGCCTTCGGCAAAGAACGTGTTTTTACCGTTATTATATGCCTGTCTTTGGGATGTGCGTGAGTGACCGTCTTTCGCTTTTGCATAACCATACCCGGGCTGCCAATTCTTGGAGGAAGACATATCATCCGTGAAAGCCGGGCGGAACAGTTCTGCCCAGTCAATCTTCTCGCTACGCTGTTTGAAATAGAACTTGATATCATCAGAGTTGGCAAGGGCCAGATAGCGTTGCTCGGTTTGGTATTCCTCGGAATGCTGCCAACGCTTGGCATCCGACCACAACGAATTACGTTTTTGGAAGTCTTCCGTTTGGATTTCTTTCTCCAACGCAGTGAGTTGTTTCAACTCGTCCGAATTGAGCACTTTCTGATAGTTCTTATAGAACGCAGAGCGATAAATCACATTATACATACGCAACTCGCTGGACTTGCGGCGTTCCTTGGAATCTTGCAGTTTCTGAAATTCGTCCGAATCACGGAATTTCAGAAAAGACAGGAAAGTCGGATTGCCAAGGGCATACTTGTAGCCTTTCATGCGCATGGACGAAGACAGACGCTCATAGTCCGCCATCTTACGGCCTTCTTCCGTATCTTTGTACTTACGTTCAAGGAGTTCGCGTTTTGTTTCCTGGAATTTTGGACTTTCAACAATTTCCTTCAATTTGAGATATTCAGCCAGTTCCGGCGATTTCTCAATTTGACGCCAGCGATTGACACGCTCTATCATGTCTTGAATAGACCTCTCAAATTGCTCTGTTGAGAGCATTTTTCCGGTTAATCTGGCAGTAAACAGGTTCATATCTTTTACTTTTTAATATTATTTATACAAATGTATAATTCAGCAAGGCTATCTACGAAGATTGGCTTGAAGCACTGCTCTTGGGGAATAAAATTCAGCGAACGCATCACTTCTATTTGTTCCTTGAGTGCATTGTAAAATCCGTTATAGTTCACCACAAACAACGGTTTATTATGCTCTCCGACTATAGCCGACGATGTTGCGTCCATCATTTCATCCAGCGTACCGTAGCTTCCCGGCAAGCAGACGATGATATCAGACAGGTCGCGCATTAGTTGTTTTCGCTCTGACATATTCTTTACTTCGACCAATTCGTCACAGTTGGAAGCCAGCCTGCCTGCAGCAATGATACGAGGCGGGATAACACCTATCACATACGCACCTGCCGCTTTTGCCGCATTGCTGGTGCGAGTCATCAGACCGCCTGTAGCGCCGCCATAAACAAGCGTGTCACCTTGTTCTCCTATCCATGTTCCTAACGCATCGCCTAAGGCAAGATAGTCGGCAGGAATAGCATCTTTAGCAGAGCAGTAAACAGCTATTTTCATTATGCATCAATATTGGCGTAAGTTGCATTCTCTTCAATAAACTCACGACGAGGTGCCACATCATCCCCCATCAGCATAGCAATCGTACGGTCTGCCTCAGCAGCGTTCTCTATGGTCACTTTCTTTAGCAGACGGCGGGCGGGATCCATTGTTGTCTCCCACAACTGTTCATCGGACATTTCACCAAGACCTTTGTAACGTTGGGTCTTGATTTGTTTCTCATCGCCATTACCATACTTTTGGATGAAGTCAAAGCGTTGCTGATCGGTCCAGCAATACTCTTTATAGTTGCCTTTCGAGCACATATAAAGCGGAGCCATTGCGATATAGAGGTGTCCTTGTTCGATAACTTCTTTCATATGACGGAAGAACAGGGTCATAATCAGTGTTGCAATATGTGCACCGTCCACATCGGCATCAGCCATGATAATTACTTTATGGTAACGAATTTTACTTAAGTTAAGCGCTTTCGGGTCGTCTTCGGTGCCGAAGGTGATGCCCAGGGCGGTAAAGATATTACGTACCTCTTCACTCTCAAATACCTTATGCTCCATTGCTTTCTCGACGTTCAGGATTTTACCGCGCAATGGAAGAATAGCTTGGTGAACGCGGTCACGTCCTGTCTTTGCGGTACCGCCGGCGGAATCGCCCTCTACGAGGAAGAGTTCGCACTCGGCTGGGTCTTTCGAAGCGCAGTCAGCCAATTTACCGGGCAGACCGCCACCGCTTAACGGAGATTTACGGAGCACACTCTGACGGGCATTGCGAGCTGCAATACGGGCCTGAGCTGCCAATATCACTTTCTCTACGATTTTCTTGGCATCATCGGGATGTTCTTCCAGATAATAGGTCAACGCTTCGGCAACTGCACTCGATACCATTCCTGCCACTTCGGAGTTACCGAGTTTGGTCTTGGTCTGTCCTTCGAACTGCGGTTCTGCCACCTTAACTGAGATAACGGCTGTCAAACCTTCACGGAAATCGTTAGGGTCAATAGTTGCATTACCATCTTTGTCTTTGAGTTTGGCTTTCTCCAGCAGCTTGCTATCCTCTGCATATTTTTTCATGACTCGGGTAAGTGCTGCGCGGAAACCAGCTACGTGAGTACCGCCTTCGATGGTATTGATATTGTTCACATACGAATGCACATTCTCATTGAAGTCGGTATTGTAAATCATAGCAACCTCAACTGGTGTGCCATATTTTTCAGTATTAAGATGAATCACTTCGCTGATGAGAGGAGTACGAGTCTGGTCAATATAACGTACGAACTCACTCAAACCCTTCTCGGAGTAGAAAGATTCACCTTTGAATCCCTTAATATTTGGGAAAGGATGACCTTCAGAGTCCTTAAGGTTTGGGTCAACAGGCACACGCTTATCTTTGAGAATAATACGTACACCGGCATTCAAGTAAGCCAATTCCCGCATACGGTTTGCAAGAATATCATATGAATAAACCGTCTCGGTGAAGATTGTTGCGTCCGGCCAGAATTGTACAAATGTACCAGTCTTACGTTGCTCCCAGTTACCCATGGCTTCTGCTTCAGTAATTACATGTACAGGAGCGAGTGGTTTGCCTTTCTCATAGTCTTGGGTGTGGATTTTACCATCACGATAAACTTCCACATGCATTTTTGTCGAAAGGGCATTCACACAACTTACACCTACACCGTGAAGACCACCGGATACTTTGTAACTGTCTTTGTTAAATTTACCACCTGCGTGCAGCACGGTCATAACCACTTCCAAGGCAGAGCGGTGCTCTTTCGGATGCATATCTACAGGAATACCACGACCGTTATCTTGTACGGTAATGGAGTTGTCCTCATTAATGTGCACGGCGATTTCCGAGCAGAAACCAGCCAAAGCCTCGTCAATAGAGTTATCCACCACTTCATACACCAAGTGGTGCAATCCTCTACCGGAGATGTCTCCGATGTACATGGCAGGACGTTTACGCACTGCCTCTAAACCTTCGAGCACTTGAATACTCGAGCCATCATACTTTTCTTTTTCTTCCATTTATATAGTACTTTAAGTATATGCTTCTTTACGCGTAATGCACGCGCATATGCACGCGCACGCAATTTCAGGCTGCAAAGGTACAAATATTATTTTATATGAGCAAATAAATCTTGCATTTTTTTCATTTTGCAAGATTATTTTACATTTTTTTGCTATTTATTCTCGGGAAACCGGCTATTCTACCACTTCTCCCTTTAACGTGGCAGCAGAGGCGGAAGTAATGCGGACTTGGATAAATTCGCCGATATGCCGTCCTTCTCTGGGGAAAATAACTGTCTTGTATTGCGATGTGCGTCCGAACATCTCATCCTTGCTACGTTTGGAGAATCCTTCCACTAACACTTCACGCGTTTTGCCTATTTCGCGTTGATTGGAAGTGAACGACAATTCGTTTTGCAGGGCGATTATTTCGTTCAAGCGGCGCACTTTTTCTGCTTCGGATATATTATCGGGTAGGAATCGTGAAGCGAAGGTCCCAGGCCTTTCGCTATACTTGAACATGAAGGCAGTGTCAAAGCCAACTTCTCGCATAAGACTAAGTGTCTGAGCGTGGTCTTCAAGCGTCTCATCGTGAAAACCGCAAAAGACATCAGTGCCAATAGCGGCATCGGGTACGATACGTCGGATAGCTGCTATTCTGTCCAGATACCATTCGCGCGTATATTTTCGGTTCATAGACTTAAGAATGGCATTAGAACCGCTTTGTACGGGTAAGTGGATGAATTTGCATATATTGTTGTACGCAGCTATTACTTCGAGTGTCTTGTCAGACATATCTTTCGGATGAGATGTGGTGAAGCGGATGCGCATATCCGGCACTGTTTTTGCTACAATAGCCAAGAGATGCGGGAAATCAATAGACGCACTACTTCCATCTGTAGGCTGGTAATTATAGGAATTGACATTCTGCCCGAGGAGTGTCACTTCCTTATATCCTTTGGCCTGTAAGTCCTTGACTTCTTGTATGATAGATTCTACATCGCGGCTTCTTTCTCGACCACGAGTGTAAGGAACAACGCAGTACGAGCAAAAGTTATTGCATCCTCGCATGATACTCACAAAACCGGAGATTGTTTTGCCTATACGAGCCGGTATAATGTCACGATATGTCTCAGTGGTACTGAGTTCAACGTTGAGGGCTTTGTGCCCTTGCAAGCATTGTGCCAGCAGGTTCGGTATGTCCAAATACGCATCCGGTCCTGCCACAAAATTAACCCCAAACGCGTCAATCAGTTCCTGCCCCATTCGTTCAGCCATACATCCGATGACACCAATAATAGCTTTGCGTTTTTGTTTGGTCAGCAGTGCTTTTATTTCTTGGAGACGATGTTGTACAGTCTCTTCGGCCTTTTCGCGAATAGAACAGGTGTTTAAGATGAGTATTTCCGCCTCATCTGGATGATCCGTCATCTGAGCATCCGTTGTCTGCATGATAGCAGCAACAACCTCGCTATCTGCGACGTTCATTTGGCAACCATATGTCTCGATGTAGAACTTCACTTTATGGAAAGGTATTCGTGCATAGCCGCTGCGGCTTTGCGTCCGTCCGACATCGCAAGAATGACCGTTGCGCCACCGCGCACGATGTCTCCTCCTGCGAAGATGGTAGGTATATTGGATTGCATAGATTCTTCGCCCACTACAATTGTGCCTTTCTTGGAAATCTCAAGTCCTTCTACTGAACGCGGAATAAGTGGGTTGGGGCTAACACCCACAGCAACAATAACCAGATCAACAGGAATGGTAATTGTTTTGCCTTCTACAGGTACGGGGCTTCGACGTCCGCTTTCATCAGGTTCGCCTAATTCCATGACTTGCAGTACTGCTTCTTTGACACGTCCGTTCTCGTCTGCATGATACTCAATCGGGTTATGGAGTGTCATAAACTCAATACCTTCTTCTTTAGCGTGACGCACTTCTTCGATACGTGCAGGCATCTCCTCTTCGGAACGGCGATAGACGATGGTCGCATGCTCAGCGCCTAAGCGTTTGGCTGTACGGATGGCATCCATAGCCGTGTTACCGCCACCTACAACAATCACGTTCTTACCGTACAACAGCGGTGTATCGGTGGCTTCGTTCGAGGCATCCATCAGGTTTACACGCGTCAAGTATTCGTTGCAGGACAGTACGCCGTTCAAGTTCTCGCCGGGGATGTTCATAAAACGTGGCAATCCGGCTCCCGAACCTACGAAGATTGCCGCATAGCCTTCCGCCTTAAGGTCTTCGACGGTAATAGTCTTGCCGATAATTATATCTTTCTTGAACTCGACGCCCAAATTGCGCAGACCGTCAATCTCTTTATCTACGATACGATTGGGCAGACGGAACTCGGGAATACCGTATTTGAGTACGCCGCCTATTTCATGAAGTGCCTCAAAAACGGTCACTTGGTAGCCGTATTTAGCCATGTCGCCCGCAAAGGTAAGGCCTGCGGGACCACTTCCCACAACCGCAATCTTCACCGCACCTCCTACTTTCGACTTTTGACTTTCGACTTTCGACTCCACGCTTTCAACTACCGCATGGTCAGCCACGAAGCGTTCCAGATAGCCGATAGCAACCGGTTTGGAGTTCATCTTGTGGTGAATACACTTCGCCTCGCATTGTTTCTCTTGCGGGCATACGCGTCCGCAGACTGCGGGCAGCGAGCTGCTTGCGTTAATAACACGATAGGCGCCTTGAATATCACCAGCCTCGATATGTTTGATGAAGCCCGGGATGTCAATATTGACAGGGCAGCCTTGTACGCACCCTGGGTTGGCGCAATCAAGACAGCGTTTGGACTCCTGTAGTGCCATTTCGTGAGTCAATCCTTGGTTCACTTCCTCGTGTATCGTGGTTGCGCGGTAAACGGGATCCAATTCCGGCATCTTGCAGCGTTCGATAGCAGCACGTTCTTTGGCTTTGAGAGTTTGGCGAAGAGCTACACGCCACTCTGCATCGCGGCTTTCTGTCACGGTTGTGTCAGCTTCAGAAACCGATCTGGAACCTATCAGAAACCTATCAGAAACCGATTGCGTCTGGTGGTCAGCTGGTGGGCAAGTGGTGGTTTTGGGGTTATTAAGCGCAGCATTATATTGTTCGTACGCGGCGACTTCTTCGGGTTTATAGGAACGCAGACGCGTCAGCATCTCATCCCAGTCCACTTGGTGAGCGTCGAACTCGGGTCCGTCAACGCACACGAAACGCGTCTTGCCGCCAACGG
>JAEDLW010000031.1:0-19807 GCA_016295035.1 Paludibacteraceae bacterium
CAAAGGTACTACAAAAAAATGGAATGTACAAGATTTTTAGCATAAAAATCGTTTATGCTTGCATAAAAACGGTTTTTACGGGCCAATCTTGGTGTATTCGTCGCAGAAGCGTCGGGCAGCCTTCATAGTGACAGGCTTTCTCCCGCTGCTCCAATGCGAGTTTGCGCTAAATTCAAGTTATACTATGATTCCGATAGGATCAGGCTTCTCACATACTAAGGTCATAATAATATCATAGTAATCTCATACTAATCACATAGTAACCACATACTAATCACATACTAATTTCATAGTAATGACATAATTTTATTTTTAGTGCAAAAGTACTACAAAAAAATGTGATAAATATGTAATAAATGTGTAATAAAAGTGTGATAAATATGTAATAAATGTGTAATAAAAATGTGATAAATATGTAATAAATATGTAATAAATGTGTGATAAATATGTGATAAATGTGTAAAAAAGTGCAACTTCGGGTAGGAGGCTGCACTTTTGAGGTAGTTTGATATATCAGAATAACGTGATGTGTGATAAGTTATGTTGTGTCGCTATTTTTTACAACCTTTGAAAACATTTTTTCCGATGGTTGTTTCTGCCGGAAGTGCAGGTTGTTTGAGGCTGGAACAATCGCGGAAGGCATTGGCTCCGATAGTCTCGAGATTAGCAGGGAAGCGTACTTGACGCAGATTCCTGCATTCCGTGAAAGCATCCTCGCCAATGACAGAAACGCTGTCTGGCAATATAAGCTCTCGAAGTTGGCGACATTGATAACATGCTCCATCACCAATCATCTTGAGTTGGTCGTTGAAAGTCAGTTTATGGAGATTGCTGCAGGAGGCAAATGTACCATCAGAAAGTACGCTGAGTTGCGGAGGAAGAGCGATTTCATACAGTTTCTTACATCCCATAAATGCTTCTGATTCAATGAGATGGATATTATCTGTGAGATGTAAAGTGAAGAGTTCCTGACAGTTATGAAAGGCCTTTTTGCCGATGCGGAAGAGAGCCTTAGGTAGTACGATACGCTCCAGTGAGATGCAGTTCATAAAGGTCTCGTCGTCAATGGCATAGAGTGTTTCCGGTAAGTTGACCCGTGTGAGGTGGGTGCAGTCCATAAAGGCGCCTTTCTTAATGGTAATAACACTGGCCGGTATGCTTATTTCGCGGAAACGACTACAGGAGACAAAGGCCTTTTCACCAATGTGTTGTAAGGTAGGCGGTAGAACCGGCTCTTCCAAGTTGGTGCATGCAGCAAAAGCACCATCTGCAATAACCTCCAGATGCTTTGGCAGGGTGATGGACACAAGCGACGAACAGAGGTAGAAACATGCTGTAGGTATGCCGATGAGATTATCGGATAGATATTGGCTCTTTAGATTTCTGCACTGGGAGAAAGCGGCTGCGCCCAGATATTCCAAACCGTTAGGCAGCGTGGCGGATTTGAGTTTTTCACAATTAGCAAAGGCGAGGCGTTCTACGCTTTTAATGGACGAGGGTAGTTGTACGTCGCTCAATTCATGACATTGGTAGAAGCATGCTACCGGAATAATCGTTACACCCTCCGGAATAGACAGGGTTCTGACTTTCTTGGCATTACGAAAAGCACCGGCAGCGATAAGACGTGTGGGCGTTTTGTCCTTAAAGACAAACTTCTCCGGTGCATCGGCATTGACGGCAATAAGACATCCATCAATATACAGGGCACCTTTGCGCCATTTCTTCTCGTTCAGCCAAATACCGGAATTAAGAAAGGCGTCTTGCCCAATCCACTCCACAGAGGCCGGAATGACAACCTTGGAGAGGTTCTTGCAATCGCGGAACACATCATTGTCAATGCGTTTAATAGTGGCTGGTAACTCGACGCGTATGAGGGTCTTGTTCCCTTGGAAAGCGCCCGCTGCAATCAGACGCGTAGAAGTGGGCACCATATATTTTGGCGCAATGGTCTTGTCCGTTGCGATAAGACAACTATCAATGAATAAAGCTCCGTCGTCCCAATTATCCTTATTGAACCAGATTCCTGTTCCTTCAAAGGCACTTCGGCTAAGGTACTCAAGGCTTGGCGGAAGAACAACCTCAGCAAGGTATTTACATCCTTTAAAAGCTTTTTCCGAGACGCCTGTGACGGTGAACGTTCGTTGTCCGACTGTAATTTGTGCGGGGATATGTAATTTAACGTCCGACTTGACATCCCATCCGACTGTGGAATTGTCCGCCACCTCGGCCGTTCTCAGAATAGGGTCAATAGTGTAACGAAGATCATTATAAAAGGCCTCCTCAGCCGTAATCGGGAGAAGAATACTGAATATGGCTAATAACGTGGAGATGTGTTTCTTCATAGCGAAAATTATTTGGTCGGTAAGGGGGTGCGGATCATGTTGGCGTCAAAACCATAGATAATGGGCTGTGATAACAGAGTTGGCTGCGTGAAAAGAAGTGTGGAGTCGATATTAGGATATTCCAGGTCTCCCAAGTCAAGTAGCGAGTGGAAGAGCGTCATGGTAGAGATACACTTAGAAGTGTTCGCTCGCATGGTGTTCCATTGGCGAGAATGAAGTTTTCGGTATTCAGGCGAAGCCCAGACGAATAACGGCACATGGTACTCGTACTTACTGCCTCCGAAAGTGCCGTGAAGGAACATGTTGCGGTCGTCATCGAGCAAGTTCTCTCCGTGGTCGCCCACATAGACCAGTACAGCGGGTCTGTCGGTTGCCTCAAGTTCGCGAATGACTTGGTCGATGAAGTAATCAGTGTAGCAGATGGCGTTATCGTATGAGTTGACGAGAATAGTCTTGAGGTTCTTGTATATCGCCATGTTCTCTGGCTTGAGTCGTGCAAATCCTTCAGCTTCTTCGTCCACACGACGAAACATCTCCCGGACGTTGATACCTTTCATGTCGGGTGTGTATTGCTGGAAAGAATCGGGATAACGCTCGGAGTATTTGAAGTGGCAACCAAGTGAGTGCAGTACGATGAGGTTGCCTATATTATTTGTAGTTTGTGGTTTGTCGTTTGTGAGAACTTGGCGCAAAGGGGTAAGGAGAACAGAGTCGATAAAGTCGCCGCGGCCGTTGTCGGCGACGTATTTGGCATAATCGCAACTATTGGCGATACGCATGAGGAACTCGTTATTAAAAGACTGGTCGGCAATCCACGCCGTGTGATAACCCGCTTCGTGGAAGGCGTCGACAACAGAGGGCTCGTGGTAATAAAGTCGCGGCATTTCGGGCGTGGCTCGCGAAAGCATATACGGTACGCAGACAGTAGTGAGATTGCCGATAGTGAAGACGGAATCAAAAGAGATAATTTGGTCTCCTCGCGCCACGAGACAAGGTGAGGTGGAGCGTTCGTAGCCGTTAATTTGCCAGTGGTCGTAACGGGAAGTCTCTCCGATCAGCAAGACAACTAAATTGTCTTGTTCGTTTAGCGTTGCTCGTTTAGCGTTTAGCGGTGTTGTGCCGAAGCGGAAGTCGGCAAGGGCTTCTTCGCTGTGCTTGATCTCAAGGGCAAGGGATGTGATGTGGTAGAAACCGAGTACCATATTGACCGGACAGGCTTTTTCACAACCTACCCAAGCGGCTGTGCGTTCGTCCCGCTCACGGAAGTTGAAGATATTGCGGAACTTAGGCCTCAAACCCAACATGATTATGGCGATAACGAAGAAGGCAATGATAGTCGCCATAATCGACATACGCCATACGCGCGGCGCAATATACTCGTTTTGTATAAAGCGGTGGTTGAGATAATAATAGACTCCCCAAAGCGCAAAGAAAAGTATAACAACGGGCCAATACGTGGATAGAAGTTCAAGGAACTCACCTTTCTCCGATTTGATACAAGTGAAGATAAAGAGCATGGACGTAGTTGCCTGATTGATAATTAGATGCACTATCTCAATTGCGCTGAGCAAAAACCATGCAGAAAAGATATAAAAGAAGGTGCGCCGCTTGAAAATACAAAGGCCGAACGCATAGATACAAACGGATGTGATGAAATATAAAAAGCGCTGTCCCATCGTCAGTAAGTCGGTCGCAATAAAGGTCCCTATGATATTGGGTAGCAGCAGAAAAATGAGGAGGCAGTAGAAGATTATTTTTTCTTTCTTATTCATTGGATATGAGTGTGCTAAACTTCTCAGTAATAGACATTTGATGTGTTGTATTGAACCATAATGGGCAGTTGTCTTCTACATGCCCTGCGGGGAAATCGAAGAGCACAGGGAATGCATAAGATTCGACGGCTTGCGCGATGGTCTGACTAATAGTGCAACCCATCAGCGGGTCGTCTTCACAATCGGTGAACTGACCGACGACAAGACCTTTGATGCGGCCAAGGACGCCTGACATGCGGAGATTGTTCATCATACGGTCTATATGATAATGACGTTCTCCGATATCTTCGATAAAAAGTATTACTCCTTCAGGATGTACGTCAATGACATGATTAAGGTCGTAAGGTGTTCCTTGCAGGCCATATAGGACACTGAGGTTACCTCCGACCAGTGTGCCTTGCGCTTCTCCGCAACGATTTAGCGGATGGGCAGAGAGTTTATATGTAATAGGTTCGCCCGCGAGCGCGCGACGGAAGATCTGCAGTGCACGGCTGTCTTCGGGTAAGGTCGCTATGTGCTTGCACATGAGGCCGTGTAAGGATGGTGTATGGTGTACGGTGTATGGTGTACCATGTAAGGCGTAGAGTTGGTGCAGGGCGGTGATGTCGGAAAAGCCGATTAAAGTTGGAGGATAGTCGAAAGTCGAAAGATTAATTTTGTCGAGGATGCGCTGAAGCCCATAACCACCTCGTGCACAGATGATGGCGTCCACGGACGGATCTTGCAGAGCCATCTGTAAGTCAGCAAGGCGCTCTTCGTCTGTTCCGCTGAAGCGTCCGTATTCTCCGAGCGCATGTGGTGAGACATTCACCTTATACCCCCACGAACGAAGACGCTTTGCAGCGCCTTCGATATAGTCAGGGGTGATTGTGCCTGAAGGTGATATTATGTGTATACTTTCCATTCTATCCAGTTAACCAGTCGTTTTGGCAGAATCCGGTCAAGGAAACATAGCGTCTTATACGAAACTCCGCCTATATATTGTGGTGCAGGGTTGCGCTTATTGGCAATGCCCCAAAAATCACGAGCCATTTGCTCGGGCGACATGCCGTTTTGCTCATCCTGCTCCATGGTTGCTACAGCTTTGTGAGCAAGCGGATAGATGTCTTCACCCGTTTCATCCTTGGTACGTGCGGCGGTGAAGCCTGTTGCCACATCTCCCGGCATCAGCACGGAGACATGGATTCCGAAATTGCGTACCTCGTTCTGCAAGGCCAGTGCCATAGCGTTGATGGCCGCTTTGGTAGCCGAGTAGAAAGCTTGATATGGTACACTGAGTATAGCGGCTACGCTGCTGGTAAAGATAATCATACCGCTTTTCTGTTTGCGAAGTTGCGGCAGGATAGCTTGAGCCAGATGCAATGCACCGAAGAAATTGACGTCGAACTGATGGTGTACGTCTTCCGTAGAAGTGAACTCCACTGTTCCGGAGATACCATATCCGGCATTAGCTATAACAACATCGATGTGATCCGTCAGTTCGAGTGCTTTACGCACCGCCAAGCGGACGTTATCTTCGTCGGTGACATCACAGTCAATGTGATGGACATTGGATTGGCTGAGTCCATGCCGACTCAGCTCAATCACATTCCATCCTCGACCGGCAAAGAGTTGCACAGTTGCCAAGCCTATTCCGGACGAACCTCCGGTAATGAGCAATGTTCGCATTATCTTAACCTTTGTGGTCGGGTTTTTCACGCAGTACGCGGGCGATGATACCCACAGCCTCGTCGATAATCGGTTCGGTATGGGTAGCCATCAGGGTAGTACGAAGCAAGCACTCTCCCTCTACGCAGGCTGGCGTAATAACAGGATTAACATACACACCTTCTTCGAACATCTTCTTGCCATACCAAAGAGTATCCATCGTTTCGTAGGTGAAGATGGGTACAATAGGTGTAGGTGCTTCGATGATACGAATACCAGCCTTGAGCAGACCTTGTTGGAAGTACTTGGCAATATTCATAAGTCGTGTCGGACGTTCCGAGTCTTCGATAAGGCGGTGCAGCGCAGCGAGTGCAGTAGCAGCGCTGGAAGGTGTCATACTGGCCGAGAAGATAAAAGGACGAGAAACATGGCGTAACCAGTCCGCTACCTTGTGTGAGGTCAGCATACAACCGCCTATGCTGGCGAGAGACTTTGAGAATGTGAGCATCGTTATATCCACTTTGTCGGTTAGACCGAAATGCGCCGCTGTACCGCGACCACCCGGGCCAAGGACACCGAAACCGTGTGCATCGTCAACCATAACACGTGCTCCGTACTTTTGTGCGAGTGCTACTATCTCGGGCAGTTTGCAAATATCACCACGCATTGAAAAGACACCGTCTGTGACGATAAGTTTTCCGGCAGCACGCGGGATAGATTGCAGAATACGCTCGAGATCCTCCATGTTGGAGTGGCGATATCGCATGACTTTAGCAAAGCTGAGTCGGCATGCGTCGTAGATAGAAGCGTGATTCTCGCGGTCGTTGAGGATGTAGTCATCTTTGCCACATATGGCAGAGATAATGGCTAAATTAGTTTGGAAACCTGTGGAGCAGGTCATACAGTCCTCGTACCCTGTGAAGGCAGCGAGTTCTTTCTCCAGTTGTAGGTGCAAGTCGAGCGTACCATTCAGGAAACGGCTGCCGCTGACGCCTGTTCCATACTTATCCAAAGCCGCATGTCCGGCGGCAATAACCTCCTGGTCTTCAGTGAAGCCGAGATAGTTATTGCTACCCAACATGATGACGCGATGCCCTTCCATCTGAACGACCGGTGCCTGACGTGACTCCAGCACATGGAAATACGGGTAGACATTCAGTTCCCGAGCCATGTGTAGACGCTCCGCGTTGGGGTCAGATATGCATTTTTGAAAGAGATCCATTACAGTGCGTTAATTTCTTTAAGAATACCTGTTGTTTTAGCAACAGCAGCATAGCTTGCTGCGAAGAGTTCCTGCTCTTTTTCAGTAAGGTGGAGTTCGAGAACGCCCTCAATACCATTGCGACCGATGATACACGGAACGCCGATAAAGATGTCTTTACACCCATATTCACCTTCCAGATAAGCAGAGCAAGGAATCATGCGCATCTGGTTGTTGATGATAGCGTCCACGAGAGTAGCTACACTTGCGCCCGGCGCCATCCACGCGCTGGTACCAAGCAGGCTGGTGAGAGTTGCGCCACCAACCATGGTGTTATGAACTACTTCATTCATTTCTTCTTCTTCCAGGAGTTCATTAGCAGGAATGCCCTTAAAGGAAGCGAAACGAGCCATCGGGATCATGGTTGTGTCACCGTGTCCGCCGATAACGAAACCGTCCACTTCGTTGGCATTACATTTGAGTTTTTGGCTCAAGAAATATTTGAAACGGCTGCTGTCAAGCTGACCACCCATACCGATAACGCGGTTCTTTGGCAGACCCGTTGCTTTGAGGGTGAGATATGCCATTGTATCCATCGGGTTGGAAACAACTACGAGGATAGCATTTGGTGAGTACTTAAGCAGTTGCTCTGCAACGCTCTTCACGATACCTGCATTTACACCGATGAGTTCCTCACGAGTCATACCAGGTTTACGAGGAATACCACTGGTAATAACACATACGTCGGAGTTGGCGGTTTGTTCATAGTCATTGGTTACACCCTTAACGACAGTGTTGAAGCCTAAGAGTTGAGCCGTTTGCATGATATCCATGGCTTTACCTTCGGAAACGCCCTCTTTGATATCAATTAATACTACTTCACTGGCGATGTTTTTTACAGCCAATACATTTGCGGCGGTAGCACCTACGTTACCTGCGCCTACTACAGTTACTTTTGACATAATGTTTTGTTTTTTTAAAGTTGTTGTTAATATGTTAGTATACAATAATTTTCGTTGTTGTAATGTCTCCATCAACCGTGGTTGTCTGCACGAAGCAGCATCCGGATGTAGCCGGTACATCGATGACTTGTTCACCGTAGGTGAAGTTGCCGATGGAGAATAGTTGTCCGGTAGCGTTATATACCTTATATATACCATTGGTTTCGGCTTTCAGTTTCACACGTGCTTGTGTCTTCGGCGTGGATGTTGGGGCAACTAATACCGGTTTGTCGAAAACGTTAGGTTCAGGAGCTTTTATCTCCAATGGCGCTGTAGGAATAGCATAACTTTCTCCAACGCGGGTTGCGTAAAGGACTACTTGGTCACCTCGTTTGAGCGTGTTGGTGTATAGATATGGGCTACCGTTATTGTCGAAGAGTACGTTGTTGATGTACCACGCGTAATTGCCGAACTCGTAGCCGCCATTGTATTCTTTGCGGAGTGGAACGACAACATTATCCCAGTTCTGCTCAAGAACCCAGCTCGGGTAACGAATGAGCAGCGTGAGACTATCTGAGCGAGATACACCGCAGACACCATTGTCTAAAGCTAATCGCATCGTATAACGATTCGGTCTAACATAAACTGTGTGATCTTGATAAATGATTTTGTCCTTATGTGGTATTGGCACAACCGCTATTACTTCCGGTCCAAAAGGCTCGTCAATAATGTCGGCAAAGCCTTGTTGGTGCGCCAAGTCGTCAAAGGTGATGCTATAACGCTCCGGACGTAGGCCAGAGTATGTAAAGTCAATATTAAACGATTCTGCATCGGCTGAAACATCTGCGATAGATGCTTTGGTGATGACAGTTGGCGTAACGACGGTTAATTTGAGCGAGTAGATAATTGAGGTCAGGCTTGCCAAGTTGCAAACGGTATCGTTGTAGATACCAGGATCACTCAATTCGCGTCCGCGCCAGATAGCGGAACTGCCGGAACAAATAGCCGTGCTATCTACCACACGCCGTGTATTGACCACTGTGAGTTCGAGCACATAAGTACTATCGCAATAATCAATGGTTGGGTAGGACTGGTAGTACGTTCCGGCCTCTTTATACTCTTTGTCTCGCCATATATACGTTTGGTAATCTGTGATGGCTGCAGATGTAGTGTAAGTATAGGTCGGATTAATAGTTAGGTACAAGTGACGGATACTATCGCAGTTGTTGATTGTCTTCTTCGTTTCCGTATATGCTCCGCTTCGTGTGAGCTGTTTGCCGTCGAATATAACTGTATCACTTTGGCAGACGGTAAGTGTATCCCAAGTTTCGTAAGCAGGAGCATTATATACCTCTACACGATAGAGGCTATCCAACAGACCGGATACCTTTGAGCGTTTGAGGAAGGTGTATTGTCCCGGTTCGGTAATGATTTGACCGTCAATGCGTATATCGGCACCCGGGCAAAGCGGAATTTGATCCCAATCGGAAACATGTGTGGAGACAATCAAGTTAAGTTTGAATATACTGTCACACGCATGAACGTTCTTGAACGTATCTACATATACTTTGGTTTGCCAGTATTCTTCGCCGTTATAGCGATAAGGCAAGTCTTCGTCGCATATGACAACACGCTTTTCGGTGATGTCTCTCGGATGAACGATAAGGTGCATAATGATGATAGAATCACAACCTATTTCATATTTATAGGTACCGCTCTTGGTGTACGGCACACCGAAGAACATGTATTCTTCACCTTGACAAATCTCGGTAGTGAACTCTTGTCGGAACGAGCGTTTGAGATTGACTGTAATCTTGAAGATAGAATCGCAGCCATGAACGGAGTAGAGTGTGTCGTAATATATACCGGGTTCGGAGATATTCATCTCGTGCAGCCAAATGGAGGTATTCGGACAAATCTCAATGGATTCTTCCTTATAGTAAGTCGGGTAGACGGTGAGAGTCAGTTTATATACAGAGTCATAACCTTGTACGGATAGCAGCGAATCGTAGTAAACGCCACTCTCACAGAGTATTCGATTATGCCATATCAAGGTGTCCTTGTGACATAACTCATACTCTTCTACAAACAGGTACGACGGATGAACATATAACTGCAGGTGCTCAATAGAGTCGCATCCGGCTTTTGTTTTACCATAGTGGATATACGGTCCAGGTACAGAAAGCTCGCGTCCATGGAAATAGTGTGTCTGGTTGTCGGAAATATGCACTGTGTCATAAATCTCGTAAGTAGGCATTACGCGCACCGTGATCTTAAAGATAGAGTCGCATCCGTTGATAGAAGGAATTGTGTCGTAGAAGATGCCCTTCTGGCTGTAGGCCTTACCTCTGTAATAGAATGCACCGGCTCCTTCGCAGAGATTGATGATTTGCTCTTCATAATACGAAGGCATAATTTGCAGCACTTTCAGTGTGTAAACGGAGTCGTAACCCATTTGCGATTGCAACGAGTCGTAGTATAAACCGGTGTTGTAAATGAGCTGGTTGTGCCATCTATACGGCAAGTCTGATTGGCAAAGGATAGTAGAGTCTTTGAACAGATAAACCGATCCGACAGTCAAATGGAGTTTGTAGATGATAGAGTCACATTGGTTATCTTTGGTGCGCACTATATGTTCATAGTTGCCGCTGAAGCCGAATGTATACGTTGTATCTTCTACGTTCCAGCGATATGGTTTGTCGCTACTGGTCTTAGCCTCGAGTTGGATGATATGCGGTTTGCGGAAACGCAGATAGAGTGTGTACTCTGTACCGCAACCATAACCGGAATAAACGACTTCATGCAGTAGCGTATCCCTTCGGTATTCCTTGCCGTTGAAGTGGTAAACATCACCTTCGCACAACGTTTGCTCTATTGTCTGATATTCCATCCGTACGACGCGGAAATCAACGCGCCAGATAGTATCTACATCGCCCGTGGAAATGGTGTCGTAGAAGAGTTTCTGCTCAGACAACCAGCGATTTTTCCAGCGGACAGGCAAATCGTTCTCACATACGGTAATAACAGTATCGCGCAGTTGTTCTTTATCATATACGGTCAATACCAACTGATAGATAGAGTCGCAACCGGTAGAAGAATTGAGTGTGTCGCGATAAATACCGGTATGTGTAAGTGTTTTGCCTCTCCATATATACGGTTGACGATTTGCAACAGCAGCTGTATCGGAGAAGAGATAGTTCGGCAGTTCTTGAACGCGAATAACAACAATCGAGTCGCAGCCGTTAACCGTTGATAAGGTATCGGTCCAAACACCTCCGTGTGAGTATGTTCTTCCGTTATATTCAAAGCTCTCGCCGCGGCATATCTTGAAATGCTTGTTCACGTAAGTTGTATCACGCACATTGAGATTAAGCACGAAGATAGAGTCGTAATGCATATTGGTCTGCATGCTATCCATGTAAATGCCGGATGTCCAGTATTGTCTGCCACGCCATATGTACGGTGTTTCCGATTCGCAGATGGTCTGGTTCTCCTCGAAACGATAAGTAGGATAGACGTTAAGTGAGAGTTCAATAATAGAGTCACACCCATTGACTGTCATAAGCGAGTCGAAGTATACACCGGATTTTGTTAGAGTACGTGTTGTTCCGTCTCCTTGCAGCCACAGATATGGTGTCTTGTCATCTGTTTGAGCTGTTTTGCGAATATAGTATTTCTCGTACCAAGCGTAGTGGATGATGATTACGGAATCGCAATCGTCAACAGTTCGCAAGGTATCACGGTAGATACCGGGTTTGGTATATTTCTTATGGTTGAACTGTATCGAATCGCCCGCGCAGTTCCAGATAAAGGTATCCCGTTCGAAAATAGGTTTAACGATAACGGTCAAGTTGTAAACGCTATCATAGTGATCTTTCGTTAGGAAACGTTTGATATATGTTCCTTCTAACTCGATATTTTCGCGGAAGATATGGCCCAAACTATCGCGCCATGTGTACGGCAGTTCGGAACGACAGAGAGTCACCGTGTCGTGATAGTTGTAGGTGTTATGTATCTCGAAGATTAAGTTATCCACACTATCACAACCGTAGACAGACTCCCAACGATATGAATAGGTTCCACTAGCGCGGAGTGTATCTTTGGATATGAGTACACCTTGTTTTTTGTGTTCCCAAATATAAGGTGTATCTGTGTCTGCGATATCTACGAAGTAGTTCCTACTGAACAGCGGATAGACATTAAGCGTCAGTTTGATAATGGAGTCGCAGCCGTTAACCGCCTTGAGAGTATCCTGATAAACACCGGTGGACTTGAGATAACGCGGTTTTGACGCTCCATCAATACCGAAGACAATGGAATCTCCCGAACAGATTGCGCTATCAATATATGTTATTGGCGTGATATTGAAATTAACGTACAAATCGTAGATGCTATCGAAGTGCTGCACTTTTGTCTTGAGCGAGTCGTAATAGTGTTTCGATTGAGCTGTCAGCGGTGTGGTGAACTTCTGTCTATGGCCATCTGTCCAGACGTGCGTCAATGTCTTACTCGGCACATCACAGATATCAACTGTATCGCGCATTAGATATACTGAATCCACGAACAGGCGCAAGGTATGTACGGCGTGGCAATATTCGCCTTGTGAATCTTTGTCAGGTAAGTTAGTAATAGAATCCGAATAAAGGCCGGAATAATGTTTATATGTGCCACCCCAAAGGATAGAATCGCCTTGTGGAATATGTTTTTCAATGGTGTCGCGATAAGCAGGTCGCATATACACGGTCAGCTTGATGATACTATCACAGTTGAGTGTATCGGAATAATGATATCCTCCGTGCTGTTGTGGATCTATCCAACCTGATTCGGCCCGAACAGTATCGTAGTATATACCTTCTTTGGTTATGAGTTGGCGCTGTCCGTTGGAGAAGTAGCCGAAATGCAAGGTATCCAGTTCGCACAAGTAATAAGTTGAGTCTATTATGGCCTGTGGACGAACGATAATGTGGAAGTAATGGGTCTTTGCGCAGTTCCAGACAATGGTATCTTCGGTATATTTGATACCTTTCCATTTGCCTTGCCATGCATTAGCATACTTACCGCCTTCTTTCTCGGCGAACTTAGGATTGGTCAGTTCGCCTAAGATATATGGATTCTTCTGACTAATATCACTTGCACAAAGGAAGACAGAGTCATTACGGTTGAAGTCCGGAGTAATGGACAAGTGGACAGTAACTGTGCTATCGCAGCCACAAGCTGTGATATCTTTGTGCGTGAATGTGCCTTCTGCCCAAATGGTATCAGGTTCCTGACTACCGATGATATACGGTAGGTCGGTTTCGCAAATAGTGTCGAAATAAGAGATAGATATCTTCGGGTCTATCTTTATATTAAGGTGATAGAGTGTGTCGCAACCTAAAGTATCCAGTACGTTTCGTGCCGATTCGGTGTAGGTCTTACCATTGAATGTAACGCCTTCGGGCTGACAACCACGCAGTTCGACGGTTGTATCAACAGGATGTTGCACAAAGAGATGTAGCGTGCGGAATTCGAGGATTGCTCCCGTAATTTTGTCGAAGACCGTATCCACGTAATTACCTGAAGTCGAATAATTCTTTCCTTGCCATACAAATGGTGTATCCAGGGCGCAGAGATGTTGCGTGTTTTCTGTTTCCGCAATAACGATAAGTTCGATAATACTGTCGCATCCGCTTACTACTTGCTGCTCAAGGCGAGAGTATTGGCCGGCTGTAGTAATAGTGTCTCCTTGCCAGAAAATGGTATCTCCTGTGTGAAGTATCTTTGTCTCTGTGATATGTTTTGTCGGATTCTGTGAGATCTCATAGTAGATGATACTGTCGCAATCATTAAGTGAGCGCAGAATGACTGTATCACGATAAATCTTATTCGGCACGAGATTGAAGTACATTTTTCCGTTTACTTGCACTTTCTCGCCTTCGCAAATAGTAATTCGCTCGCGTTTAATGTAACTCGGATAAACGGTCAGGTTTAGGCGATAGATGCTGTCCACTCCATAAACCGTAGTGGCGCGCCATTCTTTGGATATCGTTTCACCTGGATTGCAACTGAATTGTTTGTTATACCATTCTGCAGGAGCAGCGTCCGGCCAAATATACGGAGCTTCATTCTGGCAGATAGCCGTATCTTTCACGAGCAGGAAAGTCGGATACAAGAACACGTGCAATTCTTCGCGGCGATAACATCCTCCGGGCAGTTTCTCTTCGTAGTAATATGTTCCGGAGTGATTGATTTTCTGTCCGTGCCAAACGCGTGAAGTGTCTGTATCCGCCAAACGCATTGTATCCGAAATGAACGATGCGGTATTGAAATGTAAGAATGCTTTGGTGACACTATCGCAACCGTACTGTGAAGGATAAGTTGTAATAACCGTTGCATCGGAGTAGTAATCCTGTCCTTCGTATGTAATCTTTTCTCCGCTACAATTGTATAAATGCACATAAGCCGTGTCGTAAGCAGGATGAACGGTTAGATTGAGCATATACGTTGTATCCATCGTGTCTGGAAGCACAGCCGAAACAATCTCTTTGTAGATATCCGTTCTACTATATTCACGTCCGCGCCAAGTATAGGTTTCGCCGGCACAAATCTCTGCCACTTCTGTGAAGATTGGTCTTGGCTGAACAACAGGAACGAGTGTTACATGCAATTCGTAGGTACTATCGCAACCAGCAATAGACTGATTGACATCATAATACGTATTTTCGTTGGATACCAACTGTCCGTGCCAGTAGAGTGTTTCGCCTTCGCGTATAGTTATGGATTCAACTGAACGGAAAGGTTCGCCTTTGATGAGTCGGTAGGCAATGATTGAATCCACATAATTCGGCATATAGAGTGTGTCATAAACCGTAGTGGTGGAGTTATATACTTTGCCTTTGAAAGTAATCGGGTCGCAGAAATGGATGGTACGCGGTGTAGCTGCCACTTGTTTGTGCAGTTCAAGATGATAATGGTCTGTACAACCTGTTTCCGGATTATACACATTCTCATCTCTTACGCCTTCCTGCGAGACAGAAACATTCTTATTGGCGTAATGCCAAATATAGGGTGTTATTCCGTCAAACACAGCTTTTGTTACGGTTTCGCTACTTGGCAAACGTGTTACAATCACTTTATAAATAGTGTCGCAACTGATGCTGTCGTAGAACGTGCCCGGAGTATCATAATACTTGCCGTTAAAGAATTGTGCATCGCCGGTACATATACTCAGCGGCTTGGTCACGTGAACAGGTTGTTTAACAACCAGATTCAGGGTGTAGATAATCACATCTCCAGAAGGAAGTGTATCAATGCGAGAGTAAATATGTGTGTCGCGGCCGACTATGCCGTTCCACTTAACGGAATCGCCGGAACAGATGGTGTCGTATTTACTGATACGGTCCACGCTGTGTGAGGTGAGTACCAGTCGTGTAATAGAATCGCAGCCGAAGTGGTTCTTGGTCTGGTACGTATAAACGCCGGCTTGTTTGTACTCTTTTCCGTTCCATCGGTAGGTTTCACCATCTTCTAATTCGTGCGTGACAATCACCAAATCAGGTCGCATGATGTTTATAGTCCATTCTACGATGGAGTCGCAAGCTCCTACTGCTTGTAGTGTGTCGCGATAGATACCGGATTGAGTAATTAGTTTTCCGTGCCAATATTCTTGGTCTCCTTCGCAAATCTGCTTGCTTAACTTGGTGACAGGAGTACTCTTAACGTGCAGATGTAAGTTATATAGTATCGTTATTCCGTTTTCTACAACCGTGCGTTTATAATCGCCATCGGTGTACGCGGTAATTCCTTTCCACTCAATAAAATCTCCTTCGCAGATAGTAGCGGTTGTATCCACATGTTCAATGCGATGTTCTAACAGAATAAGGCGTGTGATCGAATAACATCCTTCTTCGTTTTGCGTGCGGATGACATGTTCACCGAGTCCCTTGTAAGTTACGCCGTTCCATACTACTGCTTCGTTTTCGTCGGCTTCGAGATATACTACTGTGGTGTCGGGATAAAGCACGTTAAGTGTGAGTTCTACGATTGAGTCGCAGCCGTCAACTGCCAGAAGCGTGTCGCGGTATAAAGCAGGTTCAGTCAGTTCCTTACCGCCGAAAGTATAGCTGCTTCCGGAACAAATAGCTTTGCTAATCTTCGTGACATCCACCACTTTGGCAATCAGGTGCAAGGTGTATGTCATTTGCGTACCTCCGGGCAAGATGACTGTTTTGGAGTAATCGCCTGTTGTGTGTGCTGTAATGCCGTTCCACGTGTATGATTGGCCGTCACAGATCGTTACGGTTGTATCGCGTGATTCGATAATGGTTGAAACGGCTGTTACGGTTAAGTAGTAGATGCTGTCACAGCCATATTGTGATTTGTAAGCTGCGCGGTACGTTCCTTGTTTGGTAATGGTTTGTTCGTGCCATACGAAATCATTGCCGTTGAGCAATTGTTTTTCCTCGCGGAAAATCATTGAGGGATGGAAAGTGACTACATACACATTGATGCTGTCTTCGGTTGGCTCCAGGCCATGAATAGTGTCTCGGATAGTAGCATTCGTAAACACTTTTTCTTCGCCGCGCGACAGCGACAAATAAACCGTGTCACCTGTGCAGCGGTCAATATAATCGGTTTTGATAATGCCTCCCGCCGCAAAGAGTGGTAATGCGCCAAAAAGCAGAGTTATCAATATGGTTTGCAATTTCTTCATGTTTCTTAACCTTTAACCGTTCACCTTTAGTAATAGCAGTTACATCCTTTGTGATAGCCACTTGCACGAGCTGTACGGCTGCCACCGACCAGATATGTTATCTTAACACCTGTGTAGAAAGGTACAACGCGGTATTTTTCTGTCATTCCGGAAGCCAAATACGGATTGACAACTGCTTTGGTGGCATCCTTTGCGTCTATGCTGAGGCGCGAATTGGTGGACACGGGCTCAACCATGCTGTTCAGTCCGTATTCGAAGTAGAAGCCTATTTTGAGCACATGGCACAACTGGCTGCGGGTTGGCACTTCCGATAGTACGTCGTAGCCGATTTCGCCAATCAAACTAACCATCGGTTTGAGAGAGGCGGTGTGTTCGCCCTCAAACTCGTAGGTGGTGTACCCATGTTCCGGCATGTTATTGAATTCGATGTTGTATAACTCGTTTGTCGCACTCAGTTCATACGTGCCACTTGACACGATATTCGAGTTGAGCGAATATCCCACTTTCAGACCGGTGCCGACATAGAAACCGTGGGAATACCATCCGACCAAAATAGGAATCTCGATGAATTGCCACTTTTGACGGTCTTTTTCGCTGACCGTATAATGGAGCGTTACTTCCTTGCCTTGTGTATCATAACCCGGGCAGTTGTATTTGTACGCTTCGAGTGTTGCGTTGGAACGGTGGAAACTGAGTTGCAGACCGGCATTCACCCACAACCCGTTATTGCGGAATTCGTAACCGAATCCCACCAGGCCGCCTAAGTCGCCGGACGGAGTAAAGTCAGGTACTTGTTCTTGAAGGCTCGTATAGCCCAAACCACCGGAGATATAACCGAAGTGGTAATTGTCGCCGCCTAATCCGGACACGTTTCCTGCCCGACGGAAATACCGTGCGTTTGCGGGTAGGATTGCTATGATTAAGAGCGAAAATGATAGTATGTACTTTATAGTTCTCATGCGTCGTACGTATGTGCGCACTTAAAATTTGGCCGACAAAAGTACGGCTTTTTTTTGGAACTGCCAAATTTTTTTCACAAAATGTGGCAAAAAAATGCAAAAAGGAAAACTTTTGACTGTATGCCTCCTTTCCTGTTAACGTTTGTTAAAACTTCCGTTAATGTCAAATTTCGCTCGAAATAACAAAGGGTGATTATAAGGTGATTAAAGGGTGATTATAAGGTGATTAAAAGGTTATTAAGCTTATCTTGCCGAGACCTTACCGACACTTTGCGCATATTTTTCTCTATCTTTTTTTTACTTTTTTGCGTGAGCTCGGACATAGGCGGTTTAGTCCTTCGCGACCCTTTCCCTATAAGGGTCATCGCGCTTCCCGCGTCCCGTCCGACGAGTTCGCACCATGTCCCGCAAGGCCGCAAACTCGTCGCCCCGCCCGTGCCGCGTCCAATGCGGGTGTGTACGCTTCTACAATACAAAAAAATCAACCCGACAAACGCCGGGTCGATATATTTATCGTGGTCTCGTAATCACGTGTCGTGTAATACCGAAAAACTACGACTAATTAACTATTACCTTTGCCGAACCGACTTCTTCGCCTTGCTGTTGCATGCGAATGATGTTCAGTCCGGGAGCAAAGTTGGTGGCGGGAAGAACGACTTGCTTTTGTCCGGCAGGGACAATTCGTTTTTCTGTTGTTTGTCCTTGCAAGTTGGTTACTTGTAACTCTGTTGGCGTCTTGCCCGCATGTTCACCGGAAAGTTGAATTGTGACTACCTGATTGCGGTTAACAGGATTCGGATATGCTGCTATTCTAACCGGTTCCTTTACTTGCTGAACGGAGTTCTTGCTGTCTGGGTTGATTTTATAGACAAGCATGGCAGGGTTGCTGTTTAACTCACCAAAACAAAGGAGATGATACTCGTTGGACAGTTTGATTATCTGCGCGTGAACATCACAGATCATAACAAAGCCATTCGGGAAAGAAACAGATTGCAGTGTAGCACCTGTTTCGGATTTAACCTCAAAGCCTGTATATACCGGTTCATAATAGATTGTTCCTTCCTGGGTGAAAGTGGTTGATTTTTCATAACAATCTTGGCAGTCAGGGTCAGGTTGGTTCGGATAATTGTTGTAACCGCGTGTGGCGTAGGAGCTAATCGGGAAATAAAGGTATTCATACTGTGCGTCTTTATTGAAGAGTGTTTGGGTTAGGCATAAACCATCACCTCCTTCGTAATCGTAGTTATGGTCATCGTAATCACAATTAACAAAAGGTAATCCCCAATCTTGAACGTATGTGCGTGTTTCGTATTCACCACTTTCTACCCATTGGCCGTAGGAAAAGGATGTGTTGCGCTCTGCTCTGTAATATTGGTGGTACCCATACAGATAATTATTCCTTACTATATAACCATAAATTGGGTATTGTTTTCCGTACGTTTCTGGCATGAAATAGTTTGAGTCATCATATGTGCCATCTTCTCTATATAATTCTCTATCTTGAAAAAAGATAGTGCCTTCTTCTGTTGCTTCAATCCGCAAAACCGGGTAACTATGACGATTTTGTAACATCTGTGCAATATCCATGTTAGTCCAAGTGGCAGGAATTTCATACGTGTATATCCAATCTCCTCTAGTCTCGTCATAATATTCATCAATCCACGTGGGATCTGAACTAATGTTCCTATAGTATTTAGAGACCTCTCCATAGGTGACGGTAACGGTTACTTCTCGGGTAGCCGGTCTCATTTGATAGCCATTGACGTTTGGCGAGATGTTAAATTGTTTGACAGGAGCAAATCCGTTCGTATAGATTGCCACTTGGTCATCCGCAGTACGGACGTAAACGCGGTTTGTTCCATCGTAGGAGAGTGAAGTCGGCACAATGCCGAATGCGCGGGAACCATCTTCGTGGTCTGCATTAAGATTCAAGACGGTTGGAAGATTAGTGATTTGTGCTGTGAGCATTAGGCTACATACAAGGCACGAAAAAGTCATAAATTTTCTCATAATAATAGGATTTAAAAGTTGTTTATATTGCATAAAAAAATGGACGTTCCTCATTCGTCTTGAAGGCTGTGAGAAAGGCCCCTGTCACAAATAAGCAACGCCCACATTACGTGGACGCTTGCTGATTTATTATTGTGACATCTTCAAAACTTCTCACATTCTCAAGACTACATAATAAATCGCAAACGCGAAAAATCAATATGTCTGAAATGAGATTGCTCTCAAATCGGCCGCAAAATTACT
>JAEDLW010000073.1:0-4462 GCA_016295035.1 Paludibacteraceae bacterium
AGACGGCACAGACTGAGTTCGCCGCTCAGTCAACCTACAAGAAGCTGCGGAACTACGTTTGGCACCGCGAATGGACCAACTACGAAGGATAATGCCTTCATTGGCGTCCGTCGGGGGCCCCATTGGGGAATGAGCGCAAGCGTCGCTTGCTCAATGATGAAATGGTGACGCTTCCGCTTAATGATGCGACAAAAGTGCAGGAATTTGACGATTTCTGCACTTTTTATTTGCATATGTGCTAAAAAAGCACTACCTTTGCACGCCAAACGCGTGCAGAACGATAAAAACAACAGAATACCATGGCAGATGAATCAATCATAAAATTATTTGAAGGCAAACAAGTCCGTATTGTGTGGGACGAGGAGCAGGAGAAGTACTATTTCTCGGTCGTAGATATAGTACAAGTGTTAACAGGAAGCTTCGACTATCAGCAAGCTCGTAAGTATTGGAAAGTGCTGAAAGGCCGACTCATCAAGGAAGGAAGTGAAACGGTAACAAATTGTTACCAGTTGAAATTGCCTGCGGCGGATGGTAAGCGACGTTTGACGGATATGGCTGATTTACAGGGCATTTTCCGTATCATTCAATCTATTCCATCCAAGAAAGCAGAGCCTGTGAAACAATGGTTAGCGCAGTTGGGAGAACAGCGAATTGACCAGATGATTGACCCGGAGCAGACGTTCCAAATGGCTGTTGAGGATTATCGCCGCCAAGGATATTCGGACAAATGGATAAATGAACGAATGCGCTCTATCGAGATGCGGAAGGAACTGACTGATGAATGGAAACGTGGCGGTGTAAAAGAGGGAAAAGAATTCGCCATGCTGACGGATATTATCACAAAGGCCTGGAGCGGAAAAACAACGCGTGAATACAAGCACTTCAAAGGCCTGACTAAAGAAAACTTACGCGACAACATGACCAATATTGAATTGGCGCTCAATACTTTGGCGGAAGCAGCAACAACCGAATATTCCAAGCAGTATAATCCCAAAGGCTTGAACGAGAATAAACGTGTCGCACGTAAAGGGGGAGACGCAGCTCGTGCTGCAAGAGAAAATATTGAGCAAGGCTTAGGACGTAGCATCATCTCGCCAAACAAAGCTTCCGACTATATCCGTCCGATTGAGGATGCCGAAGCAAAAGAGCTGCCTTCGGACAACGAAAAATGACCACAAACCACAAACTACAAACTAAAAAAGTGCAGGTTCCCCAACAACCCAGCACTTTTTTTTGCACACCTCAAAAATTTATTGTACCTTTGCACGCCAAACGCGTGCAGAACAAAATGACAACACAATATCATGAAAGAAAAAGGTTACGTTTACATTCTCATTAATCCTGCATTTAGGGAGAACTGGGTTAAGATAGGCAAGAGTAGTCGCCCTGTCGATGTGCGTTCTAAGGAGTTAGATAACACTGCAGTCCCGCTGCCGTTTGAAATCTTTGCTACGATGAGTACAGTTAAATATGCTGAGGCTGAAAAGCTCGTGCATAAGTACATCGAGCGCTTTACCAATCTTCGTATTCGCAATAACCGCGAGTTTTTCAATGTCAAGCCCGAAGAAGCCCTCGAGATATTCTATGATGTGCAAGAGTTACTGGATGATGCTGAGATTGAAGTTTTCCAAGGCAAAGCGGCAAAGCCTAAATGCAAACCCAAGAAGATAGAGGCTAAACCGGAAAGGCATATCTTCTTTTGCAAGCATAAGGAAAGTGTTGCAAAGGGATATTTAATTAAAGAGACTAACGAATTTGTTATACTTGCAGGTAGCGAACTACGCAGTGGTGTTCGTCCATCTATGCAACCATCTCTCGTTGCGAAGCGGGCACAATTTATCGCAGAGCTTTGTGATGCCGTTAATGGACTTTCTGTATTACGGACGGATTACACCGCCACTTCTCCATCCGTAGCAGGATCGCTAATTCTTGGACGTAACACCAACGGCTGGACTAAGTGGAAAGATGTGGAAGGAAAGACATTGGACGAAGTGTATCGTCACAAATAAGTAGCTAAAATTGGAGAAATAAGTAATTATGGAAACGAAAGGTGGAAAGGGATGGTTGGTAGTGGCATTTATTGTCTTTCTTTTGGCAATGAGCTATTTTGCTTATCGTAGTTATCGAAAGTACCATCCTAAACAAGTCATTACCATTGAACAAGAAGTTCCGGTATTGGAAATAGAAGAAGTTGAGAAATGAAACTATCGCAGGAGAAAATAGATAAGATAAACGAAGCTTCGCTTATTGCTTTTGTTGTATCTTTGTTATTGTTCCTTGCCTTACGTATTTTTAGAAATAATTTTGCAGCGGATTTCGGGACAAATCAAAGCCGGATCTACCTGCAAAAATGAAAAATAATCAACTAAGCGAGTCAGTCGCAACAATTACTGACGAAGTATTTATGGCAACATCAACGCAACAGAAACAAGAGTTATTTAAGTCTATTTGGGCAATCGCAAATGAGTTACGCGGTTCGGTAGATGGTTGGGATTTCAAGCAATATGTGCTTGGCATGCTGTTCTACCGCTATATCTCGGAGAACATTACCAACTATATCAACGGAGAACAACTCAAAGCCGGTTATCCTGATTTCGATTACGCTTCGTTTGATGACGCTCGAGCTGAGTCTGCACGAGCAAGTATTGTAGCAGAGAAAGGATTCTTCATTCTGCCGAGTCAACTCTTCTGCAACGTACGTAAACATGCGCATCATGACGATGAATTGAACATGACTCTTGACAAAGCGTTCAAGTCTATAGAAGCTTCGGCTATTGGCACAGATAGTGAAGATGATATGAAAGGTCTGTTTGATGACCTCGATGTCAACTCCACGAAACTCGGTTCGTCAGTCTATAAGCGTAACGAACGTCTTGCTCGCATCTTGGACGCTGTAGGTGATATGAATCTGGAAGGACCGAAAGAGAATCGTATTGATGCTTTCGGTGATGCCTATGAGTTCCTTATGAAGATGTATGCAGGTAATGCCGGCAAGTCGGGTGGTGAATTCTTCACGCCTCAAGAAGTGAGTGAACTCCTTGCTCGTATTGCTACGTTCAATAAGAAGAAAGTGCGTAAAGTCTATGACCCCGCATGTGGTTCTGGTTCGCTGTTGATGCAAGTTGCCAAAGTCATCGGCAAGGAGAACGTGCAGCAAGGTTTCTTCGGTCAGGAGATTAACCAAACGACTTATAACCTTTGCCGTATCAATATGTTCTTGCACGATATCAATTACAACCATTTCAGTATAGCATTGGGTGATACGTTGCTCGAACCGCAACACTGGGATGACCAGCCGTTTGATGTTATTGTTTCCAATCCGCCTTATTCGATTAGGTGGAAAGGCGATGACGATCCTGTATTGATTAATGACCGTCGTTTCTCGCCTGCAGGTGTGTTAGCGCCTAAGAGCAAAGCGGACTTGGCTTTCACCATGCACATGCTTTCATGGTTGGCAACTGATGGCGCTGCGGCTATCGTTGAGTTCCCTGGGGTTCTCTATCGTGGTGGCGCAGAGCAGAAGATTCGCCAATATCTGGTAGATAATAACTATGTAGATGCGGTTATTCAACTGCCGCAAAACTTGTTCTTTGGCGTAAGTATCGCAACATGTATCATCGTTATTCGTAAGAATAAATTCGACAACAAAGTGCTGTTTATTGACGCATCGAATGAGTTCGTGCACGAAGGTAATAAGAACAAACTGACGGAAGAGAATATCAGCCACATCTTGAGTCTCTACACCAATCGTGAAGAGGTGCAGCATCTGACTTCGTTGATTAGTAATACAGTTATAGCCGAGAATAGTTATACACTCTCTGTCAACTCATATGTTGAGCAAGAAGACACGCGTGAGCATATAGACATTGATAAACTCAATGCCGAACTGAAGCAAATAGTAGCACGCGAGAATGAATTACGTGCACAGATTGACGAACTGATTGCTAACCTCTAATGTAACGCCTTATGACACATATAGAACAAATGATACAGGACATGTGTCCTAATGGCGTGGAGTGGAAGACGCTGGGAGAGGTTACGCGTACTTTGCCTAAAGGCACGTTAAAAACAACTGATTTGACTGAAGATGGCTACCCTGTGATTAATTCAGGAAAAAGTCTATATGGTTATTACTCCAACTTCAATAATGAATGTGAGGCCATAACTATTGCAGCGCGTGGAGAATACGCAGGTTGGATTTCATACTTCAATGAAAAATTTTGGGCAGGGGGTCTATGTTATCCCTATACCTCAAAAGATGAGAATATCGTTAAAACAAAGTTTATCTACTATTGGTTAAAAAAGCAGGAATGTAATATAATGGATAATCTGGTTGCTCGTGGTAGTATACCTGCGCTCAATAAATCAGATTTAGATAAATTTCCCATCCCCCTTCCTCCTCTTGAGATTCAAAAAAAAATCGTCGAGTGCCTCGATAAATTCTCGGCACTCGCAGCGGAGC
>JAEDLW010000074.1:0-4376 GCA_016295035.1 Paludibacteraceae bacterium
AATCCCTCACTTTCCGCAGTAAAAGAATAGGGATACCCACAAGGGGCGTCCCTATTTCTTTTATATGGAACTAAGGGCCTTCTCAACCCCCGCTCGAGAGTTCTCCGCCGCTGCGCTCTGTCGATTATTACTCATCTGCGTTATGCTACATTCCATAATCGTCCTTACCGCTTATGGGTAGCATATGCGCATCTTTCGTAATTTTCGAATCCCTCTTTGAAAAAAAAATACACTAAAAATTACATTTTATTTGCCTATATGCAAAAAAAGCAGTATCTTTGCAGCCGGAAATGAAAATAATTATCGACACAATGCTTCCAGGCGAGTGGTTTGACCGCTTAGCTGAGCATGAACTTATCCCAGATACCGCGCTATATGGGGAGAGTTTTGGTTGTGAGAACACGGAGAAAAGGAATGCTTTAGAAGCCGAAGTACTGACAACTAATTTCTATAAGCCCGTGCGCAGAGAGTTATTAGACAAGTTGCCTAAGTTACGCCTTGTGACACAGTTCGGCGTGGGATACGACAATATTGATGTAGAGGAATGTCATCGCCGCGGTATACTTGTAACTAACACCCCACAGCCGGTCATTGAACCAACAGCGGAGTTATGCATGGCTCTGATTATGGGTATAGCCCGTCGTACGGCAGAATTAGACCGTGGCATACGCAATAATGCTGTACAGTTCGGCTTGCTGAAGAATCTGGGACATAGTCTTTATGGTCAGACATTAGGCATCATCGGTATGGGCAATATCGGTTGTTCTGTGGCGCGTAGAGCAATTGCCTGTGGTATGAAGGTGATTTATCATAATAGGCACGAAATCAATGGTGACATACTGGCTGCACTTACTGGTGGAAATAATGAATTGATTAAATACGTATCGCAGGATGAGTTATTGCAAACGGCGGACTATGTGAGTTTGAACCTACCCTATACTGCCGCTGTGCATCATTTGATTGGTGAGCGGGAGATAAAGATGATGAAGAATGATGCGTACCTGATTAATACCGCTCGTGGCGCCCATGTGGACGAGAAAGCGCTGATACAAGCTCTTCGTGAAAAGTGGATAGCCGGTGCGGCATTGGATGTTTATGAACATGAGCCTCAGATAAACGAGGAACTCAAGACCTTGGACAATGTGCTTCTCGTTCCTCATATCGGCACCGGCACATGGGAAGGACGCAAAGCAATGTGCGACGCGATGATAGATAATATTATTGCTTTCGCTGAAAATCGGCAGAAAGATATGACTATTGTTAATTTTTAGACAGATAATAAGCACATATGGAAAACAATAAATTAGTAGACCGCTTTTTGAAGTATGTAAGCTTCTGCACGACGTCGGATGAAACCACAAACCTCACCCCATCGACGCCCGGACAGATAGAGTTCGCCGAATACCTGCGCGATGAATTGACAGCAATCGGACTGCAGGAAGTGGAATTAGATGACAATGGCTATATCATGGCCACGCTGCCCGCTAATACGGATGGCAAACCCACTATCGGTTTCATCGCCCACATGGATACATCACCCGACGCAAGCGGAAAACATGTACAACCGAGAATCGTGACTAACTACGACGGTAAGGATATTGTGCTAAACGAGGCAGAGAACATTGTTCTGGAGACTGCTAAATATCCGGAAATTGTACGCTACAAAGGCAATGATATCATTGTTACTAACGGCAAAACGCTTCTCGGAGCCGACGATAAGGCAGGAATAGCTGAGATTGTAACTGCCTGCGAGTACCTCATTCAACATCCCGAGATCAAACACGGAAAGATTCGTGTAGGCTTTACACCGGACGAGGAAATCGGTCAAGGAGCAGATCACTTCGACGTGAAGAAGTTCAACTGTGACTTTGCTTATACCATGGACGGAGGCGCTATCGGAGAATTAGAGTTCGAGAACTTCAATGCCGCAAGCTGCAAAATCATCGTTCACGGAGTGAATGTGCATCCGGGCTATGGCTACCACAAGATGCTGAACTCCATGCGTATCGCCTACCAACTGGCGGTTATGCTTCCTCGTTGGGAGACGCCTGAACATACTCAAGGCTACGAGGGATTCTATCACTTGGTAGGCATGTCAGGCACGGTAGAAGAGACGACCCTAAGCTATATCATTCGTGACCATGACCGCTCCCGTTTCGAGAGCCGGAAGCGTGAGATGGAACATTTAGTTCGCAAAGTCAATCGCGAATACGGAGAAGGTACAGCAGAGATTATTCTGCGTGACCAATACTATAACATGCGCGAAATGGTAGAACCGGTAATGCATATCGTTACCCTTGTGGAAGAAGCGATGAAAGAAGTGGGAGTGACGCCGAAAGTGCAACCTATTCGTGGTGGAACAGACGGGGCACGCCTTTCTTTTGAAGGACTACCCTGCCCGAATATTTTTGCCGGTGGAGAGAACTTCCATAGCCGTTTTGAATATCTACCCATACAAAGTATGGAAGCTGCCAAGAATGTAATCCTTAAAATCATAGAGAAATGTTAAAAACAACACCATTTACAGACATTCACATTGCGCTCGGTGCGCGTATGGCCGAATTTGCGGGCTTTAATATGCCTATTCAATACCCGACCGGTATTCAAGAAGAACACCGTATCGTACGTGAAGGCGTAGGCGTTTTTGACGTCAGTCATATGGGCGAGTTCTGGGTAAAAGGACCAAACGCCGTTGATTTCCTGCAATATATAACGACTAACGACATCAACCGTCTAGATGCAGGTAAAGCACAATACTCCTGCTTCCCTAATGGCAAGGGCGGTATCGTGGATGACCTGATTGTATATAAATACTCCACAACCAAATACCTGCTCGTTGTTAATGCAGGTAATATCGATAAAGACTGGGCTTGGGTAAACAAGGTAAAAGAAGAAAAGTTCGCCAATGCCGATTTGAGTTTGGAGAATGCTTCCGACACATACGGTCAACTCGCCGTACAAGGACCGAAAGCAACCGAGATGTTACAGAAATTGACGGACGCCGATTTAAGTGCGATTCCATATTATTCTTTCCGCGAATGGTCATTCGCAGGCATTCAAGGCGTATTATTGAGTAATACAGGTTATACCGGAGCAGGCGGATTTGAGCTCTACTTCAAGAAAGAAGACGGCATACAGATTTGGAATGCACTATTTGAAGTAGGCAAAGAATACGGTCTTGCGCCTATCGGTCTGGGAGCACGCGACAGCTTACGTTTGGAGAAATGGTATTGCCTCTATGGACATGATATTGACGACACCACTTCCCCACTTGAAGCCGGATTGGGATGGATTACCAAGTTTGATGCCAAAGACTTTATTGACAAAGAGTTTTTGCTTAAACAGAAAGCCGAAGGTCTGACGCGTAAACTCGTACACTTTGAGTGTCAGGAGCGCGCTATTCCACGTAATGGATACGAGATATGTGACGAAGCAGGAAACGTCATCGGAAACGTGACATCCGGTATCATGCTTCCTACAACAAAAGTAGGAATCGGTATGGGATACGTAAAGATAGATTTCGCTAAAAAGGACACCTTAATATATATAAAGATACGCGAAAAACTGAACGCGGCTAAAATTGTATAACAACTAAACATTATAATTAATTAATAGTTAAAACAACATGGAACAGAAAAAACGTGTTTACACCTTCGGTAATGGTAAGGCCGAAGGAAACGCTCAAATGCGTGAGCAACTGGGTGGCAAGGGCGCAAACCTTGCAGAGATGAACCTCGTAGGTGTTCCCGTACCTCCGGGATTCACTATCACTACCGACGTGTGCAACGAGTATTACGAAGTTGGTCAAGAGAAAATTATGGCTCTTCTGAACGATGACGTAATGGCAGCGGTTAAGCACATCGAGAACTTGATGAACTGCAAGTTCGGCGACCCGAAGAACCCGCTGCTCGTATCAGTACGTTCAGGTGCTCGTGCTTCAATGCCGGGTATGATGGACACCATCCTGAACCTTGGTCTGAACGATGAAGTGGCTGAAGGAATGTGTGTTAAGACACAGAACCCTCACTTCGTATACGACAGTTATCGCCGTTTCGTACAAATGTACGGCGACGTAGTGTTGGGCATGAAACCGGTGAACAAAACCGACATTGACCCGTTCGAGAAGATTATTGACGAGGTAAAAGAGATTCGTCACATCAAACTCGACAAAGACTTGAACGTGGATGAACTTAAACTCCTTGTAGCTCGCTTCAAAACCGCTATCAAAGAGCAAACAGGAAGCGACTTCCCGACCAATCCTATCGAACAACTGTGGGGCGCTATCTGCGCTGTATTCCGTAGCTGGATGAACGAGCGCGCAATCCTCTATCGTAAGATGGAAGGAATTCCAGACGAATGGGGAACAGCCGTTAGTG
>JAEDLW010000075.1:0-4239 GCA_016295035.1 Paludibacteraceae bacterium
GCTCCGCCACGGTAGAGCACACCCGGGAACTCAACGATAGCCGCTGCGCCATCGGCAGAAAGCCAACTGAGCATGTGCATCGTGAAAGCCAAGTCCGCCTTGCTTTTAGGCGCGAGTACTCCGGCAGGCGCAAAACGCTCATCGTTAATCAGTACAGGATCTTCGTCACCTTTCCATTTGATGGAGTACGGTGGATTGGAGACGATGGCATCAAACGGCTCATCATCCCAATGCTTTGGGTCTAACAAAGTATCGCCCAGAGCTATATCGAAATGGTTGAAGTTGATGTCATGCAGGAACATGTTTATTCGGCAGAGGTTATAGGTCGTTTGGTTGATTTCCTGGCCATAGAAACCTTGCTGCACGTTCTCTTTGCCGATGACTTTTGCCACCTGCATCAGCAGCGAACCACTACCGCAAGCCGGGTCATAGACCTTACGCACTTTCTGCTTGCCATACGTAGCGATACGGGCTAACAGTTCGCTCACTTCCTGCGGCGTGAAATACTCACCTCCGCTCTTGCCTGCATTGCCTGCGTACATCTTCATCAGGAACTCATACGCATCGCCGAAAGCATCAATCTTATTATCCTGCGGACCACCAAGGTTCATGTCTCCCACGGCATCCAAGATCTTCACCAACCGCTCATTACGTTTGGCAACCGACGAACCGAGTTTGGAAGAGTTGACATCAAGGTCATCAAACAAACCTTTCATATCATCCTCGCTGTCCGTTCCGATAGCCGAAGCCTCGATGGACTTGAACGCAGCCGCAAGCGTCATATTCAGGTTCTCATCTTTCGCAGCGCGTTTGCGCACATTGCAGAAGAGTTGCGATGGCAGAATAAAGAAACCTTTCTCCGTCACGATACTCTCACGAGCGGACTCCGCTTGTGCATCATCAAACGCCGCATAATCAAAATCCGGATAACCCGCCTTACGCTGGAGCGCATTGATATAGTTGGTGATGTTCTCGGATATATACCGATAGAACAGCATTCCCAGCACGTATTGCTTGAAATCCCAACCATCTACCGACCCGCGTAACTCATTCGCGATCGCCCAAATAGACTTGAATAACTCTTGTTTCTGTTGCGTTGATGTTGCCATATTTTCAATTTAATATCATTTGTGGAGTATAGCGGACTCGAACCGCTCACCTCGACACTGCCAGTGTCGCGCTCTAGCCAGATGAGCTAATACCCCGTCAGCCCCGAAGGACTATTTTATTATTTCCCAATGACCTTTAGAACGACCATCTACGCGACGGAGAACTCCTTTCGCTTGTAAGTTACGGAGAACTTTCCGAATTCCGCTATCGGACATTGATAGTGCATTCATCATTCTTGGTATGGTTATGGACGGATTTGCGTTTATGAGACGTAAGAGTTTATCCGACGTGGTATCCGTTACTCCTTCCGTTACCCCTTCCGTTACTCCTACCGTTACTTTTTACCTTACTTTTTACCTCACTTTTTACCTTACTTTCCCTTACTTATTTCTGTTGTATCCGTTATTCAAAGTTATGCTTTTATATGAACCTTTCTGCTGTTCCTTATGTGAACTTTTCTATGTGAACATTTTCGCCACTATGTGAACCTATTTTGGGGCTATTCAATAATGCAATTTACCGTGACATTTACTGTGACACCACCTATGACATCACCTGTGACATTTACTGTGTCACGATTGTTCATCGGTCACCGGAAAGTAACTCTTTCAATTTCTCCTCGTCCGGTAATGCCTTGCGGAGTTCTTCCGGCATATCTGCTGCCGTTTTGTAAGTTGCGACTCCCATGGGGCTGTCATACTTCTGGATAACGAACTCAACATAAGCCTTGTTCGCTTCGCGACAAAGAATGATTCCGATCGATGGATTCTCATTCGGCTTGCGGATGTCGGTATCCAAAATCTGTAAGTAAGATTGTAATTGACCTAAATACGATGGTTTGAACTTACCTTTCTTTAATTCAACCGCCACCAAACAAGCCAACTCACGATTATAGAAAAGCAGGTCGATAAACTCATTCTCGCCGAACTTCTCCAAGTGATATTGGTTGCCGACAAACGTGAAGTCGTGACCAAACATCATAATGAAGTTCTTCACGTTATGTATGATCTCCTGCTCCACAATCTTCTCATCTACATCCGATTTATCACGCACGTTGAGTTGCTCTACATTGATATAATCCAGCAGGTACTCATCTTTGAACATCTCTATCGCTTTAAGCGCCTGTGAGTGTTTTGGAAGCGACTTGAGGAAATTATTCGGCATCAAAGACTGATGACCATACAAATCTTTCTTCAATTGGTCACGCAACTCATACTTGTTCCAATTAAACTCAGCGGATTTTTGAATATAGAATAGGCGTTCCTCCAGACTCTCGGTCTTAAATAGAATCTCCATATGATGCGTGAAACTGATAGAGAGAAAATCGTGTGCCATTTCCACGTCAAATACGTCTCGTGAAAAATCAAGGCGAGAAGGTGTAAGTTGCAATTGGGTCGCCACCGGCGACTGAATTTCGCCAGCCAAGGGCTGTTGAATTGTATCTTGTTGTTTGTCAGCCGATTGAATTTCACCAGCCAGTGGCTGTTGAATTATTATTTCGTGCCAAGTTTCGTAGAATTGACGCATATTGCGTATGCTCGAAGCACTAAAGCCTTGTAACCCGGGCAACTCTTTTTGAAGGCGCTCACTAATAGCCTCTATCGCTCCGCTTCCCCACTGTTGTTGGCGAGTGTTAAGCGAGATATATCCTCCTACCGAGAAATAGAGTGCTAATTGGTTGGCACTAACATTCCTTGCTGCACGTGCTTGGCTTTGCAGGATAGCCGTTTTGATGGTCTCAACGGCTTGAGATAATGTAATAACTTCTATATCTGCCATAATGCTATTGTTTCAAAAAAAGGTGCAGGCTGTTGCTGCCACTGCGGAGGCAAAGTTTGGAGCCAAGCCTATCAAGGTACAACAAACAGCCCACACCGGGAGGTGCAAGGCGTTTGCCGTTTACATACCTTGATTCACTTGTGGGCTCCTTTTCCGCAGTGATGGGAAGCAAACTGCAACTAATTTTCTATGTCAATGTCCTTCAGTGTACATCTTTGATTGGCTCGCGCGCCAATCTCGTACCTCCGAAAAAGCGTGCAAAATTACAAAAATTTTTCCACATATGCAAGAAAAACGGCAACTTTTCGCGCTTTTAGACGCAATTTGTGCGGTAATTCCTACTTTTTTGAAGAAAAAGTAACCTCACACCCCCTTAATTCGTGTCAATCACCATGCTCATCTACCTTGGCTTCAAAGTATTGAAGCCGCCGCTTCAGCTGCTCGATGGTTTGACACTTGAGGCGATCGGATGCCTCCAACTTCCGAATACGCTTCGCTATACGGCGCTTGTGCCGAGCAAGGGTTTTCGGACTGAGGTAGGCCTTACTTTTCTTCGAGCCTGCCCGATTTTTTTTGTAACTTCATGCTTTGATGCATTCCGATTTGGTTTAGCGGTTCAGCGGATTGCGCGCACCATGCGAGACAAAAACGAGCACCATCTGCCAAATCGGCTGCAAAGTTACAAAATGAGTGTCCAATTACTTTGGACTGATTTTGGAAAAATGCAAAAAAATATCTTTTTTGCCCCAAATAGTCCATTTTGGTCCAAATTCCTATCCGAATCCGGAGTAATTGACACTCGAAATGACCTCTTGAGGGAATTTTTCGCACCCAATGTACAGGGTATCAAAGGCATCCGTGCCATCGGTACGGTGTTCGAGGAGGTCTTCCTCGGACTCGGCAAGCTTCTCGCCGGACTTGTTTTTGTGGAAGCCGTTGCGCCCGTTCAAAACCCCGGCAGACTGAATGGCGAGGATTAGATCATCGTTATTCTGACGGTTGAAGAACGGCATGAGACGTTGCTTGCCTTGGAAGGCTTGGTTGATGAGCAGGTACTTCTCATCGTGGCGCATTGGGTTGCCCAAATAGACATCCTGGACTGTCCAACCGTGACGCTCAAACTCGTGGATGACAACCCACCTAAAATCCTGTGTATTAACGGCATAGTTGCTTCCGAGCGCAGTTGTATCGTAGTAGAAAACGACCGTTTTGTTACGATGTTCTGCATAGTAGTTGCAGAAATCATCCACCAGTGCCGGGACCTTTCTTTCAAACTTGACGTAGAAGGATTTGAGCACATTTAATCGGTTTCTGGAAGGTTGGCCGGCAACAATCCAGTTGATGTTTGCG
>JAEDLW010000076.1:0-4209 GCA_016295035.1 Paludibacteraceae bacterium
TTATGGTTTTTGTGCACCATAACCCGGCATCGCGCCAAATAATTTCAACGCTTTGTCAAAGTTATAGCGGTTACCGAACATGGACACACGGTGAATCTCGGTGCCTTGCATGTTCATACCCATTGCTTGACGGAACTGGTTAGAAGCCGAGTTCGGGTTGAAGTTCTGGCTAGAAGCGATGACTTTGAGGTTAGCAAATGCCTCCAGATAGTCTTTATCGAACGCCTCAATAACAGGTGAACCTGCGGGCAGTTCTTTATTATTTTCAGCCTTCGGAAGAGTTTTCTCGTCAACCATATCCTCAATGTCGGTGCACTTTACGTTCGTCCATTTACCTCCACCTGTAGACGGTAGCTGCAAGTCGGCAGCGTTCAGGAAATAGTAGTTGTCGTAAAGGTTCGTCACGCGGCGTGCCTCAATAGGAGCGTCAGGACCTGAGAGTTTGCGGGTACGAGCTACAGCTGCGTAATTGTTACCTACGAACAAATTGTGGTGTACGTCTGCACTCACTTTGTTCATGAACTCAAAACCATAACCCATATCTTCCATAATTTTGTCGCGGCACCAGCTGAAGGCAACCGTGTTGTGGTGGAAGTTGATGTGCGAAGCCTTACCTTCTTTGTCCCAACCATCAATACGAACTCCGCTGTAGCGGTTCGAGATAATCACGTTGTTGTAAATTTCAATTTCACCGCAACGGGTATTGAACTGAAGACCAAAATAGGAACTGTTGGCAATAAGGCAGTTACGTATAATTACGTTACCTGCGATAGCACCATCCGAGTGGAAAATCTGGTGTTGGATTTGTGGAGGAGAAGTATCTTCCATACGACCGGTTTCAAACGCTATAGACGGGCAACCATTGCGCTCATCATTTGGGTTATTGGGTTTGTAGAAGTTCTCCAGACCCATATCCAACATGATACCATCGATGATGAGTGTGCCATGAACAGAGCCTCCCACATCATCCAGGTCTCGAGAAGTAGTAATCAAGCCCTTGCTACCATTTGTTCCGCGCTGCTCTTCACCCGGTTGAATACGAGTGATGTATTTGAACGGATCTCGTTCGGTAAAGTCAGCATTCCAACCACCTTCAAGCGTGATGAAGTTGTAAATTTCGATGTAACCTTGGTTTGTGTAACCGAGGAAGTTACCTTCGCCAACGCGAACAATAGCGCCATTGTCCCCTTTCTCTTTAATGATGTTCAATACGGCTTGGATGTCTTTCTTAGCTGTAGCCGGAGTCAAGCCGTCTGCGCCACGAGAAGAACCGCTTTTGGAAACATAGTAGATTGTTCCGCCTGCAGCAGGAGTAGTTGCCTTGGTTTGCTGTGGAGTTTGGGTTTGCTGTGGAGTTTGGGTCTGCTGAGCAGCGGAATTGTCGCTGTGGCCCGAATTAGCCTGAACCTTCTGAGTAGCAGTGTTAACAGCACTTGCTGCCGTACGCTGAATCAGACCTTTAAGACCTTGGGCTTGGAGACCACCTGCCATTACTATCGCAACGAACAGGGAAAGAATAGATCTTACTTTCATAAAGTTAATACTGTGTTAGTACGTAATATATTGTTTTTCAAACAATTTGCGCTGCAAAATTACAAACAATTTTTCACATACGCAAGAAAAAAGTACATTTTTTGCGTAATTGTGTACATTTTCCGTCTATTCCCATCCTAACATCGTTGTCATCGGGTAGTGGTCCGAGCAGTTGAGATGGTCAATATGTGTTTCGACAGGATGTAGTTCTCGACTGCATAGCAAATAGTCAATTCTGGCTCCTATATGTCGTTTTACGACCGTAGCACCCCATTTTCCCCAACTTGTGGCAAGGAAACAGTCACGCAATTTTCCGCCTCGTATTTTTAAATAGGTATAGGATAGTGGTGTTACATTAAAATCACCCGCAACAATAACAGGATACGGGGATTGCTGTATTTCAGCGCGAATAGCGTTAGCCTGTACTTGTCGTATTTTACGCGCAGATTCTAACTTATCAGATATACGCTGTGCTGATTGTTTGAGCGCATTGCTCTCAATCGAATCCGGCAAGTCTTTGAGTTCAAGGCGATTAGATTCTAAGTGGTTGTTAAAGAGCCTGAAAGTATCTTTACCAACTGCCACATCGCAGTAATTGGAAATATTACCGCGCGAAGAATAACGAATCGTGTTTTTGTTACTGAGTGGATATTTGCTAAATACTGCCAAGCCGTATTGATGGCGCTTGTTGTATATTTTAAAGTCAAAATAAGTGTACGGATATTTCTCTAACGCTTTTCTTAGTTCGGGCAAAGTCAAATACTTCTCGTTCTTATATACATCCACTTCCTGAAGACAAATAATATCCGCATTCTGCCGTTGCAAGAAGCGAATTACACGATTCTGGTATGCTTTCTCGTACATCCCCATCTGGTGCGTATTATATGTCAACACGGACAAATGATGCGTATAGTTATCAGCAGGGCTACCATGTGAAAATAGCAATAATGACGCTCCTAAAAACGCTACTCCTATCGGAAGCACAAAGACTAAGAGGATTATCCGTTTAAATATTTTTCTCTTTTTCGCCATTATTTCGGGTCTAATGTAACCAACGGTATCAGCATCTCTTCCATCGAAATACCTCCATGCTGAAAGGTGTTCCGATAGTACTGCGCGTAATAATTGAAGTTATTCGGATATGCAAAGAAGTCTTCTCCGCTACAGAATACATAGCTGCTGCTAATGTTCGGGCAAGGAAGTCCGACTTGTTTAGGATGCGTTATCTCAAAGAGATTCTTGTCTTGGAAATTAAGCGACTTGCCTACTTTATATCGCAGATTGGTATTGGTATTCTTGTCTCCAATTATCTGTACTGGATTCTGCACTCGAATAGTTCCGTGGTCCGTAGTGAGAATCACTTTATAACCAAGCTGTGCGATACGGCGGAATAACTCGTAGGTTGGAGAATGCTTAAACCAACTCAACGTCAAACTTCTATATGCGGCTTCGTCATTACACAACTCACGCATCATCTTACTGTCCGTTCGCGAGTGCGAAAGCATGTCTATAAAATTAAGCACAATCACATTGAGCGGAGTCTGCAATCCCTTTAACTGACGGATCACTTTCTCGCAGAAATCGCTTTCGTTAATCTTAAAGTAGGAAAAACCATAGTGTTTGCGGAAACGGTCTAACTGCGTTTGTATCAGTTCTTTCTCGTTCAAGTTTTTCCCTTCTTCCTCATCTTCTTCCACCCACAAATTCGGGAACATCTCCTGAATCTGCTGCGGCATTAGTCCCGAGAAAATTGCATTGCGCGCATACTGCGTGGCGGTCGGTAATATAGAGGAATAGCATTGCTCCTCGGTGGTTGTGAAAAACTCACTCAATAGTGGTTGTATCGTCTTCCATTGGTCGTAGCGGAAATTGTCTATCACCACAAAGAATATCTTCTCGCCATTATCTATCATCGGGAACAATACATTCTTAAATATATCCGGTGACATCATCGGACGATTACCACTTGTGAACCACTCCTCGTAATTTCGACTGATGAACTTCGCAAATGCAGCATTGGCCTGCTGACTTTGCATGTGAAGCATCTCACGCATCGAGGAATCAACATCCTGCAACTCAATATCCCAACGAGACAAAGTCTTATAAATGGCTATCCATTCGTCTAATGTCTTCGCCGTATCTATCATAAAACCAATGTCTCCAAACTCCTCTTGATAGCCTTTATTGGTATGCTTCTCAACAATCTCACGCTGGTGAATATGCTTCTTCAAACACAGCAAAATCTGACTTGGATTAACGGGTTTTATCAAGTAATCGGCTATCTTTGCTCCAATCGCCTGCTCCATGATTCGCTCCTCTTCGTTTTTCGTAATCATCACTACAGGAACGTCCGAACGAATAGATTTTATTGTTTCCAATGTCTCCAAACCGCTCAAACCGGGCATGTTCTCGTCCAGAAACACTATATCTACCGTCTCGTTACGGAACAAATCAATCGCGTCCTGACCGTTTGTCGCGCTCAAGACCTCGTAGCCTTTCTCTTTTAAATAGATGACGTATGGCTTTAACAGATCCATCTCGTCATCAGCCCACAATATAGTATTCATAGTTTTTGTTTTTCTTATCCGTATGCAATTTGCGTGCAAAATTAGTATTTTTTGGAAAGATATGCAAATAATTTGTTAATTTTTTCGTGAGCGTATTTGTAGGATCTTG
>JAEDLW010000032.1:0-18057 GCA_016295035.1 Paludibacteraceae bacterium
AAAACCGAGCTCCTTTTGTTTATCTTATTCTACACTCAATACGAGACCTTTTAGGTATTCCCCTTCGGGATGATAGATATTAATCGGATGGTCTGCCGGTTGATGTAATTGGTGCAGTATACGTACTTTTCTTCCTACTTGCGTAGCTGCTGTTAGGACAGCCAAACGGAACATATCCTTATCTATCGCTTGTGAGCATGAGAATGTAAATAATATACCTCCCGGCTTAATCTTCTCAATGCCCTTTGCATTCAAACGGCGGTATCCTCGTAATGCATTTTGTATGGCATCCCGATGCTTGGCAAAGGCCGGTGGATCAAGTACAATGAGGTCGTATTTTTTATCTTCGGCATTGAGAAACTCAAATGCGTCAGCAGCTATGGCAGAATGGTTCGTCGTTTGAGGATAATTGTGAGCCACGTTATCTTTGACTAATTCCACCGCTTTGGCACTCACGTCAACCGATGTCACCGATTGGGCACCACCACGCAACGCATAAACGGAGAAACCGCCGGTGTAGCAGAACATATTCAGTACATCTCGTCTGTATGAGTAATGCTCCAATAAGGCGCGATTCTCACGTTGGTCTACAAAGAATCCTGTTTTTTGACCATTGAGCCAATCAATGCGGAATTGTAATCCGTTCTCTGTCGCCCAAACAGCTTCTTTTGGTGCCTCGCCGATGAGATAACCGGTTTTTTCTCCGGTAACATGAGCTTTAAATGGTAGCGTATCATCAGATTTATAGTATACACGCTTCACAACAGGTACGCAATCAATAATAGCTTGAGCTATATCCGCGCGGTTAAGATGCATACCTATAGAGTGTGCCTGCATCACAGCCGTATCATTATATACATCTACAATTAAGCCGGGCAGGAAATCTCCTTCACCATGTATGAGACGAAACGTGTTGTTATCTTCGCGTACTAAACCGAGAGATTGACGTAATTGCCATGCCTCAAAGATGCGTGTATGCCAAAATGTTTTGGGTAACTGCTCTACGCCGAAAGTTAAAATACGTACTGCGATAGATCCTATCTGCCAGTGACCTATAGCCAGCACTTTGCCGTTGTTATCTGCTACTTGCACAATCTCTCCTTCTTGGGGTGCATCATGTGGATAGGACTTGCTTAACACAATCTTACTTATCGCTCCGCTGAAAACCCACGGATGAAACCGTAGTAGAGACTCTTCTTTATGTGGTTTGAGTATAACAATATTCATAATGCGGTGTACTTAATCATTATTCGCTTGTGCTTCTCTGGCTGCTAATATCTCTTGTTGATGCAATAATTGCCTTTCTAATTCGGCGCGCTTGAGCGCTGTAGCCTCTTCCTCGGGGAGCGGTTCGGTGGCCATCAGTTCCTTGTATATGCGTAACGTAGCCCAAGCGTCTGTAGAGGCGTAGCGGGCTTGTTCTGGTGTCAATTGAGCATTCTCCCAGTTGGTCAGTTGCTGTGCTTTGCTTATCTTACGCCCAAAACAGATGGCGTACATCTTCTGTAATCCCAAATCTAATATACCCCACTTGCCCGCAATCGATTGTAAATCGACACAATTATTCGGCTTGAAATTGCGTAAGTGACGAAGTCCGTTGATGTCGTCTTTAAAGGCTAATCCCACTTTGCAAATCGAATTGTCGGTAAAAATATTAGCCAACTCTTGTGGCATACCTATGCGTGAAAGACGGAATAGATAGCAGCGCTCTTCAGTGGCTATTTGCACCAATGCGGTTGGATAATGCACGCCACGTTTGAACGACGGACGAGACTCCGTATCTACACCTAATATATCATGCGCACGCAGGTACGCGATAGCCTCGCTTATCTTGCTTGCTTCATCCACAATAATTACCTCTCCAGGGAAGCATATAACGGGCATCCATTGGATGAGGTCTTTACTTATCTTATGTGCAAAACGATTTGGTTTCATTGTCTCTTTCAAAAACCGTGCAAAGATACTGCTTTTTCCGCATTTATGCAAGAAAAATTGATAAATTATTTGCATAGGTCAGAAAAATGTTGTATCTTTGCGGGCTGAATTGGTAATGTGGGCTAAATGAAGAATTATATCCCGTCATATTTCAATACCAAGCGGAATATATTACTGCTTTTATGGGTGACGGCTGTGTTCGGGGAGATGTTTATTCTCTTCTTCCAGCCTATTCAGTGCCGCACTTGGGTAGATAGCGATTGGAAATTCCTTTTGTGGGTTACAATCGTGGTCGTTACTGCTGTGTCAGTTATTGCATTAAGTAGAACCATTATGTATCACTATGCCAAGCACCATAAGATTAGTTACTTGGATTATGCGATTTGGATAGCGGCTGAAGTAACTGCAATCGCTGGTGTATATGCTGCATTTCCTCTGGTGGCAATGCGCAGTTTTGCAGCGGAGTGGGATTTGACGCTTTTCTACCTATTCAAAGAGGCACTTTTGGCCACAACGTTCACGCTGCTTATCCCATATGCTTTTGTTATTTTGTGGCTCGTCGTCAAGAATCGCGGCGAGCAAATTGTACGCTTGCAGGCGAGAAAGCATGTCCTGGAAGAAACCCCCGAAGAAATGTATAAATTCTATGATGAAAAGGGCGACTTGAAACTCTCTGTTAATCCCGGTATGGTCTATTTTATAGAGGCCGCGGATAACTATATTATGGTCTATTACCTCAATGCCGGTAAATTGGAAAAACTAATGATTCGCAATAGCCTGAAAAATATCGAATGGCGTTTCCGCGATAAAGGTCTGGTGCGTTGCCATCGGTCGTTTATCGTAAATATCCGTTTAGTCAAACTCTTCCGTCGGCAGGAGGGGGAAGTGATGCTTGATTTTGGAGATGAGAAAATCCCTTCCATACCGGTGTCAAAAGGTTATAGCGAAGGCGTTATGTCGATGTTAATGTAAAAGCATATGAAAGTTATCAATTTATCAGAGCACAACTCGTTGCTGAATCAGTATTTAAAAGAAATTCGCAGTGTCGATATTCAGAAAGATAATATGCGTTTCCGTCGTAATATTGAGCGTATAGGTGAAGTAATGGCTGTTGAAGTAAGTCGTGCCTTGGATTATCAGCCCGAAGACGTTCAAACTCCTCTCGGAATAGCCAAAATGCCGGTGGCGCAAGATGCTGTAGTTGTTGCCAGCGTCATGCGCGCAGGGCTTCCTTTGCATATAGGTTTCCTGAATATGTTTGACCATGCTGAGAACGCTTTCTTGAGTGCTTATCGTCGTGTTAATGAAAAGGGTAAATTGGAAATCGTCTCAGAATATCTGGCTGCTCCAAAGCTGGACAGGAAGACATTACTCTTGGTGGATCCGATGTTGGCAACTGGTATGTCTATGGAAGCAGCTTATACAGCTCTACTTACGCATGGTCAGCCGAAGTACGTACACATGTGCTGTGTTATTGGAACAAATACGGCTATCGACTATCTAAAACCGCTTATCCCGGATAATGTCACGCTTTGGTGCGCTGCTGTTGATCCGATGCTGAACGAGAAGAAATATATTGTGCCGGGATTGGGTGATGCCGGAGACTTATGTTTTGGCGAAAAGCTCTGATATATAAAGAAACAGTCATCATTGGATTGCTTATCGCCTATCTTAGCTTGGTGAAAGAACCTGTGCTGAGGTTGCCGGAAGATGTGGCATTTGCAGATAAATGGGGACATATGTTGGCATATCTGCTTATGGGAGCGATGCTGGCTATGAATTTGTTACGGGATGACAAAAAAATAAAAACACTTTGGTTAGTAGGCCTGATAGTACCGGTGTTGTACGGAGGATTATTGGAACTATTGCAGGGGGCATTTTGTTATCCGCGTACAGCAAGTTGGATTGACTGGTTGGCCGATATAATTGGAACAATAATAGGTGTTAGTGTAATCGCTGGAATATGGAGTTGGAGACGCTCAAATATGTGATAGCATTAGGTTGCCTCTATCCTAATAATGTGCATCGTGTGCGGATGATGCTCGAGAATTCAGCTAATCCGGCCGAGGCTTGGGAGAAAGTGGAGAGCGACCGTGTGGTGGAAGCCATGAGTCATGCGGATAGAGAGTTGGAGTTTATAGCTAAGCATGGCATCCAAACCTATTATTATTTGGACGACAATTATCCTTTCCGTCTTAAGCAATGTCCCGATGCGCCGGTGCTGCTTTTCGGAAAAGGAAATATGCGTCTCAATGAGGGCAAGTTCGTCTCGATAGTAGGCACGCGTTCTGCTTCGGAAAATGGAAAGGAACTAACTCGACAATTGGTGCTGGATTTGGCAAAACGGATACCAGATATAACGATTGTTAGCGGCTTGGCTTATGGGATTGATGTGGCGGCTCACCGTGCCGCGTTGGAAGCAGGAGTTTCGACTATTATCGTTCCGGCACACGGATTAGACCGCATCTATCCTACGGTACATCGCCAAGTAGCTGTGGAGGCCTTAGCGAAAGGAGGATTGCTTACAGAATATCCTAGTGAAACTGTGCCGGAAAAAGTGAACTTCGTAGCGCGCAATCGTATCGTAGCAGGGTTGGCAGATGCTGTGGTAGTGGCAGAGTCTAAACTGAAGGGTGGTTCGCTTATTACTGCATACGATGCGAATGATTACGACCGCAACCTATACGCCTTTCCTGGGCGCCCGAGGGATATTAATTCGCAAGGGTGCAATACACTTATTCGCACGCAACGAGCGATGTTGATCGATAATGCTGAGGACTTGATTAATGATATGCAATGGGTTTCGGTCGCACAACCTGTTCAAACTGAAATAGAGGACTTGTTTGCAGACTTGGATAGCCTTGAAAAGCAATTAATTAAGATCGTACGTGGTGCCGAAGAGGGGATACATGTTAATCAGTTGGCAGATCAGACAGCTTTACCTTATGCACAAGTCGCAGCCTCGCTCATGGTGCTCGAAATGAGTGGATTTGTGAGAATGTTGCCCGGAAACATCTGTCGAGCTGTTAAATAATAGTAACTTAAAAAATACAATGATATGAAAAATTTATTAAACAATCTGGGTATTATCCTCGTTTTACTGGGCGTTATCTGCTTGGTTGTGTACTTCTGTGGCGTACAAAAGAACTTCTTGCTGGCTTCCAGCCTTGTTCTTGAGGTTGCAGGTATCTTAGCTTATATCTTCATTAACAAGCGGGGTGCATAGTGGCAGAGGATAAAATCAAATACCATTTGACCGGCATGTATCAGGACTGGTTCCTGGACTATGCCTCTTATGTCATCTTAGAGCGTGCCGTTCCCGCGATAGAAGATGGCCTCAAACCTGTTCAGCGTCGTATCCTTCATGCTATGAAGTGTGTGGATGACGGCAAGATGAACAAGGTGGCCAATATCGTTGGACAAACGATGCAGTATCACCCGCATGGTGATGCCAGTATCGGTGATGCGCTGGTGCAGCTCGGACAAAAGGACTTGCTTATCGACTGCCAAGGAAACTGGGGAAACATCCTTACCGGTGATGGCGCTGCGGCTCCTCGTTATATCGAGGCGCGATTGAGTAAGTTCGCCTTGGAGACGGTCTTTAATCCGAAGACAACCGAGTGGATGCTTAGTTACGACGGACGTAAGAAGGAGCCGATACATCTGCCAATCAAATTTCCATTGCTCTTGGCACAAGGCGTAGAGGGTATTGCTGTCGGACTTAACTCTAAAATCTTGCCCCATAACTTCAACGATTTATGCGATGCATCTTTAGCATATTTGCGTGGTGAAGATTTTCAACTCTATCCGGACTTCCCTACGGGGGGCGAGATAGACGTGAGCCGTTATAACGATGGTGAGCGTGGCGGAATGGTACGTATCCGTTCCAAGATAACCAAAACGGACGACAATAAGACTTTAATCATTTCACAAGTTCCTTACGGCACAACCACTTCCAAGATTATTGAGACTATTCTGCGTGCTCAAGATCGTGGAAAAATCAAAATTCGTAAAGTCGATGATTTTACGGCCGAAGAGGCGAAGATTGTTGTGCAACTGGCGCCTGGTAGTTCGTCCGACAAGACCATCGACGCTCTTTATGCCTTTACCGATTGTGAAGTAAGTATATCGCCGAACTGCTGTGTGATTGAGAACCGCAAGCCGATCTTTACAAATGTCAGCACGTTGCTCCGTAAGTCCACGGACAATACGATGGCTTTGCTCAAATGGGAATTGGAGATACAAAAGGCCGAATTGGAAGAGCAGTATTTCTATACTTCTTTGGAGCGTATCTTCATCGAGAATCGTATCTATAAAGAGGAAGGTTACGAAACGGCTGCAGACAAGGAGAAACTGATTGCATTCGTTGATAAAGCATTAGAGCCCTTTAAAACTAAACTGATTCGAGAGGTGAGACGTGAGGATATTGAGAAATTATTCGACATCCGCATGATCCGTATCACCAAGTTCGACTCCAAGAAAGCGGATGAGTTAATGAAGGACCTCGAGAAGAAAATCAAACAAACGGAGAAAGATCTCCACCATCTGACCGATTATACTATTCGCTGGTTCGAGAACCTCAAGGCGAAATATGGAGATAAATATCCTCGCAGAACTGAGGTGCGTAACTTTGCTAATATCAACGTGAAGACAGTAGTAGAAGCGAACGAGAAACTCTATATCAATCGCGAAGAGGGCTTTATTGGAACAGGTCTCAAGAAGGATGAGTTCTTGTGCAACTGTTCCGATTTGGATGATATCATTGTTTTCCACCGAGACGGTAAATACAAGATTGTGCGCGTAGCAGAGAAAATCTTTATCGGTACAGATATTCTTCATGTGGATATATTCAAGAAGAACGATACCCGCACCATCTACAATGTTGTTTATAGAGATGGAAGAGGAGGTGTTTACTATATGAAACGCTTCTATGTGACTGGTGTGGCACGTGACAAGGAATATGATCTTACTCAGGGCAAGGCTGGCAGTAGGGTGGTTTACTTCACGGCGAATCCTAATGGGGAAGCCGAGGTGATAAAAGTAGCTCTCAAACCTGCTTTACATCTCAAGAAACTGGAGGTCTCTAAAGACTTGAGTGAATTGGCTGTCAAGAGCCGTAGCGCCCGTGGTAACCTGCTTACTAAATATGATGTCAAGACTATAACACTCAAACAAAAAGGTCGCTCTACGTTAGGCGGTCGCAAAGTGTGGTTCGATCCGGATATCCTACGTATCAACTACGATGCACAAGGTATCTATCTTGGCGAGTTCCAGGATGATGACCGTGTTCTGGTTATTATGCAGAACGGTGACTACTTCCTTAATACGTTTGAGGAAACAGCTCACTTTGAGCAGGGCTGGTTGCGTATAGAGAAATTCGACTCGGATAAGATATGGTCCGTAGCATTATGGAATGCTGAATTAGGTTATTACTACGGCAAACGGTTCCAATTGGGCGCTACGCCTAAGACACAGAACTTCCTTGGTGATAATAGCGACTCAAAACTCGTAGCTATCAATGACCGCGAAGAAGCTGTCTTCCGCGTTACATTCAAGGATGAGTTCCGTCAACCGATAGACTTGATAATGGCCGAGTTCATTGATTCGAAGTCACCGAAGGCAAAGGGTAAACGTATCTCTACTTTGGATATTGCTTCTATCGTAGATATTACTCCTGAACCGGAACCTGAGCCTGAACCCGAACCTGAAGAACCGAAGAGCACGGAAGAAGTTCCCATAGCGGACAATAGCGACCCTAACGCTACTGTTGAACGTGTTGCAGATATCCCGTTGATTATCACCAACGAGGTACCTGATGATAGTAAACCTGTGGATACTGAAGAGCAACTGAGTCTCTTCTAATTATTGTTGCATAGCAGCGAGTTTGGCGTAATAGCCGTTTCGCTTCATCAATTGATCATGGCGTCCTTGTTCGACGATTTTTCCGTCGTGCAGGACGCAAATCATATCAGCATTGCGAATGGTTGACAGACGGTGCGCCACTACTAAGGTAGTGCGGTCTTTCATCAAGTGCTCGAGAGCTTCTTGTACTAACTTCTCTGACTCTGTATCCAATGCCGAAGTGGCTTCGTCCAAAATAAGTATAGGTGGGTTCTTCAAAATGGCGCGTGCAATAGAGATGCGTTGCCGTTGACCTCCTGACAAACGACTGCCGCGGTCGCCGATGGTAGTTTGGTAGCCGTCAGGTGTAGCCATAATGAACTCGTGCGCATTGGCAATCTTCGCTGCCTGTTCTACGGCTTCTTGCCATGTCTGCCCGTTAGGTGCCGGTTGATTCGTGTCCACACCAAAAGTGATATTGTTGTAGAATGTGTCGTTGAATAGGATGGCCTCTTGGTTGACATTGCCCATCAGTCCGCGTAGGTCATGTATCTTGGCTTGGCGAATATCTAAACCGTCAACCGTGATACTACCTCCTGTCACGTCGTAGAAGCGCGGAAGCAGATCGGCTAGCGTAGTCTTACCGCTTCCGGATTGCCCAACAAGGGCTATCATTTGACCTTTCCGTATGGTGAGGTCGATATGCTGCAGCACTTCCAAATCATTGCAATAAGCAAAGGAAACATCCTTATAAACAATACAATCCTTGAAGTCATTTATTGCTACCGGATTAGCCACCTCATGAATATTGTTTTCCGCATTCAGCACTTTGTCAATGCGATCCAACGCGGCTGTACCGCGACGGATGCCGTATGATGCTTTCGATAGGTCTTTAGCCGGGTTGATAATGGAGTAGAACAGAATAAGGTAGTAGATGAACGTAGAGGCGTCAATGAGTGCGTTGTGACTTAAAATCAGTCCGCCTCCGTACCACAGCAGTACAGCAATCAAGGTCGTACCCAAAAACTCTGAAACAGGGTGGGCAAGATAATACCGTCGGTTAATGCGAGTAAAGGTGCGTCTCGTCTCATTAGCCAGTTTGAGGAAGCGGGCTTGCAGTTTTTCTTCGGCATTGAATGCTTTTACTACGCGCAATCCTCCTAATGTTTCTTCAATTTGCGTCAGTATATCTGCCGTTTGCTCCTGACCTTGCGTGGATGTGCGTTTGAGTGAACGGCCTATGCGACCAATCAGCAAACCTGCTACGGGCAGTAAGATTAACGCAAACAAGGTGAGTTGCCACGAGATAAGGAAGAGCATGATGAGGTAGATAAGTATCATCAGCGGATTCTTAAAAAGAATATCCACAGTGGACATGATGCTGGCTTCAACTTCATTTACATCATTGGTCATGCGTGACATGATATCGCCCTTGCGCTCTTCGGTGAAGTAACCGATAGGAAGGCGGGTCACCTTATTGTATAATTGCTGGCGCAGGTCGCGCAGCACACCTGTACGTATGGGCACGATAAAGAAATTAGCCAACCATGCGCACAAGCACTTCAATCCGGTTGTCACCACAAGGAACATACCCAACATAAACAGCACCAGTCCTGCACCATGCTCCATCACCAATTGTCCCATCCACCAGTATAAGTTTCCGCGAGCCGCTTCTACGTATTCTTTAATCGGCATAGTGGACACCAATTCGGTGTATTGGCTGTTCATGTCGCTAATACCGAACAGAAGCTGCAGAATAGGGATAATGGTCGCAAACGAGAACAGCGACAATATAGTGGAGAGTATATTGAATGTGATATTCAACGCTACTTTCCCTCTGTAAGGAGGAATAAAGCGATGAAGCAGTTTGAGTATATTCATGCTTTCTTGTTTTTTTGCTGGTGTTTTAGTTCTTCCTTTAAGTACGTACCTAATTGTCGTTTTAATTCCTCTTCCTGTTTGCCTCGCAGTTCCACGCGAATAGGCAAAGCTTGTATGAGGTCTTTCAACTCACTTGGCAAATTGGTCAGTAGCAGTCGTTCGTAATCCTTCTCTGTTGTTAGAATGCAGTCATGCTTTTTCGCTGCTTCGATAATGCGTAACTCGTCCTTTTTAGTAAAACGATGGTGGTCGGCAAAGGTCATCAATTCCGCTTTCGGAAACAGCTCTTTGACATGTGCATAGAAGGCTTCCGGATGGGCGATGCCGCTAATGACTAACGGATTCGTTCCTACTATATCTACTTGTTCGTACACTACATGCGAAAAATACAGGTTTTGATATGCTGGCAGATGTAGGCGGTTATCAATGACCCGTTTGTCAATTGGTTTCATGTCCTTCGGACAGTTGGTCACTATAATGGCTTGTGCAGCCAGACTGCGTCGCTTGAGGTCGCGTAGTCTGCCGAAAGGATACAGCCGGTCTGTGATATAGAGGTTATTCTCTGCCGTGAGCATAATGGTCAGTCCACAGCGTAGCGCGCGGTGTTGCATTGCGTCATCTAAAATGATAACTTGCAAGTCGGGCACCATACGCTGCAGTTGATGCACACCGCGAACACGATGTTCACACACAGCTACGGCTACATCAGGAAACTTACGATGTATCTGCATTGCCTCGTCTCCTATGGTAGCCGCTGTGCTTGTATGATCAGCCAGCACAAAACCGCACGTCTTGCGCTTATACCCGCGGGAAAGTACCGCCACTTTGTATTGCGGCGAGAGTAACCGGATTAGATACTCTGTGTGAGGTGTCTTACCTGTACCGCCAAGAGCCAGATTGCCTACACAAATAGTAGGGATATGGACTGTGTGGGAGGGTAGGATACCTTTGTCGTACAGCCAGTGTCTGATATGTAGTATCAGCCCAAACATTATTGAATGTCAATCGTTGGAGCAAGCATCAAGATTCGAGGCTGTTTAACCAACTCACGCAGACGAGCAATCATTTTCTCTTCTTCGGTAGAGTTGTCAAACATCTTCATGAATTCCTCAACTGGGTCCACGGGTTTCGGATAATAAACGAGTGCGTAATCTTCCAGTTCAGCCAATTCAGCTGCTTTAGCAATTGCGTTATCGATATTACCTAATTCATCTACCAAGCCTAAGCGTAGCGCATCCTGACCTAACCAAACACGACCTTCGCCGATAGCCTTTATCGAGTCTTGTGCCATATGACGACCTTCTGCACAACGACGCGTGAAGAGGTCGTAACCGCGTTCAATCATATTTTGCATCAGCGCACGCTCACTCGGGTTCATGCCCTTATAAATCATGTTGACTCCCATGTCAGAATGTTTGTTCGTACTAACGCCGTCGATGTCCAAACCAACTTTTTCGCGTAAGCCGTTAACATTAGGTATCATACCAAAGATACCGATAGAACCTGTCAGCGTGGTCGGCTCGGCGTAGATATAATCTGCCTCAGCGCTGATATAGTAACCGCCGGATGCAGCATAGTCGCCCATCGACACAACTACCGGAATTCCTTTCTCTTGAATCAGTTTAACGGCGTGGTTAATCTGTTCACTGGCATTGGCGCTACCACCCGGACTGTTCACGCGAAGTACGACCGCTTTGACTTCCTCATTCTTTTGCACTTTCGCCAAGGTCTTAATCATCTTCGTGCCTACAATTCCGTCACCCGATTCATCTGTAATCTCGCCGGCTGCATAGACAACGGCAATCTTGTCCGATGCGTTGTTTTTCTCACGCTCAATAGAGGCCATCTTGCTGGTGTTCAGTACCTTGTAATCCTCAGTTCCGATAAGGCGTTTGAGCACGGAGTCCATTTCCTGACGGTAAATAAGGCTATCCACGAAACCGTATTCTACATATTTCTTTTGCGGTTGAACGTCCATAAACTCGTCCGCATATGCGTTCAGTTTCTCAACAGACAGATTGCGAGACTCAGCCACTGAGGCGGTCAAGTTGTTCCAGATTCCGAAGAGATATATTTCAGTCTGTTTGCGGTCTGCCTCGGACATAGAAGTACGGAAGAACGGCTCTACTGCCGATTTGAATGTGCCGACTTTAAGTATCTGCATCTCAATGCCCAATTTGTCCAGAATACGTTTATAATACTCTTTCGTTCCGCTCAAACCATGCCATTCAATAGCACCCACTTCGTCCAGATAAATCTTATCCGCTACGGAAGCGATATAATAGTTCATTTGGCCGTAACTCTCTGCGTAAGCAATAATCCACTTACCGGACTCTTTGAAGTCCACAAGGGCGTCACGGATTGCTTTGGCAGACGCTGGAGCCACACGCAACGAGCCGCCTTTGAGGTAGATACCCACCACGCGTTCATCTTCTTTTGCGAGCTTGATATTGCTCAAGATGTCGTCCAGACCTACTGTCTCTACGTTTCCTCTGCCGTAAGGCATAGAGCTGGTTAGGGCTGCAAACGGGTTATCTTCCTGGGCTTGCTCTACAACCATGCCCTTCATGTCCAAACGATAAACCGTCTTGTCACCCAGTTTAGCAAATGAACCGCCAAACGCGTTGCTCATCATCACGGCGAAACCGACACAACTCGCTACATACAATACTGCGCAGACGATAATCGTCCACAAACATCCGCGGTTCTTACGCTTACCGCCTTCTTCTGATTTAATCTTTATTGCCATGATTCAAGTTATTTTATAAGGTTATACAATAATTGTATTTGGTAATTTGCTGCAAAAGTACAACTTTTTTTTGGAACATGCAAAAAAAGTAACACAAATATTTGTGTATATCGAAAAAAAGCAGTACTTTTGCCGTCGCTAACCCAAAATACAAATAATTATAACGTTGACATTATGAAGAAATCGTTTAGATTTTTTGCTGCTTTATCTGTAGTGGTAGTTCTATTGAGTGGCTGCATTACCTCTACGGTTCTTAGAACTAAGTGGGCTGTTGACGAAAAGAACGAAATCGTTTCCGGTAAGGTGTTCCAGGAGACTACCGGTTCCGTCTTCTATTCCTACGAAGGTTATTCAGAGGGTATGTCGCTCAAGTTCAAAGAGAGTGGTAAATATCTTCGCGTGGATAAATCTAATAGTGGCGACTTCCTGATTATCACTCCGCAAACGGTTTACCAAGGCAACACTAAGGATAAAACCTATGTTGAGGCGGAAAATAAAGATGGTGTTTACTACTTTACTAACCTTTCTATGGTATTTCCGACAGAGTGGTTTCGTTGGGAAGACTTTGCTGAGTACATGTCAAGCGACGAGGCCAATCAGAGCGAAGGTACTGAGGATTATGCTGGCAAAAAGTGCACTACTTTCACCGATGATGATAAGAAAGTTGGTGGCTACAAGCGCGTTTATATGTACAAAGAAGAAAGAGGTAAAGTTATTTTCCGTGCTACGCGTTGGGCTCAGGGCTGCGATGCACAATTTACTCCTCCTGCGGAGTGCAAGAAAGTTTCCGGCTCAATCGATTACGAAGAAGTCTTCTAATAAACTACCGTACATAACCTATGAAAGGAATTATTCTTGCGGGAGGCTCTGCCACACGTCTCTATCCGCTTAGCAAGGCAATCAGCAAGCAAATAATGCCGGTTTATGACAAGCCGATGATTTACTATCCCTTGTCAACCCTTATGCTTGCCGGTATCCGTGAAGTGCTTGTTATCTCCACGCCGCGCGACCTACCTATGTTCCGAGAACTGCTCGGTGACGGAACCCGATTGGGTATGCGCTTGGAGTACAAGGTGCAGGAAGTGCCTAACGGATTGGCGCAAGCTTTTGTACTTGGTAAAGAATTCCTGAACGGCGAACCGGGTTGCCTTATCTTGGGCGATAACATGTTCTATGGCCAGGGCTTTGTGCCGATGCTTAAAAAAGCATTGGAGCATGCGAAAGAAGGTGCTTGTATCTTCGGCTACGAAGTGCAGGATCCAAGGGCTTACGGAGTAGTCGAGTTCGACGAGAACGGCACTGTCCTCAGCCTCGAGGAGAAACCCCAACAGCCTAAGAGCAATTATGCTGTGCCCGGTCTCTATTTCTACGATGAGACCGTGTGCAACAAAGCGGCGGCACTCACGCCGTCTGCTCGTGGCGAATACGAGATCACAGACCTCAATAAATGCTATCTGAATGAAGGCAAACTGCATGTCCAACTCTTCGGACGAGGATTCGCATGGCTCGATACAGGGAACTGCGACAGCCTCCTCGAGGCAGGTAATTTTGTTGCAACTATACAGAATCGACAGGGCTTCTATATCGCATGTATCGAGGAAATAGCATGGCGTAATGGTTGGATTACTACCGACCAACTCCGTGCCCTCGGCAAAGAGATGAAGACCGAATACGGTCGTTACTTAGAGCGCTTGGCGAGCAAGTAAGAGGTGAAGAGGATTTGCTACATATTATCATTGCTATTTCTGCTCGCCGGCTGTCATCGTACAGCCCCGCAGAGTCCGTCTAAGCGTAGTGGCATGAAGCAGAAGGCGGATACCACTGTTCTCTCACTCATGGAGATTAATCAGCGTTTGGCGGAGCAAGCTGATATAGAACTGGTGGCGCTGGTTGACAGCCTACAAAAGGCGGATGGTTCGGAGTTTGCGCAGCTATCTACCGGCGGCTGGAAAAAACGTCGCGATCCACAAGCACGCGAAGCGGCACAGTATGCCGATTTTCCCAAACCCTCAGAACACTGGTTGGTGCGGATACGTGCCTATTCGCTGCAGGGCGATCTGCTCAAAGACGTTGAGGGTGTATATACCATTAAGCATTTTGATATGCCTATTGCGGTGGAAGAGGCTGTGGACGAGATGTGTGAGGGTGAAACAGCCACTATTTATGCACCCTGGTACACCGCTTACGGCGTGCAAGGCGACAAAACGGTCAAACCGTATACAAACGTCCGATTTGAAGTTACATTGAAAGAAAAGCAATAAATCAATGAAAATAGTATCCGTTATATTCGCACTTGGTGCAGCCGCACTTATCTTAACCGGCTGCAACTCCAACAGTTACTCCAATGAACTCAAGGCCGAGAAGAAACTTATTGAGGACTATATCGCCCGCGAGAATATCCATGTCATCACCGAGTTACCTGATGATGATGAGTGGGGGGAGAAGGACTATTACCAAGTCAGCGGATATGATTATCTCTATTACCATCTTGTTAAACGCGGTTCCAAGGAAGAGGATCCGGTTACGGCGACTGAGACTGTTGTAATGCGCTTTAAGCAGTACACGCTCACCGCTTCCGCTGATACCGCCGATTACTGGAGTACGCTTAATAGTGCTTATCCTTTAGAGTTTACTTATCTCACCGACTATACAACTGCCCCGACAGCGTGGCATGTGGCTGTAGGACTGATGGAATACGGCGATTCCGAGTGCAAGATTATCTGCCCCAGCCGATATGGTTTCACGGACGACCAGACCACCGTTACTCCCTATGGCTATCATATGAAAATGAAAATCAAACGATAAAATGAGTTTAGTTAAAAGTATTTCCGGTATCCGCGGTACAATCGGCGGACGTGTAGGAGACGGCCTTAATCCTGTAGATATAGTACGTTTTACGGCAGCGTATGCTACCCAGCGCCGCGCGGCTTTGCCTGACAATAACACGATTGTTGTCGGTCGTGACGCACGTCTGAGTGGTCATATGGTGGAGCAGATAGTGTGCGGTACACTCATGGGTATGGGCTTTGACGTAGTCAATATCGGTCTGGCTACCACGCCGACCACTGAATTGGCAGTTACCGGCGAGAAAGCAGCAGGAGGTATCATCCTCACGGCAAGTCATAACCCCAAGCAATGGAATGCCCTCAAACTGCTCAATGAGCGCGGTGAATTCCTCAACGATGCCGAAGGCAAGGGCGTGCTCTCGATTGCTGAGCGCGAGGACTTCACCTTCGCCGAAGTAGATAATCTCGGCCACATGACGAACAAGGACTACTTGCCCTACCATGTGCAGCAAGTGCTCAACCTTGACCTCGTTCACCCCGAAGCCATCAAAGCCAAGAACTTCACCGTGGCAGTCGATTGTGTTAACTCCGTCGGAGGACTCGCTATTCCGGCGATGCTTAGGGCGCTGGGCGTGACCAATATCATCGAACTCAACTGCGAACCGACAGGACATTTTGCCCATAATCCCGAACCGCTCCCGCAGCATCTGACGCAAATCAGCGACCTGCTGCGCCAAGGTAAGGCGGACGTAGGCTTTGTGGTTGACCCGGACGTGGACAGGCTCGCTATCATCTGCGAGAACGGAGATATGTTTGGCGAAGAATATACACTTGTCAGCGTGGCGGATTATATCCTCAGCCATACTCCGGGTAATACATGCAGTAACCTCAGCTCTACTCGCGCACTGAGCGATGTGACCAAAGCACATGGAGGTTCTTATTCTGCTTCTGCCGTAGGTGAAGTGAATGTAGTGGCTGAGATGAAACGAACAAATGCCGTTATCGGCGGCGAAGGCAACGGTGGTGTTATCTATCCTGCGGCGCACTACGGCAGAGATGCACTGGTCGGAATAGGGCTGTTCCTCAGCTCACTCGCAGAGAAAAACTGCACCGTTAGTGAACTGCGAAAGACCTTCCCCAACTACTGCATCTCCAAGAACCGCATCGACCTCAAACCCGAGATGGATGTGGACGCTATCCTTGTTCGCGTGAAGAATACCTTCCGCAACGAGCGCGTTAACGATATTGACGGCGTCAAGATAGACTTTGCCGATGGGTGGGTACATCTGCGTAAATCCAATACCGAACCCATTATCCGCGTCTATTCTGAAGCGGCTACCATGGAGCAGGCAAACCAATTAGCACAAAAAGTAATCGACGAAGTATGGAAATCTTAATCACCAACGACGACGGATGGGGAGCACAGGGTATTCTTCTGCTCACTAAGCTCATGACCCAATTAGGCCATGTTACGGTCGTTGCACCGAACGGCCCGCGCAGCAGTATGTCCAATGCTATCTCTATGGGTAAACCTATGAGCTTCGATAAAGTTGATATCGCGGACTCTGACTATTTCACCGACGAGGAGAAGAAACAAATAGACGTTTATATAACCAACGGCATGCCGTCCGATTGCGTCAAACTTGCACTCAACGTTCTCTTTGACGACGACCCTGACCGCATCGACCTTCTGGTTTCCGGTATCAATCACGGCTCCAATGCTTCCATCAATGTTGTTTATTCCGGCACGATGGGCGCATGTTTCACCGGTGTAGAACACCATATACGCAGCATCGGATTATCCATCTACGACAACTATCAACCCACCGACCTCAGTCACTTCGAACCCTATATCGTCGAGCTATGCAAGCATCTGCGCTTCGACCTCGACTGGCGTTGGGGCATGTGCTACAACATCAACGCACCCGTCGGACCTATCGAAGGCTTGAAATGGACGAGACAATGCCGAGGACACTGGGAGAAAGAGATCGTAGCTAAAGTGAATGAACAAGGTAAAACCGAATATTGGCTCAAGGGGAATTTCGTGAACGAAGAACCCGATGCCGAGGACACCGACGAATGGGCTATTGCGCATCACTTCATCTCTATCCAGCCTTGCTCTGTGGACATGACCGAATATGCAGCGCTTTGATAAATACTGGATTGGAATAGTGCTTGGCTTGCTTATGCCGGCACTATTTATTTTGGTATATGTGGACCATTTCAACTTATGGTACACCTTTCAGACTTTCGGCTGGGCGCTCTCTTCTACGTTCAGTAAGCTCCTGCAAGTCAGCGTATTCCCTAACCTTGCGCTTGTCTTTGTCTTCTATACTACCGACACCTGGAGACTGAGCAAAGGTGTCCTCATTGGCGCCATGCCCTACATCATTGCCGCTATCGCCTGCACATTGTAAAAGCTTTTTGCATGTTTAGTAGGCTGTATATATTTCTTTTGTTATGCTTGATTAATCAAATACTAACCATTTAAAAATTGAGCCCGAAACAATAAAGGGCAGAAAATTATGAAAACAAAACTTTTTACCTTATTGCTCGCTGTAGCAGCAAGCGTAGGAACCATGTTTGCCTCCGATACTCAGGTTGATGGCATTTGGTATGATTTTGATAACAGTACAAAAACCGCATCAGTTACTTATCGCGGGAATGCGTATTACACTAACCCGGACAGGTATTCCGGTAATGTAGTTATACCTTCTTCAGTGATATATAATGCGGAAACATACAGCGTCACAAGCATTGGAGATTACGCTTTTTATAGTTGCAGCGGCTTGACCTCTGTAACTATTGGTAATAGCGTCACAAGCATTGGATATAATGCTTTCTTAGATTGCAGCGGTTTGACCT
>JAEDLW010000077.1:0-4033 GCA_016295035.1 Paludibacteraceae bacterium
CGATACTTTCTAACCACGAATCAATCTCTCCTTTATGGATGCTTGTGGCTTGCATGAACCCGATCAAATCGGCACATGTTGCTTGTTTTCTCTTGAGCAACTCATGGCGGTATTCGTCCGCCAACCCCATTTCGTAACTCCGTTGTGTAAGTCGCTCGTCTGCATTATCCTGGCGCAGAAGGATTCGATACTCGGCGCGAGAAGTAAACATCCGGTATGGTTCATCCACGCCCTTATTAACCAGATCGTCAATCAGTACGCCGATGTAACTTTCGTTTCTGCCCATCGTAAAAGGTGCGCCTCCGTGCACATTGATGTGCGCATTTATGCCTGCCACTATTCCTTGTCCTGCTGCCTCCTCATACCCGGTTGTACCATTGATCTGTCCGGCAAAAAACAGATTTCTAATCTGTTTTGTCTCTAATGTATGATGCAATTGGGTGGGGTCGAAGAAGTCATATTCAATCGCATAACCGGGACGATAGAGTACCACGTCTTCTAATCCTTTGATAGTTTTTAATCCTGCTAATTGAACCTGCCAAGGAAGACTACTGGAGAAGCCGTTTACATAATACTCATTACTATCTACACCCTCCGGTTCCAAGAATAATTGGTGTGCTTCTTTATCCGCAAAAGTTACAATCTTGGTTTCTATACTCGGGCAGTACCGCGGGCCGATACTCTGAATTTGTCCGTTGAAAAGAGGTGAATCTTTTAATCCTGCGCGCAATGCATCATGCGTCTGCGTATTGGTGTACGTGATCCAGCAAGGCATCTGTTTGAGCTCTCTTTTTACTGTATTCAGATAACTGAACTGATGCCAATCGTTATCGCCGTCTTGCCGAACCATTTGATCGAAATGAATAGACCGGGCATCGATTCGTGCCGGTGTTCCTGTTTTCATTCGGTCGCTCTTGAAACCCAATTCTACCAATTGCTCCGTAATGCCGTGCGAGACAGGTTCGGAAGTGCGACCACCGGGAATCTGTGTTTTCCCGCAATGCATCAATCCGTTGAGAAAGGTACCATTGGTAAGAATAACCGATTGAGCCTCCATCTCGACACTTAACATCGTCCTAACTCCACAAACCTTATTATCTTTGATAATAAGACTCGTTACTATGTCCTGCCAGAGATAGAGATTGTCGGTGTGGCTAAGCAGCTTGATCCACTCCTCAATGAATCGCTTTCTGTCGCTCTGACTGCGCGGGCTCCACATGGCCGGTCCTTTGCTTTGGTTGAGCAGGCGGAATTGTATGGCGCTTCTATCGGTGACAATGCCCATTTGTCCGCCGAGTGCATCTATTTCCCGTACAATTTGTCCTTTAGCTATTCCTCCTACAGCGGGATTGCAACTCATCTGTGCAATCTTATTCATGTCCATCGTGATCAATAGCGTTTTGCTACCCATACGGGCAGCAGCGCTTGCAGCCTCGCATCCTGCGTGGCCGGCTCCCACTACTATCACATCGTATTTGAAATCCATATATTATTTCCCTATTCTCTTGTTTCGATGTCCCCACTTCCATTGGCCGCTATAACTGCCGGAAGTGATAACTCTTGTTTTTGGTAGAAACGCATTCTCTACATGACAGCGATAGGTGATTTCGTTAGTGTTCCTATCAACTAATAGTCCAACTACATCGAACCTCGGTTGCTTGTCAATCTTATGATATTTGAGGTACGCGTTAGCTGCCGCTGTGATTCTTCTCATCTTGATTTCATCGACATTTTCTTCCGGCATCTTGCCATTGAGAATGCTCGTGCGCGCCTTCACTTCAACAAATATAATTTCCTCCTTGTTTTCTGCAATCAGGTCCACTTCCAGATGACCCATGCGCCAGTTATGCTCAATAATCTTGAAACCTTTTTTCTTGAGCATCTTGGTGGCTTCTTGTTCTCCTATAATTCCTATGGGGTTAGTAACAAACATACTACCTTAATTGCTCCATACGCGCTGCATCCAGACGCAGTAGGATGAACAAAAGCATTGTGAATCCCCATAATGAACTTCCTCCATAACTGAAGAACGGAAGCGGAATGCCAATTACCGGTAACACTCCCAATACCATACCGATGTTGATCATTAGATGGAATAGGAATATACCAGCGACTGCATATGCATAGATTTGAGTGAACGTATTACGTTGTCGCTCTGCAATCTCAATCAACCGCAATATGAAGAAGAGGTAGAGTAGTAATACACCTACCGAACCTACAAAGCCCCATTCTTCACCAACTGTACAGAAAATAAAGTCCGTATCCTGTTCCGGTACAAACTGTAGTTTCGTCTGCGTACCTTTCAGGTACCCTTTCCCTAAGAATCGGCCGGAACCGATAGCAATGCGCGCCTGATTAACATTATATCCTGCACCTGCCGGATCTTCTTTCATTCCAAGCAACACTTCGATACGTGTGCGCTGGTGGGGCTGTAGCACTTTCTGGAAAACAAAGTCACAAGCCTGCGTGTAGCCAATGCAAAATACACTGAAGGCAGCTACGATTAATAGCATGTATTTGCGCCAATAAAGGCTAACGAAAATAGTGTACAAGACCAATGCTACGACAATACCCATCGATATCCAATCAAACGGCACGGGAATCCATATGTTTACCAGCAAGCAGATACCGTAAATAGCCATTACGCTACCCGCCAGGATGAGCGGCTGCCATCTCATCTTATGATCCTTACAAATGAAATAAATCTCCACTGCCGTCACTAACAGCATACAGGTTAAAACACCCACGCTACCTGTTCCTAATGGTAAAGCAACACCACCAAAGCGAATACTGATAATGAAGAGTGTTACAGCCACTACGCCGATCCATAGTACATATCCGCTCATTCCCTGACGGTAAAAAACTAATAAGAAGGCTGCAAAAACGAGTGCCGAACCGGTTTCTTTTTGAAGGATCATAATGATCAGTGCCGGTATACCAATGAGCGCAAAAGGCACGATCAAATCGCGCCAAGTTCGTACTTTATAATCGTATCGACTCATATATTTAGCCACGGCTAAAGCAACGATACATTTGGCGAACTCTGCGGGTTGCAGGCTGACAGGTCCCAAGGATATCCAACTCATGGATCCTTTGATATCATGCGCTAAGAATGGAGTGGCTAATAGTAAGAGTAGCATGGCGCCGTAAGCGATATACGCCAGCATGTCATAGGTCTTATAGTCAATCAGCAGTAAAACGATGCCTAATACCATCGAACCCATCAGCCAGGCAAATTGCTTACCGGCACGGTTGGAGAAATCGACAATACTCGTTTGGTCAAACGTATAGCTTGCTCCGTAGATATTAAGCCAGCCAAAGATAGCCAGGGCCAGGAACATGCCTATTGTAAGCCAATCAACATTTTGCCATATGTTACCATTTCTTGACGCTCTCATTCAATACACTTTCTGCAATGCGTTTTCTCAAATCTTTTCGCTCCACTTTGCCTGTCAAGTATTGCTCAATCATCATCGTAGCAATAGGACAAGCCCATGTGGCACCAAATCCTGCGTTTTCTACTACCACAGCCACCGCAATCTGCGGATCCTCCACGGGGGCAAAACCGATGAAGATAGCGTGATCCCGTCCGTGCGGGTTCTGTGCGGTTCCGGTCTTGCCTGCCATGTGCAGACTGTCGATAGCATAATGACGACCTGTTCCATAGACCATCACGCGATGCATACCGGCTTTCACTTCATCAAAATACTTCTTCTGAATATCGATATTATGCCGATGAATCCGCATGGAATCGTTCTTATTCAGGTGTGGGGAGATATAATATCCTTCGTTGGCGATTGCGGCAGCCTGATTGGCTAACTGCAGCGGCGTAACGATGATCTCTCCTTGTCCGATACTGAGTGATCGGATCGTAATGGCTTTCCAGCCGTTCTTGCCGTAGAACTTGTCATACAGCCGCGTGCTTGGGATGCTTCCTGAGGATTGTTCGCCCAGATCCGTATCGGTAAATTTCTGTCCTAAACCAAACTGCATCACGGCGTTCCGCCATTTCTCGTAGGGCTTATGGATATCT
>JAEDLW010000033.1:0-16993 GCA_016295035.1 Paludibacteraceae bacterium
TGTCATAGAAAATGGGCAAATGCGAATAATCTTCTTGCTCTGGAGTTCAGTTAACTAATTTATCGGGTTGCAAAGTCACATTAAAGTTGGTTATCGGGTTGCAAAGTTACAATAAAGTAGGAATGATGTGAACAGCCCATCAGCAATAAACAGACAACTAAAACAACAGGTAGAAATATATTTCCTTTCGCAATCTTGCCGCAAAAGCAGTGTATTTTTTCGAGATATGCAAAAAAAGTATGCAAATTGTTTGCATGTATGCAAAAAATATACTATCTTTGCAGCGATTTTTCATTTGATACTTATACCATGGAACTACCTTTTGCAGAATCGTGGAAGATTAAGATGGTTGAACCCATACACAAATCCACACGTAAAGAACGCGAAGCTTGGCTTTGCGGGGCTAAAAACAATGTTTTTCTTCTCCGTTCGGAGCAAGTGTATATTGACCTTTTGACCGACTCCGGCACAGGCAGCATGTCTGACCGCCAATGGGCAGCCATGATGACCGGCGACGAGAGTTATTCCGGTGCACGTTCGTTCTTTGAGCTGAAGGATGTAATCACGTCACTTACAGGATTCAAATATGTCATTCCTACGCACCAAGGTCGTGCCGCTGAGAACGTACTGTTCTCACATTTGGTGAAACCCGGCCAAGTGATACCCGGTAATGCGCATTTTGACACGACGAAAGGTCATATTGAGGCACGCAAGGCTTTTGCTATAGACGTGACCTGCGCTGAGTCACGTGACACGCAGTTAGAAGCTCCGTTCAAGGGTAATGTAGGGTTAGAGAAACTGGAGAAAGTATTGAAAGAGAACGAGGGGAACGTGCCGTTTATGGTGCTGACAATCACAAATAACACCGTAGGCGGTCAGCCTGTCTCCATGGCTAATATCAAAGCCACGTGCGAGTTATGCCATAAGTACGGTGTGCCTGTGAACATGGACTCTGCGCGCTTTGCGGAGAATGCTTATTTCATCAAGACTCGCGAACCGGGTTATGCCGACAAGAGCATCAAGGAGATTACGAAAGAGATGTTCAGTTATGTGGACTCTATGACGATGTCGTCGAAGAAAGATGGTCTTGTGAACATGGGCGGTTTCATCGCCACGAACAAAGAGGACTGGTACGAAGGCTGTAAGCAATATTGTATTCCGTTCGAGGGCTTCATCACATATGGCGGAATGAATGGTCGCGATATGGCAGCTCTGGCTGTAGGACTAATGGAGAACACAGAGTTCGATATGTTGGACACACGTATCCGCCAAGTGCAGTATTTGGCGTCTAAGTTGGACGAATACGGCATTCCCTACCAACGTCCGGCAGGTGGACATGCTATTTTTATCGATGCCGATAAGATTTTGACGAAGATACCGAAAGAGGAATTTCCGGCTCAGACATTAACTTGCGAGTTATATTTAGAGGCCGGAATTCGTTCCTGTGAAATTGGTTATATTCTTGCGGACAGAGATCCAGTGACGCGCGAGAATCGCTTTGGAGGTCTTGATTTTGTACGATTGTGCATCCCGCGTCGAGTTTATACAAACAATCATATGGACGTTATTGCGGCGGCGCTGAAGAACGTTTATGACCGCAGAGAGAGCATTACTCGCGGCTTGAAGATTGTGAAAGAAGCACCGCTAATGAGACATTTCACTGTAGAACTTGAAAGATTATAATATGCAACTTGACGAGCGCTATTTACGGCTACTTAGTGAAAAATTTCCGAACAGCAATGCCGTAGTGTCTGAAATGATTAACCTGCGTGCCATTATGAGTTTACCCAAAGGCACGGAGCATTTTGTTAGTGACCTACATGGTGCCAGCAATGCGTTTATTCATATGATTAAGAACGCATCCGGTGTAGTACGTCGCAAAGTGGACGATATCTACGGGGAGACGCTTCCTGAAGCGGAGAAACGGGCGTTGTGTGCACTCATTTACTACCCTGACGAGCGTATCGAGTACCTGCATAATGGTAAGCTGAGCCTCTCCGATGAAGGTGTAGGTATAAAGACAATGCGCGAGTGGTATCAACGCCGTTTACACCAAGTGACCGACGTAGCTCGTGCGGTAACAGTTAAGTACACACGCTCGAAAGTGCGCAAGCTGCTGCCACCATCCTTTGCCTACGTAATAGAAGAGTTGCTGCATGAATCCTGCATTGAGCACGACAGGTCGGATTACTTCAACGCGATTATAGAGGGCATTATCGAGACAGGCAGCGCAGAAGATTTGCTGATACAGATATCGTACCTTATACATGTTTTGACCATAGACACGATTCATGTGGTGGGTGATATCTTCGATCGTGGACCTGGCGCGGACAAGATTATGCAAGTGCTTTCTACAATCCATGATTACGATATTCAGTGGGGTAACCACGATATAGAATGGATGGGCGCAGCAGCAGGCAACGCAGCACTAATAGCAACGGTTATTCGCGTGAGCATGCGGTACGCTAACATTGAGACGCTTGAGGAAGGTTACGGCATTAACCTGCTGCCATTAGCAAATTTCGCTATGGAGACCTATGGAAACGACCCATGCACCATCTGGCAAACTAAAGACTTTGAGAATAATCCTCGCCTGACACGTTCTGCCCAACTGATGGCTAAGATGCATAAAGCCATATCAATCATTCAGTTCAAGCTTGAAGGACAAACGATTTTACGTCATCCAGAGTGGCAAATGGACGATCGCCTATTGTTGGACAAGATTAACTACGGCGAGGGCACGATAACTATTAACGGCAAGAATTATCCTCTGACAGACAGCAATTTACCTACGATCAATCCAGCTAACCCATATGCTTTGTCACAGGAAGAACAAGAGTTGATGACACAGTTAGAGCGCTCCTTCCGCAAGTCGGAAAAGATGCAACGTCATCTCAAAATGATGTATCAACATGGTTCGCTATTCTTGGTACGCAACGGTTTCCTCCTCTACCACGCGGCTATTCCGCTTAACGAGGATGGCTCATTCATGGAAGTGGATGTTTGCGGTAAACGAGTAAAAGGACGTGCTCTTATGGAGCGTATTGACGAAGTTATACGGCAGGCCTATTACGGAAAAGGTAAAGAAAAGGACAATGCACTGGATTATATGCTGTACTTGTGGTGTGGTGAAGGTTCTCCGTTGTATAACAAGGATAAGATGACCACATTTGAACGATACTTTATCAAAGATAAAGAACTTGATGCAGAGAAGAAAGGTGCATACTATACCCTTGCCGATCGAAAAGATATCTGTGAGAAAATATTGGCTGAATTTGGTTTAGACCCAAAACAAGGCCGCATCATCAACGGACATATTCCTGTTCGGACCATCAAAGGTGAAACACCTGTGCGTGCAGAAGGCAAACGGTTTGTTATAGACGGCGGTTTCTCAAAGCCATATCAAGAGAAAACAGGTATCGCTGGTTATACCCTTATCTACAATAGTCATGGTATCCAACTCGTTGAGCATGAAGAATTTGAGAGCCGCGAACAGGCTATAATTTCTGGCAGCGATATTAATTCTCGCACATTATTGCAGGATTTCACAGGTTGTCGCATGCTTATTAAAGACACAGATTTAGGCAAAGAACTTCAGCGACAAGTCTTAGACTTGCAGCAACTATTAGCAGCATATCAGGCGGGAATTATTAAGGAAAAGGAGTAAGGGCGGTATTTCCGAAAAGTTTACCAGAACTTTTTTAGAAACGAATATATTTGCTCCGCTAAACGGCGGTGAGCTCTTTCGTTAGGGTGCTTGTCGGCCCCTAAATCGCGGCGATGGTTCGTGTACGCATCAAAATCACAGGCGAAGAAATAGGCATTTGGATGGTCACACTCTCGTACTACACGCTCGACATAACGACTAAGTTCGGTGTCCTTGGTCTTGGTGCAGCATAGAACTATCATGCTATCCGGCAGTTCATTAAGAAGGCTAAAATAAGCATCACGGAACTGTGTATAATCGGGTGTAACGCCGCATGAGAAATCATTGCCACCGAGCAAAATAACCGTCATAGGGCACCATTCACTGTTACCATACCATGGATTGTTAATAGAATCCATATCAAAACGGAATTTGTAGCGCTTGGGCATTGTCCATCCCGGGAACTTGGAGTTGTAATTACGACAGATACCCATTCCCGAATGCGCGATGACCTGATAGTCAGCATTGAGTTTGTGTGCAATTATAGATGCATATGTCTTGCACACATTCTCAGTTTCCGGAGAAAAGTGGGCCGTAGAATCGGCGTCTTCAATACCGTAACCGCAAGTGTAACTATCACCTATAAACTCTATCTGACGATTGCGCAGTGGTTCTGCTTGCAGGAAATGGCCATTGGTTTCAGCATAGAAGATAGTGGTTCTCCCCTGCTCTGCTTCGGTACGTTTCTGCAGCGTAATATTATGCACTTTACGGCACCGGCAGAGAGAGAAGGTATAGATACTATCTCCCATTGTAGCAATTATTTGCGATGGTTCATCGCTCATCTCTCGGTCGATGTACACATTAAAATAGTTGCGTTTCGTATCAGCAATATGTAGACGCAAAGTGTCACCTGTGCAACGAATACGACAGTAGATACCAGTCCAGTCAAAAGTAACTGAACCATTATAGTCAAAATTTGTTCTGCCAACCCATGTGATACGCGAATCACTTGCATCCACTTTTTCGGCAGAAGCAAGTGACACGCTACTGAAAGCTGCAATTAGCAGCACTAATACCTTATTATATAATGACTTATTCAAATGCACCCATTTGCAGCATTTGTACCTCTTTCTGCGTGAGGAAGCGGTAATGACCACGAGCCACATTTTTCTTCGTCAAGCCTGCAAAGCTAACGCGGTCAAGTGCCGTCACTTTATAACCTACTTTCTCGAAGATACGACGTACTACACGATTTTGGCCGGAGTGTATTTCCAGGCCCAAGTGCTTACGGTCCTCTTTCGGGAACTCAAGTGCATCAGGCACTATTTTCTCGTCATCAAGGGTAATACCGTTGCGTATTGTAGTCTCATCTGCCTCATCTAACTCACGATCCAGAGTGACGGCGTAAATTTTCTTCTTACCGAATTTAGGATGTGTCAACTTGGCTGCCAAATCACCATCGTTAGTGAGCAGAAGCACACCAGTGGTGTTGCGGTCGAGACGCCCTACAGGATATATACGCTCAGCACATGCAGTACGAACGATATCCATAACGGTGCGACGTTCTTCCGGGTCGTCGGTTGTGGTAACGGTATTCTTCGGCTTATTGAGTAGCAGATAGACAAGATGTTCACGTTTAACCGGTTGGTCGTGGAACATAACTTTGTCTGTCGGAAGCACTTTTGCACCAAGCGAGGAAACGATTTCACCATTCACTGATATAACACCTGCTTGGATAAAGTCATCAGCCTCACGGCGGCTGCATATACCTGCATTAGCAAGATATTTGTTTAAACGTATAGGTTTAGTCGGATCTTCTATGCGTTGTGCATATTCGATACGTTTTTTCTGGCTATAGACTCCTGCATTGTTTTGAGGTTTCGGTCTATTAGCCGAGCGTTGTTGATGGTTGCCAAAAGCAGGGTGATGTCCATTACGAGCATCAAAGGTAGGACGCTTTGGACGTTCTCCGTAGACAGGACGGTCAGTACTATTAGGATTAAAACGTGGACGTTGTGTGTGTTCACCAAATGCGGGACGGCCTTCTACTTTTTCTGCGCCGCGTACGAAACGCTTACGTTTATGTCCACCATTGAATTGTCCATTTTGCTCACGCGGGCTCTCGCTCTGACGGAAGCCTCCCGGACGGCGGGAGAAATTGTTACTATCGAACATAGTGTTTAAAATTTAAAAACTACCCTCACGGGCTGCATATTTGATTAAGTATTCTAGTTGAGGTTTTGGTCGATTTACGCAACAAACGCCCCAAGTTACCTTGAGGCGAGTTGTTGGTTGGGATCAAGTACATTTATGCTTCAGCAGCTTGCTCCACAGCGAGTTTACCACGGTAGTAACCGCAACTTGGGCAAACAGTGTGATAAATGTAATGTGCACCACAGTTTGGGCAAATGGCTAATGCCGGCATCTTAGCGACGTCATGGGTACGACGTTTCGCTTGTCTGGTGTGCGATTGTCTTCTTTTAGGATGTGCCATAATTCTTTATTTTACTCGTTAGTTTATTCTGTTATTTATGCTTCGGGCTCTTCCGCCGTGCAGAGGTGATTTTGGAGAAGGTTATCCATTTCTGGATTACAACCACCATTTTGGTGACTATGCACTATTGGAAGATTAACTATTGTCAACTCATATGCTAACCAATTGAGGTTAACCAAATTACCTTTTTTATTTTCGCTTATAGCATCCACGGCATCTGCTGTCATGTCGTCTTCAGCGGAAACGGCTATGTCCATAGGTTCAAGGCATCTGTCGCAGGTGACACTCACTACTCCGTGCACTGTCATCGTGAGCTCAAAACCCTTTGACAGGAGGTTCAATGTTGCCTTTGCATCAATCTCGCCGCCAAGTAATTCAGTCTTCTCTATGCTCTGTAAATAGGCACTATCCAGATGAATATCAAAGGTATGAATACCCGGTTCTAATTGGTCCAGATTGATAACATTTTCCATAGTCCGCGCAAAAAAGCGTGCAAAAGTACTGCTTTATTTTGGAATACGCAAATATTTTCAAAGAAAAAATATTTTTTCTTCGTTTTTTAGCAAAATTGATACTTGGTAGTCGCAAATTATTACAGGTCAATCGGATGCTTGTTACAGAGAATTTGGTATGGGCAGTAGCGACACGCATCTTCCTTGTCTGCCAATTGAGGTTTTTCAAGTGACAGCATAGCATGAATAGTTTCAGTGAGTTCACCAATAAATGCCTGTTTATCATCCATTTGCACCTCATGTACTAACTCGTCAGGTTTATTCTTACAGAGATACAATACTGCTGATGGTTCTATACCTTTTTCTTGATGATAAGCCACGCGATAGATGTTAATCTGGAGCTCATTATCTTTCTTAAGCGAACCCGTTTTGTAATCTACAATGCGGATTTGTCCGCCTACTCTATCCACTCTGTCAAGTTTGCCGCCAATTTGAACGATACCATGTTCCGGAACATTAAGATTAAGATAGTGCCATTTTTCAGTCTCCAATATCTCAAGACCTTGTTTAGAGAGTTGTCTATCAGCCGCTAATATACGGGTGATATACGTCGTAATCGTTGTGAATTCCAGAGGATGATGCTCTTGTAAACCCTCTAAATGCTTTATTTCCGACCAGTTAACTGGGTCAGGAATAGAGGAAATGTTCTTGTAACGTGAATACAATTCCTCCAATGCGTCGTGTACGTAAGTTCCTAATTCAGAGTGAGATAAGAGCACATCTTCTTCCTCAAGTTCGTGAATTCCCATTCTGTAGTGTAAGAAATACTTCATCTCACACTCGCGAAAAGTATTAATCGCCGATGGCGATAATCTCGGATTGTCTTTTTTAGATTCGACCTCATTCATTTGCTCAACTGGCACGATAAACTTACCGTCATTCGGCTCTAAGAGCAATTGTTTGGTAACGCGGAAATTATCGCTGGCTATGATTTGCTTGACAAAGCGAGACATGGTTTTGCTATTCTTGCTTGTTTCACTTCCAGCAAAAGTCATGGTGATTTTCTTTGCACGTGAAAGCAAACGGAAGAAGTTATAAGCATATACATCCGTCGATTCTTCATGCGTCTGCAAGCCGTAATACTTGCGCAAATAATATGGCAAATATGAGTAATCCGGCGACACGTTAGGAACAATGCCTTCTTCCACGTTTAAGAGCAACAGATTATCGAAGTCTATCGCACGTGTTTCGAGCACACCGCTAACTTGCACATCCGCTAAAGGCTCGCCATGAAATGGAAAAGAAATGTTACTTAAATATCTGCGAAGTAGTATTACAAATGTACGTTGTGACACATTCGCCGGTATTCTCCCATCTTTTTGCATCTGACGAAAACGAGTCAAATGGGACAGTAATTGGAAAGTAGATTCCTTCGCCAACAGTTCCGTAAAGGTCATCTGCACCACTTCAGAAGAATCTTTTTCCTCATTATTCCGAGGCAATTCATTCGTGGTTTCAGCAATAAATTCGTCCAATGATTTTCCTTCGTCAAGCCACTTCATCAAGCGAGAGTAAATCTCCGTTTGTCGAAGTGGAAAGCCTTTCGTGATATTGATATGTTTGAAGCGCTGATCCGGGTCATTTTCATCATCTTGCGGCAAAGCATAAATAACTTGTTCCAATACCGATTCGTCACAGATAATAACAGCTGTTCTATCTCCTGAGTGATGATGCTCTATGAGCCAGTTATAAACGTATTGCGCTTGAGAATGACATGATACCGTAGAAATCAGTTCAATATCCTTTGTTTCCCAATTGCGCTGCGAAGCTGCATTACCGAAGATTTCTGCGTTACGTTGAATCCACCGAAAAGCTTTGTTATTAGCCGTAAAAGAGGCAGGAGACGGATAATCCCAAAAGAATGTAGCTTTTCCAACCTCTTTGAGGTTTGACATCAGTTGTTTCTCAGCCGGAACTAGGTAGTTAAAACCAGCAAATACAAAGTGTTGACCAGCAATCTTGCGTTGGATAGCATTGTCAGTCCAATGCTCTATAACAGCCTTCATTCGTGCCCCTTCGTAACCATATTGTCCGAGTGCCATGCGGAAGCGTTGATAAATAGCTGTGAGGTTTGTCCATATAGCCTCAAACTCTTTGCGTTTAGAGCCTGCAATCGCTGCAGACGGGTTATCGGAAATGAGTTGCTCCAGTCGTTCACGCACATCGTCATCAATATCAAGTTGCGAGAGGATATTCGCCTCGGCTGCATTACTAAGGAAACTCTCTGCCGTTACAAGCGGGTATGTCTTGTCTATATTCGAGAAATCCTGCACGAGTTGCCTTCCCCAACCATAGAAGACATCCAGCGGCAACATATCTTTGTCAGGCAGCGCATCTTTCTCAACTTGTAGATAGATATCGTATAATGTGCAAACGGCTTGTATCTCATCTATCTTATACAGCGGGCTCAGTTCGTCAAAGAGCACGCTCAAGGTCGTCAAACGCGGTAATTGAACAGGCCCTTGTAAATTATGCGCAGCCATATATTCGCGGAAGCAGTCTTTCACATGCAACATAGCACGACGGGACGGCACCACTATTGTGGTAGATGCCATACTATTAATGCCTTTATCGGCAATAAGTTGCTCTATGACTTCGTATAAAAAGGTGTTCATTTAAGCGTCACTGGTTGTAGATATTTATCTTGTGCAAACCACAAATATCCTTCCACATGCTGAAAGCCCAATTCTGCCATAATGCGCATATAATCACGTACTTGCAGTGGATATTTCTGGTCATGATGTTGTCCGAATTTATAGTCGAGCACAATAGCAATGGACTGTTCGCGGTCTACCATCACCCGGTCAGGACGCATTTCGCGATTAGCTGTCAGGAAGGTCACTTCACGTAGCAGTTCCCATTTATCGGAGAACCAATCGCATAGTTTCTCATTCTCCCACGCGCCGTCAATCAGTGCTCGTATCTGCAGAAGCGTCTCTTCGTCCGGAATAAGTCCGCTCATTTGCGCATCCTCAATAGCATAAGGTTCGTCCTCACGTGTTTCCATGTGCTCCATAATACCGTGGCATACATTACCCAAATCGATGTGAGAGAACGTTTCTTCACCTTCCTGCACACCGTATTTGAGGCAATCCATCGACTCACGGCTTAATCTGAAAGCAACCGGTCGTTCGCCCACGTGCAGTTCGGCTGTTTGCGTCGTAGCATCTGCAAAAGAGAACCGGTCATGCATCCTCCCGATTGCTGCATTTTTTTTAGTAGTAGAAACACTCTCCAACGCAAGTAAATCAGTCTTGTCCTGCTCCGTCCATCGGTCACGGAACATCTCGTGCAATAAGGCTGCGACGGTTTTGCTGTTATCTAAATCGGAAAGTTGGTAAGCGCCGTAAATATATAAGTTGTTGCGTGCACGCGTGAAAGCGACATAGAGCGCATTGATGTTGTCTATATGTTGCGCTTCATGCTCAGCCGTTATTTCCGGCTCATATTCGCTTTCCTTCAAGTCTTTTTTTAAGCGCAAAGGGATCATCTTGAGCGGTTCGACAGCTTCTTTACGTAGACCTTTTGCCTGGCACCATAGATAATCGTTGGCTTTATCTTTCTCTAGGGACCAGTGGCAGAAAGGAATAAACACATTCGGCGCTTCAAGACCTTTGGCTGAGTGAACCGTCATAATTCGTATTGCATCTATTTGCGGCGCAGCTATTGATTGCTTGTGCAAGTTATCTTCCCAGTACTCAAGAAATGCTTCTGCACTCGGATCATGTGTGCCTACAAAATCATGCGCAAAATCTAATAGGCAATTGATATATGCCAAGTCATTAGGCTGGAATGTTGGTAGGAGTTTAATAATCTCTTCCAACAATTCGCATAATGGTGTGTGTATATTGATGCCGTCCAATGTGGCAATCGACAATTTCGGACATACCCACTCTAAATATGCTTTCGACACTTCATCTCGCTTTAACAGCCACCTAAGTGATTGAATAATAATAAGTACTGAGGTTGAGGTGTCCAGTTGGAAACTATCGCACGACACGATAGAAACGCCCTGCAGCAACGGATTGAGCGTGGCATAAGCACGATAATAATTCACAATATCCTGTGCCTCTTTATGCGTACGAACGAGAAGCAACATATCGGAGGGTTTCTCACCATTAGACAGACGTTGAGCAATAGTTTGGAATACTTGCTCACAGATATAATCTTTAGCATCTTGGAGTTTCGGTCGCAGTTGTGCCTCGTCTTTATATGGCACGAGTTGCATTTGGACGTATCCTCCGTCGTGAGATGGCGAATAGTCTGACGTATCTATATCTGCTATAAGGCCCATTTCGGCAAGGCGTTTAAACACATCCACATTAAATTCCACCACTTGTTTCTGCGAACGGAAGTTACAATCCAAAGACTTATCAGTAAAGAAGTTACCTAAATATGGTGTATTCGGTCCAAGGTTCTTCATTATCGTCCAATCTCCGTTTCGCCATCGATAGATACTCTGTTTGATATCACCCACGATAAAAGCCGTACCGCCATTCGCCAAGATTTCTTGCAACAACGGTTTGAAGTTCTCCCACTGCAGCACTGACGTATCTTGGAACTCGTCAAGCATTATATGGTTGTAGCGGATACCGACTTTCTCCAATATAAAGTCAGCATCGCCATGCTTCATCGCGTTTTGCAATTTAGAGGCTGTTTGGGCAAGCAGAATTAGGTTTTCTTCCGATAGAACAGCCCTAATTTCGTTGCGTATATCGGACATAAGTGCCATATCGCCAAGCAGTTGCGTCGTTGCTTTATGCGTGAGATAAACGCGTTTGCAGGCCATGCACAACTCATATAACTCCAGCAACACTTCCCGGTCTTGCGCATTAACTTTCTCTGAATTTTTATTCTCGCCCCGTAAAATCTGTATCACCGACTTGGTTCCGCCGCGGAACATATTCTCTTCTTTGCATGTTCCGTCCAAATAAGTGCCAATTTCCGCAATGAACTTCTTAATAACAGACACCGAGCACCCCACTGTATGGCGCGTATATGCTTCTTTTAAGTCCTTGTAACACTGAGCTATACGGTAGTCTATCGCACGGCGGTATTGCACTATTTTTTCGGCATCAAAGACAATTTCATCTTGTGAATCCATTTGTTGTACGGACTCATTGTACATGTTCTTAGCAATATCCTTGAGCGCACTTCTCACGTCCCATGAGTAGCCGTCTTCTAACTTATCAGCCACATAACGCGATATACGCTGCATCGTATCGGAGCCATCCAATGGTTTGGAAAGCAGATTATCCACCGCTTTGGCTATCACACGGTCCAAATCTAATTCCACACGAGCTCCGGCAGATGCATTATCGAGCAGTTGTCCCAAGCCGTTCAGTAACTGCATGAGAAACGTGTCGATCGTTGAGATATGCATATTGTCGTAGTCTTCCAAAATGGCGGAATATAGTTTCCCTGCCATTTCGCGCAATTGAGTGTCGGAAAGCGATGTATTACGAATCATGTGCGATCGCACTGCCTTCAAAGCATTGTCAGCATCTTCACCCGTATTACGTGCGATATTATCCAAGAAAAGCAATATACGGTCCTTCATCTCTTGCGTAGCCTTATTGGTAAAGGTTACAGCCAAGATCGAACGATAACTCTCTCCACTAAACAGCAATGCCACGTAAGTCGCGGCAAGCGTGTACGTCTTACCTGTTCCGGCAGAAGCGCGGCAGACGGTTAATGTGTTGGAGCGAGTTGCAGCCATATGCTGTCTTCAGGCGTAGAAGCAATAATGTTTATCTGTTCGTGACTAACGGGATGTTCAAATTCTATCTGTCTGGCATGCAAGCAAATACCCCCGTCAGGGTTGCTACGTTTGGCACCGTATTTAAGGTCTCCTTTCACCGGACAACCGATCGCAGCCAACTGGCAACGTATCTGGTGATGTCGTCCCGTCTCGAGGTTGATTTCCAGGAGCGAATAGTGTTCGCCTACGGTTAGTGTCTTATAACTCAAAATCGCCAATTTAGCGTCTTTTGCACCTTGCTTGGCGATATAGGATTTATTCTGTTTTTCGTTGCGTATCAGATAGTTTTCCAGCCGTGCCTCCGGTAATTTTGGTTTACCTTGCACGATTGCCCAATAGGTCTTGTGTATCTGCTCATGCGACTGAAACATCGCATTTAATCGTGCCAGTGCTTTCGATGTGCGCGCAAAAAGCACTACTCCACTCGTCGGACGGTCTAAGCGATGCGTTACACCTAAAAAGACTTCACCCGGTTTGTTGTACTTGTCCTTGATATATGCTTTGACCATTTCGCTCAAGGGCACATCGCCGGTCTTATCACCTTGAACAATTTCGCTGCACGTCTTATTGACGGCTATAATATGATTATCCTCGTAGAGTACCGTCATTTTAGAATCCGAAGGAGAAGCCTGCCATGGCTGTGAAGTTCTTGCCTTGCCAGTAAAGAGGCGCATAGCGATTGAGGAAATCTTGTGCCGTACCGGTAATCTCGCTCGTTACTTCTGAAGACAAATTATCGTAACCGCGAGCGTTATTATATGTCAGGTTGATGCGCAGATACATATTCGGATGCACTTCGTATATACCGTCCAAAGCAATCAAATCATTGCGGAATATGGCCTTATCAAAAGGTTTCTGCGAGATGGTTGTACCAATACCTCCGGCAGCTTTTTCAGCCGGCGTTCCGCCACGCAAGTACTGATATGCGTTATACTTTGTGTCGTTGGTGTAGCTGAGTTTAATGACCATCCCCCGAATTGGACGATAGCTGGCTTCCACGAAGATAGATTGTGCATTGTCACCCATATAATGCCCCATCTCATAGCTATTGGATTGCCACGTTAGCACATCGATTGAATGCGTGTAACATGCTATATATGAGCGCATAAACTCACCCTTCAGACTCAATCCTTTGACAGGCCAACCCGTCCAATCAAAGCCAACCAAGTACGAAATAGGATTACGCTGTGGATTGGATTTCTTCAATCGGCCGAACTTAAACTCGTCGAGATAGAATGAACCATAAAGCTTCAAGTGCTCAACCGGTCTAATTGTCAGAGTAGCAAAGGCTTGCGAATTCTGGTTCTCTGTACTTACACCTTTGGTCAGCAGGTGATCCAGGGACTTGTAGAACGCAACTGGAATAAAATATGCCGCTTGCACGTTGTTTTCTGCATAAACAATTGAGTTACCAAATGCAAACGAGATATACTTAATCGGCGTAAAAGTGAACATATTTGCCGCCATGAACTTATTATGCGGCCGATACATCTTTGTTTCGCCACCGGACAGATTATTCTCCAAATAGTACTTTGTACTATCTATCACATTGCTCACGAGCCAAGCGTGGAAATAATCGAACTGAAACCACTTGCACGGCGTCAATTGTATTGACAGCATCGGTACTGCCGGATTGCGGCCGGAAAGGATATTCGATGCATGGTAAGCGTCACCGAACTGAATATTCTCGCGTTGCAGACTAACTGAACCGAACCAGGCATAAAGCGATATACCGCCTTTGCTATCCGAGAAGTCACCTCCGTAGTTTGCCTCTTTGTACTGCACGCCGGCTTCTGTATTCAAAAAGCCCGGTTTCGTCAGCTTCGCGCCATCAATCTTGGCATAATCGTCCGGATAATACTTGTTGCGCAGACCGATTTTACCATTGTAACTGATGTCGCGGAGTGAACCCCAGATAGACACATGGTGCGCAATATCCATTTTCAAATCAGCTCCCCACCAGCGCTTGATGATAGCGCCTTTCTTTGAACCATAGATATCCATTCCTAATATCGGTTCGATGGACATCTTGAACATTTTGTTCTTCGTCATGTAGGAGAATTGCGGGTTCGCAAGTGAGAGATTATAAGTCCGATGGTCAGTATATTGCACATAGTTCTCCATGATTGTGTCGCGCTCTAACGCAAACACATTGAGATAGAACTTAAGGTCATCTCGCTGTCGTTTGTTAAGCAGCGAATCCCTACTCTGTGCCTCAACCAACATCTGCGCCACTTGCTGACGTGAATATGGTCTCACAGCTGTCTGATGCACAATCACACCATCCGTCAGTAGCTCGTCCAAGTAGTCATAAATCTTTGTGTAATTCAGCGGCACAGGGATATTCTGCGCCTGAACTGACAGGCAAGCCAGTAAAGATAATATGAAAAGAACCCTTTTCACCTTTTGGCCTTTGACTTTCTTCTTTCGACTTTCGACTTTCGACTTTACTTCGTATAGCGTGCATTCAAGCCTTCGATGACTTCGTCGGTAATATCGTAACCAGCCACTTTATTCATCACAACGGCGTCATTAACAATGAGGTGGAAACGTCCGTCAGCATTGTATTCACGAAGATATTGTTGTACGGAATCAGCGAGTTGTTTGTTCAGCACATTCTGTTGCTCCATGAAGTCGCTACTCAGTTTTTGACGCAGAGCCTCAAGGTCTTGCTGTTTCTTGAGCAGTTGCTGCTCTTTTGTTTGAAGACGTTTTTGCTCACTTTCTGCTCGTTCGCGGCTGAGAAAAGCATTAGCCTCGACTTTGCGTTGGAAGTCCATTACATCGCGTTGGAAGGTTTCGTACTCTTTTTGGAAAGCGCGAGCTTGGTTGTCCAACTTAACGGTTGAATTCTCGTAACTGGTCATCAGTTGCTCCGTCGATTCTACAGCGAGTGTGTAGTGTTTCAGAATCGAATCCGTATTGACGATTGCTATCGGCAAGACTTCATCCACTTGCACCAATTCAGCTGTTTTTTTACCGCCAAACTGGAACACAAAAACCAACACAAACAAGGCAACTACGCATGCTGCCAAAACGGAACTGACAATAATTTGAATTTTGTTCATAATGATATTTTTATATTTTACTTTCTACTAAAGACTTTCCACTTTTAACTTTCCGCTTTCCGCTTTCTTCGCTTCGCGATCTTGACTTACCGCGCAATGAATTCCTTTTTCGCGCATCCGCTTATTCTCGCTGATATGCTGACTTCGGAACTGTTTATCCTTCCGAAATATCACTCCTACAGACAGCAGCAAAACCGCTATCAACACGGCTCCCACAGCTACTAATATCGCATACCAAATATCCATCTGCACAAATTAAGCGCACAAAAGTACTACATTTTTTGCACGTATGCAAATATTTTGCGCATTTTTATGCATTTTTGAGTCCGTTGAGGATGATAGCGCGAATAAAATTGTCCAAACGTAAGTAGCGTTTTGGTAGATTTGTAGCAGGATTTTTGGGTGCTTGTGAATCCGGTTGCCCGTCGATTTGTGCTTTAAATCGTGCTTTGTAATCGTTATATTCAGCGACTTGTTCGGGCGTTGGGTTGTTAGCAGGATTTACTGCTTTTAGGATAGTGTACACTCTGTTGCTTGCTTCGCGGAAGCGATTGATTTTGTCGAGCTCTCCACCTTTCGGCGGATTTTTCTTCCAATCACGCGGATTTGCCACTTTGTAGACTTCCTTTTTTCCGACTCCAATGACTTTGCCATTTTCGTCGCGATAATACTTGCGGCGGTAAATTTCGCCGTGTTTTTCGACCGCGCCATGCACTTCATTGACGGGGTCATGATAAACTACTCCAGCCATAATTTGAATATATTTAAGTTATATTTTGATTCCGATGGAATCAGGCTTCTAACATACTAAGGTTATAGTAATATCATGGTAATGTCATAGTAATAACATACTAATCACATACTAACCACATAGTAATCACATACTAATCACATACTAATTTCATAGTAGTATCACTATAGTGATATAGTTACGTGATAGTTATGACATAGTTGTTTCATAATAATGACATAGTTGTTTCATAGTAATGACATAGTTGTTTCATAGTAATGACATAAATTTATTTAGGGTGCAAAGGTAGTACAAATTTTTGAATTATGCAAATTTTGAGGAAGAAAAAATGGAGGAAAAGTGAAGGAAAATATAAAAAAAGTGCAGAAATGTGATTTTTCTGCACTTTTTCGCTTAATGTTATGACCTTATAACGAGATAACGTGATAATGCTCTTGTTAACCTAAAGGAACAATCACTTTACTTCCTGCCCGGTAACAGAATACGTCTTTCCGTCGCGTTGGATGAAGAGTTGACCATTGCGGAAGAATTTAGTTTCATAGAGTTGATCCGTAACGTTTTGTAGGCCAGTGCTTTCTCCTGTGGTCGTAAACGAGCCACTTTTGATATTCAACGGATTGCCGTTACTATCCTTTGCGACGATGCTGTAGTTATAGGTCGTGCCGCTATTCAGACCGGTAACGGTGAAAGCCAATCCTGCAACGTGTGTCTGTTGCGGCATGTTGTCACGCGCCGGAGCGTTGAACGTAATCGAAAGG